>JAITCM010000076.1 GCA_031283085.1 Chitinispirillales bacterium | reverse complement strand
ATCCCCTAACCGGCGGTTAAAACCGCCGGTTAATAGAGTAACGTCCCTAGCGGGACTTTCCGCAATTCCAATTATTAACAATTCCACGAGCGCCTTTATTTTCATATGGGACGGTAGTGTATTTTTGTTAATTGTTTTAGGTTAAGGGTCGTTTTATTTTTGTGTCAGTATTTTTTTTATTTCGTCTATGGTTTGTCCCTGTTCGATGAGTTTGATTATTTCTTCTCTTTCCTGTTCCCTGCCTTTGGCCACGCCTTCTTTCCATCCGTCTGCCTTTGCCGTCTCAAACGCGCAGTCGAGGCTGCCGCGGTTGTCCATGTATCTATCGTAGGCTTTTCTCTCGGCGGGGGTCATTTTCAGATAGTCTAATTTGTCCTTGGCTTCCTCTATCCCGGCGGCCGTGAAGTCGTCGCGGACAGCGGTGTGTTTCAGGATATACACCCATTCGTCGAACTTCCCGCGCAGCTCGTCGTCGAACATCTCCGGCAGGATAAGGTAGTATTCAGGGTGGATTTCGACCGTCTTTTTAGACTTTTTGCCGGCGGCTTGGGCAAAGGGGATGGTTTCGTCCCCGAAGTGGACACCGTGGAACCCGCCGAACTTACCGTAAAACAGGTATTCGCGTTTCGCGGTAAGGTTAGAGTAGGCGATATTTACCGAATATACCTTCTTTATGTTGTACCGTTTCCCCGATTTAACCTGTTCGGTTATGGCCTTGCTTACACCGAAGAGTACCCTGCCGAGCAGGTCGTATTCCCGGCGGAATTGGATTTCGAACACGGCGAGTTCGCCATCGTCGAGTTTCGCTTTCATGTCGACGCGGTTGAGCTTTTCGTCGGGGACGGATGTGTTGCTTTCGCTCTCGAGGATGTCTATGACCTCCACGCGGCGGCCCATAAGCTCACTTAGGAAGCCGCTCAAAATCACATAGTCGGCCTTATCGCGGAGAAGGTACTTCACCGCGTAATCGAATGATATTAGCGGACGGTCTGCCATACTGTGTCTCCGTTACCATTAAAAAAAACATACTTTCGGTTTTTGGGGTTCATCTTCAATATTATAGGGTCTGTTTCAAAATCTATGTAAATATACTTTCGACAACTCTTCACACTCACGCCTTCAAAATCTCGTCAACGGAGAGCTCGGTTACCTCAATAATTGTATTGATTTCCATACCTTTGGCTTTCAGTTTGGCCGCCATAGATAAACGACTTCTCATCTCGCCCCTCGCCTCGGCGGTCAGGAGGTTCGAGGTCAGGTCGGTCTCGAATTTCCTGCGGCTCATTAAGCGCGCGCTCCTCCCGGTCATTGCTTATATCCATCAACAGTTCCGCGGCCATACCGATTTCCTCCTTTTGCTCAATTATACGGTTGATAAGTTCACGATACTTTACGTCCGGCACATACCTAATCAAGCGGGTTCTTTGACATTGGTGCGGTCCCCACCTCTCTATGCACAATATAATATATGGGTGGGCGGCCCAACATATTTTGCGGGTTTTTAACCTCACTGAAAACTTCTTGAATTTTGAAATAAACGCCAGCCCGGCATTAATTCTTGCGTTTCATACGCCCATAAAGTATTTTGTACAATTATGCCGACACCGAAAAAAAAATTTTTGTCGTCAATGGGTCTAAGCGACGCCGAGTCGCGGTTTGTCGTAAAGGCCATGACTTTCCTGACCGTTATCTGCGTGCTCATGATTGCCGGTTTTTGGGCGTACAGCTACTTCACGGCGGAGAAGGCCAAGGCCGCGCCGCCGGTGCTTTCCGGCGCGAACGCCGAGACCTTCTCGCCGGAGGTGACCGCGTTTGACATTGAGGCGCACGAAATTGCGGCTCAGCGCTATATGCAGTCGGGCAGGCCGGGCTCGGCGCTCCCGCACTTGCGGCGAATCGCGGCGGCGGCTAAGGACAAGGAAGGAAAAACCGTCGTAAACGCCCTCTACAACATTGTGAAGGCACAGGTCGAAATCGGGGATTTCGGCGACGCCGTCGGAACCGCCGACCGCCTCATCCCAAAAATCAACGACTCGCTCCTGCCGAGCTTGCAGGTCCGCAAAGCTATCGCTCTGTACAACGTCAAGCGCTACGACGAAAGTTCGAACACCCTGAGGGAGGTCCTGAACCGCAACCCGAACAACGCCGAGGCCCTCTGCTTCATGGGCGAGATGGAGGCCGCCACGCAGACACGCTCACCCACCGCGGAGAGATTCTTCCGCCGCGCTCTTGAGGCCGACTCCAGCTATCTTGAGACCAAGTACCAGTTCGCCAGATACTTCGAAAACAACGGCGACTACAAAAACGCCAAGCTGTTCCTGCGGCAGGTGCTCGTCAATGACCCGCTCAACGTGCGGGCACACGCTCGCCTCGGCATGCTCTACTACTACGAGCAAGACGCGGATATGGCGCTGCGGTCGTACCAAACCGCCCTGGCCCTGAACCCGTCGGATTACAATACGCTATACAACCTGGGCGAGCTGTACAGAACACTCCTGAGCGATAACGAAAACGCTCTGGCGGAGTTCATGAAGGCGCTCGAATACAACCCGTCGCACAGCGAAGCCAACTACAAGGCTGGCCTCGTATGCGTGGAAAACGAGATGTTCAAGGAGGCTATCCGGTACTTTGAGGCGTCGCTTGAGGGCGACAGGAAAAACGTCCGCAGATTACTGCAGTTAGCGGCGGCTTACGAACGGATAAGCGACAGGGCCACCGCGCTCTCCCTCTACAGGGAAATCACCGACATCGACCCACTCAACAGCATCGCCATACGGAAAATCAAGTACATCGAGAGCGAGCCTAAGGAGGAGCCGTCTCCACCTCAAACCGCAGTCCCGTAAGGACTTCCGCCGCCGCTTGCTGACTTTCCGATATTGTCAACTTGAAGTGGGGAAACTCAAGCCGCTTTGGGTAATCGGCGCGCAGGCCCTCGAAGAACTTTACAAGCCCGTCCTGGGGGATAGAGTAGATGCGCCGGAACTGCTCGACGTCGGCCATTATGGGGTAGGCGCCCCTGATGCCGTCGCTTACAGGGTCATTTGAATTCCGCAGGTCAATGCCGCGTTTCTGGAGACGCAGGTCGGACGAGTCCGCCTCCCACCGCGCCTCCTTGAAGAAGAACGCCGCCGCGCCGCGGTATATCATGTCGGTCCCGCGCAATTTCCCGTCGAGCGAGTATCCGGCGATGTGCGGCGTGACGATGTCGGCCACGCTCAGCGTCTCCACGTTTATCGCCGGCTCCCTCTCAAAGACGTCGAGCGCCACCATGCCGAGGCGCGAGCGGACGGATTTGAAGCTCTTCTCGTCTATGACCCGCCCGCGCGACGTGTTAATGAGCGCCGCGCCCTTCTTCATCCGCGAGACGAAATCGCCGTCGACCAAATGGTAGGTGGAGCCCTCCCCCGATTCGATGAGCGGCACGTGGAGCGAGACGACGTCGCAGCGTTCGAGAACCTCTTCGAGCGGGCGGTACACCTCGCTCCCTGTAAAGGCTTTTTTGGGGGGGTCGTTGAGTACGCACTCCATGCCGAGCGCTCCGGCCAGGGCGCAGACTATGCTGCCCACGTTTCCGGCGCCGATGATGCCGAGCGCGGTATCGCGCGGGGACCGTCCGCTCCCGGCGCATATCTCGATAAGCGCCGCCGCGACGTACTCCGCCACGGAGTTGGCGCTGGAACCGGGCGCGTGCGCAAACCCAACGCAGCTCTCGCGCAAAAAAACGGTATCAACGTGGTCGACCCCTATGGAGGCGCTGGCCACGAACTTGACCGGCGTCCCCTCAAGGAGAGCGGCGTTTACCCGCGTGACGGAGCGGACGAGGAGAATATCGGCGTCGGAAAGCAGCTCCCGCGATATCATCCCCCCGGGGACCGCGGTAACCTCGCCCAAGTCGGCAAAGGCTTCTTCAACCTTGTAGATTTGCTTGTCGGCCACTATCTTCATTTTTTACTTTCCTGTCCGTAAACAATCGCGTTAGCAATATATTAACCGTGTAATAAAATAATAAAAGGCAATCCGAACTGTGATTTTTTCAGGCGGTATCGGCCGCCTTATGCCTCACGACCGCTTTCTTCCACCGCCCCGACCGGTACCAGAGCAGGCTTACGCACATGGTGAAGCTGAATCCGACGGCGTAGGAAACCCACACGCCTTTAACGCCGAGGCTGCCGCGAGAAAGGATTGCCGCGAAGGGTATTCTGATGCCCCACACGGCTATCAGCGTGAAGATGAGGGTGGTCAGCGTGTGGCCGGCGCCGTTTATCACTCCGTTGGAGACGAACATTATCGCGAAGAATGAGATGGCGGGCGCGGCTATGCGCAGGTAGCCCTTGCCTATCTCTATCACCTCCGGGTCGGTCGTGAACGGGGTCATCAGGATTTCCGGTATTGACAGGAACATTATCGCCAGGGAGACCGTTATGCAGGAGGTCATTATCACGCCCCACTTGAAGACGGTGGGGATTCTGTCGTAGCGCCCCGCCCCGATATTTTGGCCGCTTAGGGTGGAGACGGCAAGGCCTATCGACTGCGCCGGCAGGAAGGCCACGGAGTCTATGCGCCCGCCGGCGCCGAAGGCCGCTATCGCCGCCGCGCCGAAAGAGTTCACTATCGAGGTCACGGCGGCTATCCCGAAGGATATCGACGTCTGCTGTATCATCGACGGGAAGCCTATCCTGGCGATTAGCTTCGCGATATTCGCGTCTATGGAGAAAAACTTAACCCCGGCGGTCAGCGCCCCGCCTTTACGCCACAGGTAGGCTACGCATAATACCAGGCCGATTATCGGGCAGATGAGCGATGCCCACGCCGCGCCGTCCAAACCCATCTTGGGGAAGGGGCCGATGCCGATTATCATCAGCGGGTCGAGGATGGCGTTGAGCGTCACGCCGACCGCCATGAAGTAGAGCGGCGTCTTAGTGTCGCCCATGCCGCGAAGGACGGAACTCACCAGGAAGTGCATGAACATGACCGGCAGGCTCAGGAACGTGATTTTCAGGTACGACTCGGCAAGGGGGAAGACCGTTTCCGGCGTCCCGAGCACGGTCAGTATCCGGCTAACGGCGAGTATCCCGCCGGCGGTGGAGAACACGCCCAGAATCAGCGTCAGGGCGAAAGACGTGCCTATGGTCTTGCTCAGCATACTTTGATTGCGGGCGCCGTAGAACTGCGAGACCAGTACCGTGGTCGCCATTGTGGCGCCGGCGGCCACGCCTATAAAGATGAATATGGCCGGAAAGCTGACAGCCACCGCGCCGATGGCCTCCTTGCCCACAAAACGGCCTATCCAGATGGCGTCTACTATGCTGTAACTCGTGCCGAGCAGGTTCGCGAGCAGCATGGGCACCGCGAGGTGGAGCAGGTGCCGCGGGACGCTGCCCTCGGTCAAATCCTTGCCGAATCTTTTATGCTTTGAGTTTTCGTCCATTATATGCGGATAGCCGGCGGCGATAGCGGCGCAAGACCGCTAAATCGCCGAGCTACCAAATATAATAAACGGCGGAAGTATTTAGCGAGAAAAACCGTTTAAACCGATTTCGCCGGAACGGAGTCAGCCGACGACATCAATTAGCTCGCCCTTGCCCATCTCGAGACCCTTGACCGCTACCTCCAAACCGGCCTTGAGCATCTTCTCGGCCAGTTCGGTCATCTTGGCGCCTGGTTCTATTACGGCGCGGCTGACCGCATCGGGCATTCGCGGGGAACCCAACGCCATAGACAGCATATCCATACAGCCTCCCTTGTTTTTAGTTTTTAACGAGCCGTTAAAAATCCATCCTTTTATCTTTATCGGTTAATTCCGGAAAATCTTTAATCATTTAATTTTTTAACCGTTGCGGCCCCTGCCCTTCGCCGGCTTCAGCCTCCGCGCCTCCGTATTCGGGTACTCCCCGGCAAAGTTTTTTTAATTACCCTTGCCTCGCCGCGCGCCGATAATTTATATTAATAAGTTAATTTTGACCTTGATTTTAACCTTTAATTCACCTATAAACACCCAAAAGCACAGGAGTAAGCTATGTCCGATTCAAAAAAGATGGTACCGCACGACGGTAACTCGGCCACAACCCACGTCGCGCACGCGGTAAACGAGGTTATCGCCATCTACCCCATCACGCCCTCCTCCGGCATGGGCGAGATTTCCGACGAGAAGTCCGCCGCCGGGGAGAAGAACATTTGGGGGACGATTCCGCAGGTCTCCGAGCTGCAGTCCGAGGGCGGGGCGGCGGGCGCCGTCCACGGGGCGCTCTGCGCGGGGTCGCTGACCACCACCTTCACGGCGTCGCAGGGGCTTCTGCTTATGATACCGAATATGTACAAGATAGCCGGCGAACTGACGCCCACCGTCTTCCACGTGTCGGCGCGGGCGCTGGCGTGCCAGGGGCTTTCCATCTTCGGCGACCACAGCGACGTGATGTCGGTGCGGCAGACGGGCTTCGCCCTCCTCTCCTCCACCAACGTGCAGGAGGCCATGGACTTCGCCCTCATCGCCCACGCCGCCACGCTTGAGGCGCGGGTGCCGTTTGTGCACTTCTTCGACGGCTTCAGAACCTCCCACGAATTGCAGAAAATCCACGAGCTTACCTTTGACGAGATGCGGGCGATGATTGATATGAACCTTGTCCGCGACTTCCGCGCGCGCGCCATGTCGCCCGACCATCCCTACATCAAGGGCACGGCGCAGAACCCGGACGTCTACTTCCAGGGGCGCGAGACGGTCAACAAATACTGCGCGGAGTGCCCGGCCATCGTGCAAAAGTACATGGACAGGTTCGCCAAGCTGACCGGGCGTCAGTACCGCCTCTTCGACTACGCCGGCGACCCCAACGCGGAGAAGGTTATCGTCATCATGGGTTCGGGCGCCGACACGGTTCACGAGACCGCCGACTTCCTCAACGCGAAGGGCGATAAGGCCGGCGTGCTGAAGGTGCGCCTCTTCCGCCCGCTCGACGCCGCCGCGCTCGTCGCCGCTTTGCCGGCTTCGGTCAAGAAAATCGCCGTGCTCGACAGGACGAAGGAGCCGGGGTCTTTGGGCGAGCCGCTTTACGAAGACGTCCGCACCGCCATCGGCGAGTCGCTTGAAAGCGACAATCCCAAGTTCAAGGCGATGCCGCGGGTCGTGGGCGGGCGCTACGGGCTGGGTTCCGCCGAGTTCACGCCGGCTATGGCCAAGGCGGTGTTCGACGAATTGGGCAAGGACAAGCCGAAGAACCACTTTATTATAGGTATCAACGACGACGTAACAAAGGCGTCGCTGGATTTCGACCACTCGTTCACCACGGAGACCAAGGACGTCCACCGCGCCCTGTTCTACGGGCTGGGCTCCGACGGCACGGTCAGCGCCAATAAGAACAGCATGAAAATCATCTCCGACACCACGGAGAACTACACGCAGGGGTACTTCGTCTACGACTCGAAGAAAGCGGGAACGATTACGGTCTCACACCTGCGCTTCGGGTTGAAGCCTATCCGCAGCCCCTACCTCATCAGCCGCGCCACTTTCGTGGCCTGCCACAACTTCACATTCGTGGAGAAGTACGATATGCTGAAGAATCTGGAGGACGGCGGCGTCTTCCTGCTCACCTCCGAGTACGATAAGGACACGGTGTGGGGCAAGCTGCCGGGGCGGGTGCAGAAGCAGATTATCGACAAGAAAGTCAAGTTCTATGTGATAGACGCCCTCAAAATAGCCCGCGACGTCGGGCTGGGCAACCTTATCAACACGATTATGCAGACCGCGTTCTTCGAGATCTCCAAGGTGATTGACGAGAAGGTCGCCATCGAACACATCAAGGATGCCATAAAGAAGACTTTCAAGAAGAAAGGCGACGATGTGGTCAACAAAAACATCAGTTGCATAGACAGGGCGCTGGCCGGGATACAGCAGGTCAGTTACCCGTCCTCCACGACCAACCCCATAGAGGAGCGAAAGGCGGTTTCGGACGGCGCTCCCGACTTTGTCAAGAACGTTACGGCGGCAATCATCAAGCAGGAGGGCGAGTCTCTCCCCGTCTCGGCCATGCCCTCCGACGGCGCCTGGCCCTCCGCCACCACGCAGTACGAGAAGCGCAACATCGCCGTGGAAATCCCCGTTTGGCTCCCGGAGGGGTGCATACAGTGCGGCAGCTGTTCGCTCATCTGCCCGCACGGTTGCATCAGGCCCAAGGCCTACGACGCGAAGCTGTTGAGCGGCGCCCCGGCCACGTTCAAATCGGCGGAGACAAAGGGCAGCAAGGAGCTTGCCGGGCTGAAGTACACGCTGCAGGTGGCCCCCGAAGACTGCACGGGCTGCGGTCTGTGCGTTAAGAACTGCCCCGTCAACGTCAAGGAGAAGAAGGACGCCGCCCTCAAGATGGAGCATCAGAGCCCGTTGCGCGCCACCGAGGCCGCCAACTGGGATTTCTTCCTAAAGCTCCCCGAAACCGACCCGGCGAAATATAAAATCGCCACCGTCAAGGGCAGCCAGTTCGTCCGCCCGCTCTTCGAGTTCAGCGGCGCGTGTTTGGGCTGCGGCGAGACGGCCTACGTCAAACTGCTCACGCAGCTTGTCGGCGACAGGCTCTACATCGCCAACGCAACGGGCTGTTCGTCAATCTACGGCGGCAACCTGCCCACCACGCCCTACGCGAAGCGCGACGACGGGCGCGGCCCCACGTGGAACAACTCGCTCTTCGAGGACAACGCCGAGCTTGCCTACGGCATGCGCCTCTCGGTAGACAAGTTCGCGGAGTACGCGAAGGAACTCGCCCAAAAGGTATCCGCCTCCGGTTCGTCGGAGCTCAAAGCCGTCCTCGGCGACATTCTGAGCGCCGGCCAGTCCTCCAACGAGCAGATTGAGGCACAGCGCGGGCGCGTCGCCAAGGCGAAAGAGTTGCTCAAGAAAGGCGCCGACGAGACGAGCAAGGAGTTGGTCAGCGTCATCGACTACCTTGTGAAGAAGTCCGTTTGGGCTCTCGGCGGCGACGGTTGGGCCTACGACATCGGCTACGGCGGCCTCGACCACGTTTTGGCCGCGGGGAGGAACGTCAAGCTCCTGGTGCTCGACACCGAGGTTTACTCGAACACCGGCGGCCAGGCTTCCAAGTCTACGCCCATGGGCGCGGTGGCGAAGTTCGCGGCGAGCGGCAAGCCGATTAAGAAGAAGGATTTGGCCATGATAGCGATGAGCTACGGGTACATCTACGTGGCCCGCGTGGCGTTGGGCGCGAACCAGAACCAGGTTATCAAGGCGTTCGCGGAGGCCGAGGCCTACGACGGGCCGGCGCTCATCTTAGCCTACTCGCACTGCATCGCCCACGGCATCAACATGATTAACGGCTACGGCGAGCAGAAGAAGGCGGTCGAGTCGGGCCACTGGCCGCTCTACCGCTACAACCCGTCGCTGGCGCTTGAGGGCAAGAACCCGCTCGAAATCGACAGCAAGGACCCGACCATCGCCCTTTCGGACTACGTCTACGGGGAGAACAGGTACAAAATCCTGCAGAAGAGCAGCCCCGACGCCTCCAAGCGTTTAGTCGAAACGGCGCAGAAGGACGTGACCGCGAAAATCGAGCAGCTCAAGCATATGGCGGCGATGAAGGTGTAGCCGGCGCGCGGGTTTGCGTATGTGGATTTTTTTGAAGGGCGGGCCGAAAGGCTCGCCCTGTGTTGTGTGTGTTGGGTGCGGCGACCGCTAATTTTTTTTGTGGAAATATAACCAATCCAGCCTGCTCAATCATTTTTACGACGGCGGAGAATTCTCGAACTATTGGTATGAACGCGGAACGCCCTCTTTTCTTGTGAAGTTGCTCGAAAAGAAAAATATCAATATCACGAATATGAACAATATGTGTGCACGGCTCGATGCTTTCGACACATACGAATTGGATGGCATGATGCCCGAAGTGTCGTTGTACCAGTCCGGTTATCTAACGATTTCCGACTACGATGATGAAATGGGCATATATACGCTTGATTTCCCAAACAAGGAGGTGCGTGCCTCATTCTCGGATTCGCTGGTGGGGCATTGTCGGTAGGGGTTGACGTACCGCGCCGCGAAGCGGCGCATGTTTATGGGGGGCGTTACGGGGGGTTTGAACCCCCCGTAGGGTGGGTAGCGGAATAAAATATAACGGCGTAGCCGTTATATTTTATATCGAAAAATGGCTGGCCACCGGTGGCTGAGCCGGCCTAATTTTTTGAGGAGTGTTTGCTTTACCCCCCGCCATGATTTATTTTAGGTTTTAGATTCGGTTCAAACCGCTCACCCGCAACCCCGGAGGGCATTGCCTTGCACATTATTAATAGGAAGATTAAGACGATTGCCGCCGTTGCCGCCGTTGCGGCGCTCTCTTTGGCGGCTTCGTGCTCCGACGTATCGTCAAAAAAGCTCGTGAAGAAGGGGCTGTACAACTGCTCCGAGCGGCTGCGGGCCGCGGCGGGCCGCATGGAGAAGAAGAACTATGCCGATGCCGTCCGCATACTGGAGGATATCAAGTTCCAGTGCGGTGGCTCCCCGGTCATGGACAGCGTTTACTACTACGCGGCGCTCTCGCAGCTCCGCCAGAAGCAGTACGACGAGGCGCGGGCGGAGTTCGAGGCGCTCTACGGCGAGTTTCCGCGTTCCCCCTTTGTGGATGAGGCGCACTTCAGGGTAGCCCATATTCGCTACCTGCGGTCGCTGCCCTCCTTCCGCGACCAGACGGAGACTAAGGAGGCCATGCGCCTCTTCAACGACTACGTTGACCTCTACCCCAACGGGGCCTATGCCGACAGCGCCAGGGCTCTCTACGCGCAGTCGCTAAATAAACTGGCGGAGAAGGAGTTAAACAACGCGCTCTTCTACCGCAAGCAGAAGGAGCATAACGCCGCGCTCATTTACTACAGGGCGGTGCTCTCCGAGTACCCGGAGTCCAAGTTCGCGGCGGAGGCGGTTGTGGGGATGGCGGAGATGCTGGTCGTTCTGCAGCGCGACAGTGAGGCGGCGGAGGAGGTGGGGGAGTTGGACGCCGCGGCGTTTGATGATGGGCTCAGGGCGCGTATTGAGGCTGTTCGGCGGAAGGTCGTGATTAATAACGGTTCGTAGAGGCGGCAATCTGCCGCCCGCGCTTGTGCGCGGTTGATAATGTCGATAATAATGAACGGGGTTTATTGACACCATGTCTTGCGGTCGGCGTATCGGCATACTCGGCGGGGTTTTTGACCCGGTGCACTGCGGCCATCTTGCCGTCGCCCTCCTGGCAAAGGAGCATTTTGGGCTTGATGAGGTGATATTCATACCCAGCGGCGCGCCGCCCCACAAGCCCGTCGTGGCCGTTTCCCCCGACGACCGCCTGAATATGCTCAAACTGGCGCTTGAGGGGGTTGAGGGGTGCGGCGTTTGGGACGGGGAGTTGCGCCGCGGGGGGTACTCATATACTATCGACACGTTAAGCGAACTGGGCGAACTGTACGCGGGCGCGGAGTTTTATTTTATCATAGGTACGGACAACCTGCCGGAGATAGCCAAGTGGCGCTCTTACGAAGGGATTGCGGCGCGGGTAACATTCTGCGTTGCGTACCGTCCGGGCTATGCGTTAGAGCGCCCGGAAGCGCTTGCCGCGGCGGACATACGGGAGTTTCCGGGGCCGATGTGGGGTTCGAGTTCCACTATGTTGCGCGGGTATTTGGGCAAGGGGCGCTCGTGCAAATTTTTGATACCGGACGCTGTGTTGGGGTACATACGGGACAGGGGGCTGTATGGATATTCGCACGGGCGGTAACGGGGGCGGGCAGGGCGGCGGCCCCAAGCCGTTCATCG
>JAITCM010000038.1 GCA_031283085.1 Chitinispirillales bacterium | reverse complement strand
GTGGTCGGGGGCTTTGACGTAAGCCTCGGCGGTCAGGGACGACGCGGCGTCGAGCGCGAGCGGGGCCGCGGGGGATGGCTCGGACGGGGCGGGTTCGGGACCGCATTGGGGGGCCGGCGTGCCCCTAAATCGCGCCTGGACATCGGGCGGCAACGAGGACAGGCGCAACCGCCCAGCGCCTTGCCCAAACAGCGCCCCCAAAGCGGAGTATTTAGCGTACACCGCCTGTTCATCCATGCCGAGCAAGCCCGCGGCCTCTTTTACCGTTATGCCATTCATGCCCAGAACCTCGTTTAAGGATTGTTACGCCGCGCCGCTGCCGGCATCGCCATACTTCTTCTTCCACGTTACCCAATCCCCGTCATGGTCGTCTTCGGTTGCCGATATGTCAAGCCGACGGCCATCCATCTTTAGGTTGGTCGCAAACAACATGGAAGTTTGCATTATGGCCTCGGCGGCGGGGTCTTCAACACAGGCGACCGGATTGATTTTGTAGGCGGTATTGATTCGTTGCTTTTTGTGACGAGTGCCGACGAGCATATGCCATGTCAGCCCCGCGAACATCTCATACGGCGAATTATCGCGCATTTGGCCGTCGTGAACCGTCATTATGCCGCGGATGTGAAACTTCCACGCCATAATCAGTTCCGCGGCGTCACCGATTGCGTAATTCGGGGCAACGACGCAGACCACCCCATCATCAATAAGGAAATCGCCGACCGGGAGCGCCTTCAGGTCGTCCATCGACTCGCTCAGCCAGTCGGGGGTAACGCGGACCACCATATACTTATCGGCTTCGTTGGCGGGGGCCAGCGGGTTCGCGGGGATGCCGTGTTTCTTGGCGCGCGCTTTTCTCCGCGCTTCGCGGACAGCCTTTTTTGCGGCTTTCGGCTCGACATCCGCATCGTCGTCCCCCACGCCTATTTGGTTGAGGAAAGACTTTTGCTTGTCGCGGGGGACCTTCATGGCTATCTTTTTGTACGCGTAGTCATACGAGATAGCCCCGGCGTCTATCAACTCTATGACGCGGTCGATGCACTTATCCTTAATGGTTTTGGCCTCATCGTAGATGCGGTGGCTGGGGTAGATGCCGTATTCAACGACAGCATCCCGTGCCTTGCCCGAAAAAGGTGCACCTTTTTGACTTCTCCGGCGTCTACTTTATCTACATTATCCACCTTTTTGGGCCGTCCCCGCGGCCTCACGCAGTTCTCCTCCACCCACTTCGCCGCCTCAAGCCGCTGGTTGAAATTCAAGTCCTTGCGCACGGTGTTGGCCTGTATCCGTATCGCCATTTTCGGCCCGTCCCGATAGACGACAGCGATGCTCTCGTGCCCCAGCCGCCTGCAAGCCTCGTAGCGGTGCCCGCCGTCGAGTATCTCGTTGTCGCGGCTCACTATGATAGGCGACAACTGGCCAAACTGCCCAATGCTAAGCATGGCGCGCTCCACGAGCTCCTCGTCCAGTTCGCGGTTGTCGTTGGGGTCAAGCGCGGAAATCGGCACGACGGCGAAGTCGGCCGCCGCATCAGCGGCGGTAGGCTCTTGGGTTGTTTTTTTAGCGGGCATCGTTATCCCCCCCGCTAAATGCCTTAATTAGTTCAGGGAGCGTTTGGAAGTGCTTGGCGTAATTGTTAGGGTATTTGCCCAAATCTCTACACCAATGAATGGTCTGCAAAAAAGTGGATAAGTTTGCCTGGAGGCGGAAAAACTCGTTCTCTGGCAGCTTATCCGTGCTAATGCCGCAATCCACATACAGCGCCGCTAACAGCTCTAATATGCGTTGGTACATCTCCCCGACCCTGTCCCAGAGTTCGTAATAGTTAGCCACCGAGAACTCTTTCGGCCAAGCGTACTTTCCCATAACACCCTCCCTTTAGGTTTTTGTTGGTACTCCCCCCCACCGACCCCATGCCGACGGGTAACTTTTTTTCATAGCCTTGCTGCCAAAACATTATATTTATAAGGCGGCGGGCTTAGGCCGCTCTCATCGCCGCCAGTTCAGCCTCCAGTTGGGGTAGCGTCTCCGCGATGAACGCCCGCATTAACCGCTCGACGGGGGCGGACTTCAGGTTGCCGGTCAAGACGTTTGAGACGGCGGACTGATGGACGCCGTTCCGGTTGGCCCAACCGAGCTGGGTCAAGCCGGCGCTGGCGAGAGCGAGTTTGAATTGGTGTTTAAGCATGGTTAAGGTTCCTTTGTATAGGTTATTATGCACAAAACACATATTCTATAATAAAAATATATGCGTTTTGCCAATAGTGCAATTTTTTTAATATTTTTTATGCGTAAATATCATAGCGAGGTTAGGATGACGGTCGGGGAACGGGTTTTATATCTTGCCAAAAGAGAGGGATTTACCCAAACAACGCTTGCTGAAAGGCTTGGAATCAACCAATCCTCGGTATCTTTATGGGGGAAAGGTAACGATCCTAGAATGGATAAAATCCCCCAATTAGCCAAACTGCTTCGTGTGTCCGAGCAGTATCTTCTTTGCGGCGGCGGTGATGGTATTGAGGAAATGGATACAGATACGATGGTAACCCGAAAAGTCACTGTGCATGAGGCTCTTGACGTGGTGTATAAAGAGAAAGGAACCGCCGAGGCTGAATTATCCGAAATTAAAGCTGAGGTCGCCCGTCTATCCGCCGAACTGACCGAATCGCGTTCATTAATCAACAAGTTAATCGAAAGAAACGAGGAACTGTCCAGCAAGTACATCGCCCTTTTGGAGGCGGAGCGCTCCCCCGCGCCCTCTCCGTCCGCTTTCTGTTCGGGTTCGGCGGGTTAAATAATTATTAAATATTCCTTGCTTTTTGGTACTGTTATGGAATGGATGGTTTTTCCGGCGTTTCCGGCTCCACCGTAACCACCCGGCGCACCATATAGATGGCGCACCCCGCGGATAGGGATAGGGAAGCGTCCCCCTCCGGCATGGTAATATTCAACAAAGTAAACTTTAGGGAGTTGGACTCGACGGATAAGGAGGCTGTGGCGGTGTTGGGTATAAATACCGGGACGCGAATCTCCGAATCTGGAAAAAACTTCTGTAGCTGAGCAGCGTTCCCCTCAAATATAAAGGGGATATTGATTCCATAAAGGCTAACCCTGAAATAAAACTTATTGCGGCCATTAAAGACTATTATGACAACACGCTAAAAGGCAAAAAAATAGATGTTGCCGTCAAGGAAGGAATAATCGAAGTATCGTTTGAGAACGATGGGCGGAATAAGTCTGTTGGGTGGAGAATGTCATCGGAGAAAGCGGCCACCTTTGAGTACCTGAAACCATTACTTGAAAACGCTACGTATGCTTATAGCGAGGCGAACCGTTCCGATAGGGAGCGCGACAACATCCCACAGTTCCATTACTTCGTGAACAACGCTAATATTGGTGGGGTTGATATACCGATAAAAATACAAATTCGCGACTTGAAGTTATCGTCAGGATTAGAAAGTAGATGCTATACACATAATTTTATAAACATGGAGAGCGACGGCCCGGGGTACGGAGTTAGCCCCAAAAGAGGTAACACGGATAGCCGTAATGCTCGAACACTCCCCACTACTGATAATATAAGCGATTCCGCGCCGAAAAGCAAGGAAAAAATAAAAATCTTTCCGCCGCCGAAACCACCGAGCCATTCGCCCCCGGCGCCACCCCCTCCGACGGCTCCCCCGGCCTGCCCAAAATCGAGCAACCGGAACTCATAGAACTCGCCATAGGCCTGCATTTGAAAAACATCTACGCCGAAAACGAACTGTATGAAGAATCAACTATCGAGGATTTCTCGGTAGTTCGCCGGGAAGCCAACTGTTCGAAAAAGATTATTTTGAATGGCTTTTAGCCGCAACGCGCTTCAGTCCCCCACACAACGAACCGAGAGCGCGTCGCTCTTGCCGGCCGCAGCCTCGTACAGTTTGTCGGAATGGTAGGATATCTCTATGGCATACGCGCTATCGGCATCGTACTCGTACTCCTCAGACACCCACCAGGTGCCGCTTTTCCCGGCAAATGGACCACCCCACGCAGGCAGAGCCGAAAAACCGTACACGTCAGTACCATTCCCGCTCTCGTCATTGTAATCATTCCAATTCCAACCGCTTGTTGATTTCAAATTCCTTCCAGTCAATTCCCAATCATGCCATTCCGGCCAGCTATCATCATCTTTCTGACCGCCTGCCGCTTGTGCCAACGCGTCCCAATCCGCCCGCGATGGCAACCTCCACCCCGCCCCCGCCAACGGGCAAGCCGTTTTCGCCGCCGCCCACGTGTAAAGCCGCCCGTATTTCGCGCAACTATCGAGGCTATTATTATAACAGTATGAATTCGCCGTCTCCACATTCAAATTCTTCGACATCCACTTCTTGCCACCTATCGTTACATACTCTACATCTCCATCCACACCTCCGCCCGGCGGCATCGTACTCTGCGTGAAATTCGCCGTCAAATTCTTACTCCCGTCCATCGTTACCGTTATGGGATTTGCCATGCCCGTCGCCGCCTCCGACCACCCCGCAAACGTGTACCCGCTCGCGGGCGTCGCCGTTACCGTTACCGTCGTCCCCGCGCTGTAACTTGTTGCATCGGGATTGCGGGTGACGGTTCCGCCCGCCGACGGGTTTGCGGTAGTTGTGAGCGTGTAGGTGGCAGATGTAATGTCATCATCCCCAACACAACGAACAGAAAACGCGTAGCTCTTGTTGATCGTGCTCTCGCCCAAGCCGCCGTGGTAATAGGCCATGACCCGGAGATATGCGCCCTCGGAACCGTCCTCCTCGGCCGTCCACCAAAAGCCGTAGTCGCCGGCACCGTCGAAACTGCCATCGGAGCCCCGGCCGCCGCGGCCGCCGGCCGGCAGAGCCGAAAAACCGTACGCATCCGCTCCATTCCCATTATTATTCCAACCGGATGTTGACTTCAAATTCCTGTCGGCAAAAGGTGCTCCGCCAGCCGCCGTCGCCAACGCGTCCCAATCCGCGCGCGATGGCAACCTCCACCCCGCCCCCGCCAACGGGCAAGCCGCTTTCGCCGCCGCCCACGTGTAAAGCCGCCCGTATTTCGCGCAACTATCGAGGCTATTATTATAACAGTATGAATTCGCTGTCTGTATGTTCAAATTCTTAGACATCCACGCTTTTCCTCCTATGATTACAAACTCAACGTCTCCACCGCCCGGCGGCGTTACGCCTTGCCGCTTAAAATTTGCCGTGAGCGTTTTATTCCCGTTAATAGCAACCGTCACGGGGTTAGCCGTCCCCGACGCCGCTCCCGACCAGTTGACAAACACATATCCGTCCGCCGCCCTTGCCGTGGCCTCTACTTCCGCCCCGACTTCCCGCTGTTCGCCCGTTGGCAGCGCGGTGCCGTTGATAAATATCGCGCCGCCGTCCGCCGGGATTGCGGCGGCGCCGAGTTTATATGTTTCCGGCTTAAACACGGCCACAAGCGTTTTGCTTTCGTTCATCCTGACAGATACAGTATCATTTTTAGACACCGACGCTCCCGCCCAGCCGTCAAACGCGTAGCCGGGTTTTGCCGCGGCGGTTACCCTTACCGTATCTCCGACGTTGTAGGTTTCCCTGTCCGGGTTGCGGGAAACGGTTCCACCCTCTTTTGGGAACGCTTCCGTTATAATTATAAGTTTGCCCGTGGCTGTCGGCTTGAATATGGCCGCTATGGAAACTAACGGGTTGCCCCCGGCCATTGTATAAGTTACCACGGCGTTGTTGGAGTCTATCGCGCCGACCCAAGCGACGAATGCGTACCCCGGCTCCGGGGCGGCGGACAGAATCAACGGATTCCCGGCGTTGTAGGTTGGCTTGTCCGGGGTGCGCGTTACGTTGCCGCCGGCTTCGGGGATAGCGGCCGTTGCGAGGGTATATCCGCCGCACGGCGTGCCGCTCGGAACTATCGAATCGTTCAGGCATCGCGTGCCGACGTCGCCGGTAATCGGGGCGCAGCCGTTGGTGAGCGGGTTGTACTCCCTGCCGTTGCACAGGCCGTACGGGTAGCCGCCGAAGCAGAACGCCTTGCCGGGGCTGTAAAGCGCGCCGTTGCCGCAGTAGTCGGGCACCTTTTCGCAGGTCAAAAGCCCGGCGATAAACGCGAATAAAAAAATTGAGTTGATGTTTTTCATTTTATGTTCTCCTTGTGATTGAAGTAAACCCCTAAAAAACAATATGAACGGACACCCCCGCGGCGATGAACGCGCCACCCGCTATGTACGCGGCGTTGCGCCTTGTCGCGGCGCGGCCGGCTTCCGGGCCGTTTTTGATATACCCCTCGTCAACGCGACCCGCGTTCTTCGGCGCGTTGACATTCGTTACGCTTTTTTTGTTCTTTACCACGTTGCCGTTTTCCATAATCCCATACGCCAGCGCGCCCGCGCCTAAAACATCCAAACCGATGGCGGTATAGCGGAATATTTTCTTACGCCGCACGCGTTGCGTACGTGTTTTGTCGGCTTCCAACAGTTCAAGGGCGATTTCGCGCCCCGCGCGCGTCATCTCATTAGCGTCTTTCAGGCTGCTGGTAGCGGTAACGGAGCGCGCGATTTCGGCGGTAACCACGTCAACCAAGCGCGTGTCCAAATAGTATTTTTTCCCAACGGCGTTTATGTTGGATATGCATAAATATTCCACGCCTAATTGATGCCCGATGGCTTTTATCTGAGCGTCGTCAACAGCCCCGCTGCGCTGATAGACGTGCTCGCGGTCTAACTGTTCGAGGATGGTTTCCGTCCGGTCAACGGCGGTGTATTTGTCGCTCTCGCTCATGACGCGGGCTAATTCGCCGCCTACTATGTTGTGCACGCCGCGGGCGCCCCGTGGTTCCTCTCCGGCCATGTAAACAGCCACTATGCGCTTGCCTTCTTGCCACGGCAATGCCGGCGGGGACGGGGCGGGCGGCTCCGGCACAGCCGGCTCGGTTTGCGCATCGGGGCCGCGCCCGCCAAACATACTTCCCACGAGCGCGTCAACGAGCCGCGTAAGGTCTTCCATAGACGCTATCGGGCCGGAGGCTTCGCCGTTGAATCGGGCCGTTCCGGTCTTTGTGCCGATTACGCGGGCGGAGAGCGTGAAGACGCCGGGCGGCGCGTAGGCGATAGAGGCCGCGCAGACGTACCGGATGCCGAACCGCCTGCCCAACTCGCTAATACCGCCGTCGTCTAACGGGTCTTGCCTGAGCCTTGACTCTTCCTCGGCGGCGGCAAGGAACGCGGCGGAGTTCTCGTCGCCCACACAGTTCCCGCTATTGACGAGGGCGGCGAGAAGGCTCGCGCCGATGGTTTTCCGGTCTTCGTCGGTGGCGTAGCCCGTAACGTAAACGGCCACGGCGGGCTTGTTTTTAGGCTCATAGGCGACGGACGGGGCTGGGAGGGACAGCAATGGGATGGCTATGCATAATAAGGAAATCCAATAATATAACAGGCGGTTTACGCGCTGGTTACACGGCTCCGCAGGCGAGGGCGCGCAAAATTCACATGGGGGGGGGGGGGGGGGGGGGCGTAAATTGGCCGAATCCCGCATTTTTTTTTCCTTTTTTTTCCCCTTTTTCTTTTATTTTTTATTTTT
>JAITCM010000123.1 GCA_031283085.1 Chitinispirillales bacterium | reverse complement strand
TCGCCGGATTCCTCTATTAGCGACTTGAATTGGGTGGCCGGGCTAACCGTCCGGTCAAGATTAACCCCATACTTTTTAGCCGCGCTTAGCATCTCAGCGCTCAATGTGTCATAGAGCGCTGCCACCCCGTATTTCGAGTACTCTCCCGCGTTCAGGTCAATCCGAATCACCGGATGCGCCTTCCAATCCCAGTCAAGCGAGTCCATAGCCAGCGCCGGATGCCCCGCAATCTCCCCGAAAAGCTCACGCCGACCCTCAAATATGGCGCCGAGGGTAGAGCATAGAAGCGACTTCCCGAACCGTCGCGGGCGCGAGAGGAAGAACGCTTTCCCGGAACCGGTGATAAGCTCGTAGGCGCGGGCGGTCTTGTCCACATAGACGAAGCCCCGCTCTCGGATGTCGGGGAAGTCCTGGATGCCTACGGGCAAAATCCGCTTAGCCGGGGCTTTTGTCGGGGTTGTCGCCATGATATGTATAAATTAATATTTGCGCGGGGGCGAACGGCGAAAATTCTGACGGTTAATACCAAAGTTATATAAACGACGGCCGATATGCCAAACCCTGCGACCTCAGCAACGCGGTGAAACCGGGTCTCGCGGCTGACGGTGGGGCGCGGCGGGCGGGGCCGCGGGCCGCGCTCACATTTTCTTGGACGCATCTATTCATTGCGAGAAAACAAACGGATACATAACCTCCGTCACGTCGCCGGGTTTGTCAATCTTTTCAAAGTTCCAGCTCTTCACGCGGGAAACGACCGTCGACTCAAACTCGGAATCGGAAACCGTTGATTCAACCAATTGGGCGGATATTACCTTGCCGAACTCGTCGATGGCGAACTTGACGGCGATTTTGCCGGCCATCCCGGGTTTTTCGCGCAGGCGCTTGTTGTAGGCATAGCGCAGGGCGGCCATGTTTTGCATGACTGTGCGCTGGATGCTCGCACGGCTGCGGGCGCCGGTGATGGCACCGCTTTTCAGGAAGTCGGGGGAGGAGACTTTCAGCGCCTTAGGCTTGAGACTGCCGCCGGAGACCGCGGCGTCAACCTCCGAGGCGAAATTGCTTTGGCCGCTACCGGCGGCGGATGGCGTCTTATAGCCGGGTTCGCTCTCCGCCGCAATATCGTCGCCGCGTAGCCTTTTGGCTTTTTGGAGGTTATCTTTCGCGTCAAGAAGTTTGGCCACATTTGGTTCTAATTGTATCGCTTTGGTAAGGTCCGCAATGGCGTTGTCGTAGTCTTTTTTCTCAAGATACGCATTGCCTCTGGAAACATACCAAAGCCCCTCACGAGGATATAACCGTATCGCTTCCGTATAGTCGGCAATGGCACTGTCATATTCTTTTTTCAACTCGGAATAAACACCCCCTCTTCCAATATACCCAGTCCTGTCCTTATGGTCTATATTTATTACTTTGGTAAAGTCGGCTATTGCCTTATCGGGTTCTTCTGTGTCGAGCCAATAAACTGCGCCTCTATGTGTATATCCTAAGGCAGAATTTGGATTCAGTTGTATCGCTTTGGTATAATCCGCAATAGCTTTCCCATGATCATTTTTAGCATTATGGTTTCTACCTCTACCGAGATACGCATCCGCGGAACCCGGATCCATTTGTATTGCTTTGGTATATTCGGCGATGGCATTGTCATACTCTTTTTTATCGTCATACGCTTTGGCTTTGGCAAGCACATCCGCGTACTCTTTTTTCAGGTACAGTGCGCTGTCCCCGCTTTTGTCAAAAAGCGTAAGCCGCAAGCCGGCTATTTTATAGTCGCACGTCATCCCCTTCGTCGTCGATAGCAGGGCAAGGCGTTTGCTCTCGACCTTCCAAGTAATGGGCGTTCCGTCGAGCACCCCGGTGCCGTCCTTAAACAGTTCAACGTCGTCGGGCCGGTTATTTATCTTCCCGTCTTTGTGCACCCAATGCCCCGCCAATTCCGCCGACCTACCGCCGCTTCCTCCCCCGCCGCCGCAACCCGATAAACAAACAGCCGCAACCGCCGCCGCCAACGCCAACGTCCGAACCCGCCTGGTAAAGAAATTCATAAAAAAGCTCCTTTAATTAATGTTGTTCAGTATCTGATTCAGTCCTGTACGCAGCGTACCGAAATGCCGATACCCTGGTTTGAATCGGTTTCGCCTACACGTTTAGCCAATGTGCTACCCATGCTCCGGCTGTAGGCCCAAGCGTTTCCGCCGGCAGTGCCGCTACTCGTCGCCGTCCACCAGTAACCGTCGATGCCGCCCAGGGAGGACTTACCTTCCATACGCATACCGCCGGGCAGCGCGGAGAACCCGAAATCATCCGTGCCGTTCCAACTGTTGGATTTGAGTTTCAGGCCCGCCGTTTTTTTGCCGCCGGCCGCGTCAACCAGAGCATCCCACTCCTGGCGGGTGGCCAAATGCCATCCGACAGGGCAAGCGCCCTTCGCGGCACTATAGTCATACAGCCGGCCATATTTCTCGCAGTTCGATTCTTTGCCATCGTAACACTCCTTCAGCTGCAGCGGTATGCTATTAGACAATTTGTAATTTAAGTTTTCAGCCATCCATGTTTTACCGCTTATTTTTACCGTGCGGTATATTTTGTCGTTCCGGGCGTCGATTATCGCGCCGTTATTAGGGCCTTTTACGGCGCGTGAGCGGGGCGGCAGGCCCTGCCAGTTCTCAATTACGGCTTCGCCGTTAGGAATTGTTACGGCAAGCTCGTTGCCGGAAAAGGCGTTTCTCCCAATAGAAACAACGCTGCCGGGAACGGTTGCTTTAGTCAAGGTTACACATTTTCGTCTAACACCCAGTCCCAGGCAGTTACTTGCAAACGCCTCTTTCCCAATGGAGGTAACGCCGTTTGGAATAGTTACGCCGGCTATTTGTTCGCCGGCAAACGCCCTGTCCCCAATGGCGGTAACCGGTTTGCCCCACGCTTCTTTGGGAATAACAAGGTTGCGGTATTTCTCTTTTTGGGCCGATGAAAGCGAGCGGTCAAATCCCAGCACGACGCCGTTCTCTATCCGCAAAAACATATTTTGCTCCCGCTTTTGGGCGGATATGGCATTTATCGCAAACCGCGCGTTTTGAGGCGGCTCACCGTTTATTGACGCTATGCGGACGCTCAGGTTGTCGCTGATGTCGTCCGCTTTAACCCCGCTAAAAATTACGGCGCTGCTCGTATTTTCGGTAAACTCAACGGCAAAGCGGTCGCTGCGGTCGCGGGTAATTTTGAATGCCGGGGTTAATTTGACCGTTTGGCTGCCGATTACCCGCCCCTGTTCGTTTACTAATTCAAATGCCGGCGCAATATCGTACCGTTTTGACGAGGCAAAGGGGTTTGTGCCGGACACGCCGTCCAGCGGCCACCTTGCCAGCCCCCAGTCTTTTTTCCTGTTCGTGGTGTTCAGCCCGTTTAGCACCGCGTCAGCCGCCCCAAGCGCCTTATTCATCGCGTTGAACCATGAGAGGTTGGCGCTCAGGTTTATGGGTATGCTTAGGTCCGCGGATTCCTTCTGATAGTTGATTTTGCCCGTTTTGATGTCAGGGGCATAAAACAGAGTATATGGCGGGTCAATGGTGTTGATTATACTGTGGAACGTTGCCTCCGTCTCCGTAAGGCGCGCTACCCAGCTTTTCCGCCACGCTATGTCGTTGCGCACATCCGCGCCGATATTGCCGCTCGATATATCGGCGGCCATTACCGAAGAGCGCTTTGACGCCTCAAAGAGCGATGAGTCAAACGCCGCTGCCTGAAAGAAGTAACTCAACGCCGCGACCGAGGTTCCCTGCCTCTGCGCCGCGATACCGCGGGCGAGCGCGGCTTCCGCCTGTATCCGCGCCGTATTTGCCGCTTGCCTCAACTCACCCTGCGCGGCGCCTGTCAGCTCCACGCCCAACTGCCGAAGCAAGTCGGCCGAAGCCGCCTTGATAGCCGAAAGATTCTCCAACGCTATAGGCGATATCGGCGTGGGAGAATACGATGCTTTGCGTTCGCCGCTTGCCACGTCCGCGACGGAAAGCTCAAGCATAAAAGCGTTCGCGGTTTTGCTTATGGAACCGCTTAGAATATGGCTCGCGCTGGTAAGGTTGCCGATTTTGACAAGATTCGCTTCGTCATAATTGCCGGACATAGACTCTTCCCACTCCTTTAAGACCTTTTCGAGGTTTTGCCGGTCAATGACGGTCATCGCCGAATATTTGTTGAAATCCCCGGTAATGGAACCCTGAACCAAAGAGAGCATCCATTGCTCCTCCGCCGAAAGCCCCTTACCGACGGGCTCAAGCACGGCAACGCGGATTCCTTTTCCGCCGTCGCCCGTATAATATTGTTGCGCTTGCGCCGCCTGTGCCGCAATCGTAACGGCCGCCGCCGCTAACAATAATGCCCGAACCCGCCTCGCGAATAACGTCATGCTGTACTCCCCTTTTGATTAATGGTTATAATGAATGATGCTTGATATATGGCGAATTATGGCGTTCATGGTGTCCATAAACGCCTCATATCCGGTTAATTGTTTGAATGGCATGAGCGGCATTGCGGAAAGCTTCGCCATCTGCCGTGCGGACGTTTCCGGCAGTTGAGAGCGATAACCGCGGATGCGGGATGTTACTGCGCGCTGATGTTTTGGACAGCGTCTCTGTGAGTGTGAGTGATGGGGGGGGGGGGGTGAGTTTGTCGGGCTGGGTATGTTAAACAACCTCGCGCCCGCGACACGGGCAACACGGCAGGCGGCGGCGCGGCGGTGAGCGGACCCAAAAGGCGCTATCGGCAAAAACACAGACTTTGCCGCCGACGATGTCAATGTCGTAAGCACCGTAACCCATCCTTCCTAAAATTTTGCTGTGGCGGCAACAGAGCCGCCCGCTTTTTCCACAGAGAGCCGTAAAACACGCTCCCTGAAATGGCGTCATTTCGTACTTATAAGATAGTATTTGGGGTTGCGGAAAGTCAATAGGCGGGTAAAAAAATTTTATTTTTCGGTTTTGCGCCCCCGGACGCCCCGAAAACTATAAAGCTATTTGTACGCTAACCCGCCACCCACTTCCCGATATTCCTCTTCTCAAAGTCGAAGTTCACCCCGACCTTGAACACTTTCTTCCCGCTCCCCGTCCACGGGTAGGCGTATTCTTTGGTGTCAATCTGCGCCAATGCTGCCTCAGCGGTGCCGTCTAATTTGAACTCTATACAGTAAACGAAGTCTTGCGTTATTACTAAAGTGTCTATACGCCCAATTGCCGTCCGCACTTCCGAGCGACAGTCGAAGCCGAGCATCCTGATTATCAGGTGCACCGCCGTTTGGAAATACTTCTCCTTTTCGCATATTATATCGTATGGGATTTCGGCGAGGAAGAGTTTTAGCGCTTCCATCGCGGCGTCAACGTCGCCGTCGTCGAGTGCGTCGGCTAATTTGAAATGCAGCGCGTCTGCCCTGCTTGTCGGGACTTTTAAGTAGTGTTTTACAAGCGAATCGGCAAGGGCGGAGCGCACCTCGTCGTTGGGGTAGCCCAGCGTGAAGGATTGCCGTCTTTCGTCGTAGCCGGTTATCGTCAGGTAGCCGGCCTGGCATAATAGCGGCGCGGGCGTCATATTGTCTATGTCGTACTTCCCGAAATCAGTTTGTCTAACCCGCATATCGCCGATGTCTGAGATGTTGACCTTGTGCTTTTCAATCAAATCCACTACAAACGAGGGGGTGGCGCTCTCGTACCAGTATTCCGAGAATTCACCGCCGCTGTAAAAATGTTTGAGTATGCCAAACGGGTTATAGACCGTAAGCGGGTCTTTGGAGAATCTGTAGCCGTTGTAGAATCTGCGCAAATTGTCTAAGTA
>JAITCM010000056.1 GCA_031283085.1 Chitinispirillales bacterium | reverse complement strand
ACGGCGTTATCGGTTGATGGCTTAAACTCGAAGATGCCTGAATCCGTCACTTCCGGGACGGTTGCGGCGTCCTCCGGTTCGTCGCTCTCCGCGGGAACGGCGTTATCGGTTGATGGCTTAAACTCGAAGATGCCTGAATCCGTCACTTCCGGGACGGTTGCGGCGTCCTCCGGTTCGTCGCTCTTCTCGGAAACGGCTTCGCCGGCTGACGGTTCAAGCTCAAATACGCCGGAGTCGGCGGCGGGCGGTTGATTTACGGCGGATACCTGCGCCCGCTCGGAGGCCGGCGGCGGGGCTATGAACATATCGTCGTCCGGCGACAGGTCGTCCAAATCATCCATATCGTCGTTATGCGCGCCGCGCCCGAACAGTCTGGCGAAAAAGCCGCCTTTGTTCTTTGGAAAGTCGTCGTCGAGGGGGTCGTCAATATCATCAAAGGTATCGAGCGGAGCGTCTACGGTATCAATAACGGGGCGCTTAGCCGTCGGCTCAAAGTCATCGGCGCCGGTGCCGGACGGCGAGGCGTTCTCCGCCGTTTGGGCGGGTGTTGACACCTCAAAGCTGCCGGTGTCGGTGCCGCCGCGTTGCGCCGCGTGACGCAGCGTGTCCACGAAAAACACGTTGGTCTCCGTCTCTATGTGCTCTGTGGACGAAACCGGCCGCGACTGGGCTTCGGCCGGGTCGAAGATATTCGCCTCGCCGTCATGTCTTTTACCGCTATCCATTAACGCCTCCGATAAAACGCTTATTCGCTTAGGTTTGGCTCTCTTATTTATGTTATATCAATATAATAAATACAAAAGTCAAAGTAAAAATAAAAAAAAGTCTTTTGGTCTTGACTCCGGTCTTTCGCTATGGGCGGCGTTGCCGCCCGGTAGAAGCGTGGTAATTAGTGCCGGAACCGGCACCCTCATTCCTCCCCTTCGGCCTCCCCGTCCCGCCCAGGCGGGTAGACCCCCGTGAGCGCCAGATACCCGGCGTCGTCGAGCCGCTTCCTCAGATACATATTGTTGGCTATGATAGTTATCCGTTTCCCCATGTAGACCGACTTGGTGTGGTGCGGCGTGATTTTGGAGGGCATGGACAAGCAGGCCGCCATCCGCGCCGCCTCCATCATTGACAGGTTCATACCGGCTTTTTTGTAGTAAAGGTTTGCCGCCGCCTCGCACCCGAAGACGTTCTTTCCCCACTGCGCGTAGTTCATATACAGTTCGAGGATACGGTTTTTCCCCAGATACTTCTCCATGAGCAGCGTGTAACCGAGCTCCTTGACCTTCCGCTCGAAGCTCTTCTCCGACGAGAGGAACAGGTTCTTGGCGAGCTGCTGGGTGATGGTGCTGGCGCCGTGCTGTTTATTGGCGCCGGCGGTCTTGTTGTACTCAATGGCCTCCACGATGGCGTCTAAGGAGAAGCCGGGGTGGGTATAGAAGCCGTCGTCTTCAACGGCCAGAACCGCGTAGATTAGATTCTTTGAGATTGAGTCGAGAGGGACAAATTTCCGGGCCAAGGAGCCGTTCTCGCCTTTGTCGCTGAGCTCCTGGCGGTATCGGGACATATAGGCGGATTCGGACGGATTTTCGGTCTTCAGCGCTTTAACCTCGTTTATGGGCTTCATCAGCGTGTCGTTGAAGTAGCGGTAACCTTTGATGAGAAGGAAGGTCGCGGCGAGCGTGAAGAGCACGGCGTATGTTATGAATACTGTTTTTATGATTATCCAAACGGTCAACAGGATTGTCAGTATTATGGGGCGTTTGCGTTTTTCGGATGTCGGCGTCGTTGTCATAGCGTTTGAATTTTTTGTGTTAAAATGTTTGAGTGTTTATCGCCGCCTTGCCCTTCATCAGCGCGTATATGTCCGCGCCGCCCGTCTCCGGGTTTAGGGTGTAGGTTAGGTTGCGCTACGGGTCGAGGTCAACGGTTAAGGCATTGTAACCGTATATATCTTATGTATCTAATATACCTCTTTGTTTTGGGAAAAGCAATAATTTTTTTTGAAAAAAGTAAAAAAGTTCCATTATCAAAAATGCGGTAACGCACCGCCGCGCCTTGTCTTGTTTTGCGCTATCGTGCGCGGTTTTTGCCGCCATGTTTTGAGGTCTTTAAAAAAAATAAGGGCGGCTTGCACCGCCCTCGGTTACTTAAAATGTGTTTCTATTAACACCGCAATACTACTACCTCACGCCCACAAGTAGCGATACGCTTTGGCTCTTGCCGCCCGAGGCGGTGATTGTGCCTTTGACTAAATACGTTCCGCCCGGCACTAACCGGCCGTTAGCGTCTTTTAAGTCCCATGAACCTACACGACGCTTTGACTGCGAACTAACGGCGTTGTCGCGGATTGATAACGTTCTGACAACGTTACCGGCGGCATCATAGACGGTTAGCGACGCGCTGATTATTAGCGTGCCTTGCCGGAAGAACGCCACTCCGCCGGATGATGACCGGGGCGCCGGATTCGGGCCCGCCGTGAACTCGGCGGCTGATTTGCCTGTCGGCGCGATAGCGGCGGCCCCATTCGCCGACTTGCTGTGCGGAATCACACGGTCGGAGGAAGCCACGGACGTGGTTGAATTCCATTTGGCGAGGAGCGTTATGTTTGACGTTACTACGTCCGCATCAAAATTCCAAGCCTCTGTATCGGCGACATTTTTATACCAACCTGCGAAATCGTAGCCGGCGCGAGTGGGGTTTTGGGGTCTCGTTGTAATTTTTCCGCCATACGTTACTTTCACCGAATCAACCGGGCTATCGTTTTGCGAGTCAAAATTTACCATGGACGGGTTGATATAGGGGAAAGCTTTCCATCCGTTGGCATCAAGGTAGGCGTTGATACGGTCATACGGGACGTATAAATCGCTACATGCTCCCCCAAATGCGCTGTCTTTAACAATAGGCGGAGTTTCCACAGAACAAATTACTGCGATTGAGCGGGCAGAGAATCCCTTAAACGCATTTTGTCCGATATGAGTTACACCGCCCTCAATAATTATTTTCGCAATGGTTGATTGTAATAAACCGCTCCACGGAGCGTTGCTAAAGCCAATGTCTGATGGTATATAATCCGCCATTGCCCCTATACCGTTGGCTGTAAGTGTTTCGTTGCCGTCATACGTGACTGTTATCGCGCCGCTTGTCCAATTGCTTGGTGAAGCTACCGCAACTTTAGTTTTTGCAACGGCTCTGGACTTGCTCAAAGGCGCTGTCTGACATCCCGGCCCGTTTATCCAATCATAAATTTTAATTTCAGCCGTATATGTGTTACTCGTCACAGACCGTATTGTAATAAATACGCTGTCGCCTACAAGTTTCGGTGATACAAAATTGCTTATTTGAGCGCCGTTTCCAAACAAATCATCACTGTGATACGCACACGCAGAATTATTTTGATCGTAACCTCCGTACCATTCTACAACAATTGAATCATTTAATCCCATATTGCGTACAGAAATCATTGCACCATGGCTATAATCGGGATTATTTATTACAACAGTAATACCCGCAGGAGTGATATTAACAGTATCTATCACAGACGTACTTGAACCGGTAATATTATATACTATGGTATTGCTTGGCGGCGGGGGAGGTGGCGGAGGTACTACACTTTGCATAGCGACCTTTACCGCAGAATCCGCGTTAAGCAAACCATATCCCGTCTCATTATTCCAATTACCATTAGGCCGCCCTGCGGTATTAGAATAAGTATAAATATTATTTGGGCTCACCTTTTGCGCTGTTAATTCTATAATGTCCACAACCTGTTTTTGCGTTAGGTCAGGATTAACCGATAAAACTAACGCCGCTATTCCCGCTACGTGCGGAGCGGCTGATGATGTACCATTAAAGTCTTGCACATACTCACTACCTACACTTGTTGTAGGTATTTTTACCCCTGGAGCAACAATATCTAAACTTGTGCCATAGTTACTTCCCCACCAGTATTCTCCGTCACATGAGCTATGAGACTTTCGCTCTCCACATGGACTCATCGCGCCTACAGCAAGAATGTCAGGGTTTGAGTTAGCAGGATAATTAACGGAAGAAGAATTATCATTTCCAGCGGAAAACACAACAACCGTTCCTTTCCCATTACGTCCATGTTGTTGAGCATATAGAATCGCGTCATCTATTATCGAATACGGTACGCTAGAACCCCATGAATTACTAATTACGGACGCGCCATTGTTTGATGCCTGTATAAACCCATCAGCTCGCGCTATCCTGCTGGCAGGTGCACCCGCAAGAGAGTTACTAATATCCATTAACTTACTACTAGGGGCAATACTCGCTATCCCAGTGCTGTTATTAGTAACCGCACCAATTATCCCCGCGCAGGCAGTTCCATGCTCACCAAGCAACTGACTAGGCGAAGTCCCCGTCTCTGTGTCATAACTAAAAGAATAAAAGTTAGAAATATCAGGGTGTCCTGTCTGAATACCCTGGTCTAATACTGCCACGATCACATCTGGACTTCCTGTCGTGACAGACCTTGCAAGACAAAGATTAATACCGTATATTTCATTACTTTGTTCTGTGGTCTTTAGATTCCATTGATTATCAAAATAAGTATCATTAACACAATTCAAATCATTTGTCATCAAATCCGGCTCAACGGCGGCGAATACTCCTGTTTCATACAAAGCGTTTGCTACCTGCAATGCGTTACCTGTAGAGGTTTTATTACACGACAGCACAAACCACAACGGCATGGATTTAAGATTACCAACCACCTCAACGAAATGTTTATCCGCAAGTTGATTTAGGATTGCAAGGTCATTTGCATCCTTTAGCTTTATATAAATAAAATTAGACAAAACGGCTTCTTGTCCTGTTGTTGTCTCAAATACAGGCGCAATATAAAGAACATTCTCGGCTTTTTTATGTTCCAATATATCCGCCTCAGAAGTAACTAAAGACCAAAAACCCAACTCGCCACGGTCTTTACCAAGGGATTTAATTGACACAGGCACAGAAATACGTTTTGATTTCTGTACCATCTCCTTTACCAAACCGCTCCTTGAAACATCAACATCCGCCGCCCGCGTCTGCAAATAATACTTATGCGGAACTACCGTCAAGTCAACCTTCTGCCCATTGTAATAATAAAACGTCTGGGCGCTCAAACTCACAAACAACAGGAAAACTAACATCGTTAGGTTGGTTACTTGCTTTAACATGGTTTACTCCTTTTTTAGAGATTTAGAGGTTAATACCCCCACTCACCGACAGCCGTCAGGCTATCGGTTTTCCACACGAAATTCGCTTACACTCTGCAGAGGGTACTACTTTTCGGTATTCGGCGGCGGTCTCCTGGTCATGTGCATATAATCTCTTAACCTGTACGTCGGCACCACAATGACCATTGCCACCGTCAGGCGCAATTCAACATCATTGCCTTTCATAAGCCATGCCTCCGTTTCTTAAAAATGATTCCATAAATACCACCATATTAATATAGCAAAAAAACTTGTCGCTGTCAACTGTTTTTATTTTTTGCGCTCATCTGCCGGTTGGCGCGGATTGGGTTGCGTTTTGCCCGGACAGTACGGCCGCGCCGCATCAAGCCATTGGGCGGGAGAGGGGAAGATTGCGCTATTGGAACACGTTCCTGACCTTATCAAAAACGGGATATTTCTTGAAACTGTTTATAAAAACAATAAGCCGGATAGCCATATATTTGCGGCTAGGGCGGTTCTTGATGGAAAGCCGTCTATCGTTGGGTTTGTGGTACATGGGGACACCAATGGTATGTATTACTACGACCACGCGATACGGTTTGAAGAAGAGGGGTGGGCGGAACCGCGGAGTCGTGCGTCCAAAACCACGGCCACGGTGCCGCCCGAATCCCCAACATCTGTGTACAACATACTCAAGAAACATCTTGGTACTAATATCTAATATAGGTGATTACGCCGAAAAAGTCAATAGGGATGTTCAAAAAAATTAGAAAAGGGTCAAATCAAAGGTGGTACGTCTATGGCGGCGACACACGCCGCCCGGCGCGGACGCTACCGCCATCTGCCGGTTGGCGCGGATTGGGTTGCGCTTTGCCCGGATGGTACGCCCGCGCCATCGGAGACGTTGACCACCTATCGGGTGTATGCGTAGTTCGTAATGGTGTACTCCGTGGCCGTCCACCGGTAGCCGAATGTTAAAAGCGGGGCGAACACATCGGTTCGCCCCTGCGAAATCAACGTCTACTTCAATATCAAATTTCTTTGGACAACGGCTCCGTTGTTTAGGGTCAATTTTATCAGGTACATACCGCTGGGGCGGTTGGCGCGGTTCCAGCTAATTTCCTTGTGGTTGCCGGATTTCGCGAATATGCGCTTGCCCTGTATGCTGTAGATGCCGAGGCCGGTTATCTCCCTTCCGGCGGCGGCTGTGAAGGTTACGGTTTGGGGCTTTACGGTCATCGCGTAGCCGTGCTTTGATAATGAGACGCTTCTCGGCAGTACGGATACCGTTCCGTATACCGCTACGGATTTGCTTATTGACGGCCTGTCGGCGCCGGCGTAGACGTAAGTGGTTTTAATGGAAGTTATGACGGCGTTGTCGACCGTCGGCACGGTAAAGGAACATCCGGTGTCGGAAAGAGCGGACTGCGCCAGCGGTGTGATGGGAACGACCGTCGGCAATGTTTCGTTAGCCGTAAAATTCCACGTCATATTGCCGCAAGTGATGTTGATAGCGGCTCCTGCCGAGTCAAAAACGTGCGCGTAAAGCGGTTTTCCGCCGTTGCCGTTGTAAAGGTCGTTGATGAAAATGGAATCCCCGGTGTATGAGGCGGTATTGCCTGGGTCGGGCGAAAGGCTGATTTTGATTTGCGCCGGCGTTTGAACGACCGGCGCCTTGCCGAACCGGCTTGTGTCGGCGGAGGCGGTGGATTTGGAGACTATGTAGGCGAGGGCGCCCAAAAGACCGGCGTTATAATCTATGCCGCCTTCGGTCTGTCTGTAGTCGGTGACGCTCTCAGTGAAGGAAGACGATGTACGGGTTCCCCCCACTAAATACCCGAAAGACCTGTTTCTGGCAGGAATGGTCATGTTTGCTTTTCCGGCATCATCCGGATTATCATCCCGCAAATATACGTTTCTGTGGTGGGGAAATTGGGGACTCTTCGTGCAACCTTCGCAGAACCCCACGATGAACGATTGTTTGGCGGTGTTGCCGCCGAGAATGTAGTCCACCTGGTCGTAGACGTACTGGTCATACGCGGCGTTTTTTGCCGAAGAATAAAGCGCGGCGCTGAACGCTGTATTGGCGGCGTAACGTAAGGCTCCCCAATCGTCGCCTCTGTTGTAAACTTTTTCACCGTTGACGTTGGTTGCGTAAATATTAACGAATTTTTCACGCATAAAATTAAGATGAGTGTCTTTTTCTTCGGGAATAGCCATCGCCGCCGCGTAAGCCGCCAAATCATGCGGGTTTTCGTAGCAGAGCACCCACCCGTGGTCTTTTACTTGGACCTTATCAATATCGTTTTTGTAAGTATTTTCGCCCGTTACCATATACATTTCGGTAGACGCTATTAGAAACGAGGTTTGCGGGTCTTTGGCTTTACCGTAATAACCGGCCTGAATGGACTGACTTTTGTGCGATTTTGCGAAAGCGTACGCGTTCTTTGCGTGAGTAAGACACAAATTTGCGTAAGTATCGTCATACTTGCGGTAGATTTTGGACATAATCGCAAGAGTTGCGGCGGCAAGAGAGGCCATGTGGCCATCTTCCGTAGTCTTTAAAATTTGACGCGGTCCCTCTTTCTCGCCGCCTTGGTCTCTAGGCAGGGTTGACATAAATCCCGCCGTGACCCACTGTTTGTGGTCGTAATCGCCGTTACCCTTTTGATAGTAGAACGTATTGGCGTCGGGAGTGGCCTTGATTATCCAATCTGTAGCGTATTTCAACTCCTCAAGCAAGTCCGGTGTGCCGTTAGGCGCGCCGCCCGCTATGCTCCAATCGCCGGAAGCCGCGTAGTCGCTGTAATCTTTTCCATTGTAGAGGTCATGAAAGCCGGTTGGAAACACATCGTATGCCTTGGCAAGCACGTATGTTGAAAAAAAGAACGTATGCCCGAACAGCACGTGGTCGCCGCAGTCAAACCACCCGCCCACGAGGTCGCGCCCATCCGCCGAATCCTTGACGAAACTGGTTTTATACGTATGGTCCATAAGGAGCCAGTTTGACCCATGCCCCGACCTTTGCGCCCCGTAAAACCGCGTAACCATCCAAAGCGCCTTCTTGTACTGGTCGGCGGTAAACTTCCCCGTCGCCGCGGTTTGGGCAAAGGCGGTTCCCCCCGCCCCGGAAAAGCTCAAAATCGCGGACAAAACGGCGATAACGGCAAAAAAACGGCGTTTCATCATAATATGACTCCTTTACGGGTCTCGGGTGAAAAACAGGTTTGCGGAACGACAAGACGCGCCGGCAATATACATAATATAAGAGATAACGCGGCCAAAAGCAAGGCCTTTGGTTAAAAAGATTGCGCCCTCGAATTACACCGGGTCTTCCCGCCCTGTCCCGCCACAAGGATATGGATACGGAAAAAACAATGCCGCCAAAGCAGCTGAACGGAGACAGTTTCAAATTTTGTGTAAATGTTTTTTAAGAGTTGTGACTTTCTGGATTGGCTTCGCCGAGATAAACAAGTTGCTTCGGTGCTTTGCGCCTCGCAACTTGTTTATCTCGCCGCAAGGCAATGACGGTCATTGCAAGCGTTGCGAATCAATCCAGAACGATGTACCTTTTTTAGAGATGCCCATGACTCAAAAATATATAGCCGGGAAAGGCCGCCCGTCTATTATTTTCACTTAATACATTAACCTTGATATTAAAAACACTAAAAAGGAGCGATTTTCCAGCATGGCCGAAAAATTCATCTATTACATGGATAGGATGACCAAAGTATACCCAAATAAAAAAGAGGTGTTAAAGGAAGTTTCCCTCTCTTTCTACTACGGGGCGAAAATCGGCGTTATCGGCGTCAACGGGTCGGGCAAGAGCACCCTGCTCAAAATAATGGCCGGGATAGACAGGGAGATTCAGGGTGAGGCCTGGATTGAGCAGGGGCGGACGGTGGGCTACCTGCCGCAGGAACCGCGCCTCGACGAGAGCCTGAGCGTCTTGGGCAACGTTGAATTGGCGGTAAGTTCGACGCGGCGGCTGCTTGACGAATTCAACGAGGTTAGCGAAAAATTCGGCGAGGAGATGACCCCGGAGGAAATGGACAGGCTGATGGAACGCCAGGCGAAGCTGCAGGACAAAATCGACGCCGCCGACGCTTGGGACTTGGACCGCCACCTCGAAATAGCGATGGACGCGCTGCGCCTTCCGCCGGGCGACGCGAAGGTAGGCACACTATCCGGCGGGGAGCGCCGCCGCGTCGCACTCTGTAAGCTGTTGCTTGAAAAGCCGGATTTGTTGTTGCTTGACGAACCGACGAACCACTTAGACGCCGAGTCTATCGCCTGGCTTGAGCGCCATCTAAAGGAATACGCCGGTTCCGTCATCCTCGTCACGCACGACCGTTACTTCTTAGACAACGTGGTGGAATGGATTTTAGAGCTTGACCGCTCTCGCGGCATCCCGTGGAAGGGCAACTACGCCTCCTGGCTCGAACAGCGCACGCAGCGCCTCGCCCAGGAGGAGCGTGAGGAGAGCGTCCGCCAGCGCCGTCTGAGGCAGGAGCTTGATTGGGTGCGCATGTCGCAGAAGGCGCGTCAGTCTAAGGGGCGGGCGCGTTTGAACGCCTACGAGGAACTGAGGTCGCTCGAGGCGCCGGACAGGGTGACGACGGCGAGCATCATCATCCCCCACGGGCCCCGGTTGGGCGACGTCGTCATCAAGGCGGAGAACCTCGCCAAGGCCTACGGCGACAAGCTGCTCTTCGAGAACCTGAATTTCACGCTGCCGCGGTCGGGCATAGTGGGGGTCATCGGCCCCAACGGTGCCGGCAAAAGCACTCTGATGCGCATCATCACCGGAAAGGAGTCGCCCGACGGCGGAACGCTGACGGTGGGGGAGACGGTGTCGCTAAGCTACGTCGACCAGTCGCGGGATGCCCTCGACGGGGAGAAGACGGTCTTCGAGGAGATTACCGGCGGCGGAGATACCGTCATGCTGGGCAAGTACGAGGTCAACTCCCGCGCCTACGTGGGCAAGTTCAACTTCTCCGGCGCCGACCAGCAGAAGTTGGTCAAAGACCTGTCGGGCGGGGAGAGGAACAGGGTGCATTTGGCGAAATTGCTGCAGTCCGGCGGGAACGTGTTGCTTTTGGACGAGCCGACAAACGACTTGGACGTTGAGACGTTACAGGCGCTGGAGGCGGCGATAGGCGACTTTTCGGGGTGCGCCGTTATCGTCTCCCACGACAGGTGGTTTTTAGACAGAGTCGCGACGCACATCTTGGCCTTTGAGGGCGAGAGCTCGGTATACTTCCACGAGGGCAACTACGCGGACTACGAGGAGCGGAAGCACGCGAGGCTGGGGACAGACGCTGACCAGCCCCATCGTATCAAGTACAAGCCGTTGAGACGGTAGCTTCGACTTCGCTCAGCTACCGGTTGCCCGAAAGAAGGTCATTGAGCGAAGTCGAAATGACCGGTTGCCCGAAAGAAGGTCATTGCGACGCATTGAGCTTGCCGAAATGAGCGAAGTCGAACTTGTTTATTTCGGCGTAAGCCAAATGACCGCTCACAAAAGGAAAAGGCCGAGGGCGAGCCCACGGCCTTGCTTCCCACAACCGCTTGTATCGGTTACAGAGGTTGAACGTTCTGAGCGTTGGGCCCCTTGGCGCCGTCAACAACTTCAAACGAGACCTTCTGCCCCTCGTCGAGCTTCCTGAACCCGGAAGTCTGGATGGCAGAAAAATGCACAAACACGTCACGGGAGCCGTCATCCGGCTGGATGAAGCCAAAACCTTTGGCCTCATTGAACCACTTAACACTACCTGTAGGCATACTACAAAACCTCGCTTTAAAAATGAAACATCCCGGGGACGCCCCCGGATTACAACGCTAATAAAATAATTATTGCGGCAAAAGAATGCAAATATTTTTTTGTAAATTTTTGGTAAAGAAGTAGGGGTTGAAAAAACTTAAAAACTAAAAAATTAAAAAAAATTCATTTTATGGGGACGGGGCTCCGCCCCACCGGCGGCTTAGCCGCCGAGCCAACGCCCCGCCCATAAGCCCCCCCCTGCTGTCCCCCCAATTTATTGTAAAAATATATAGACGGAAAATGCCCCGTCTATATATTTTTACAGGGGGGACGTTTTAACACAGGCGCCGCTTTGCGGCGCAAAGTCAAAATCAAAGTCAAAAGAAAGGACGAGTCATGGCTGTTAGAATCAAGACGGTGTTGATGGCGTTACTTTGTATATCGTGTACGGCTTGCGCCCAGGGCAGGCGGGCGGCGGCGCAGGACAGCGTGCTTGTTGTTGCCGATGATAGGGCGCAGGGTAACGTCCCGGCCAAAGCAAAAAATACGGCTGACCCGCTTACCAGCACGGCCGCCGACCGGCGCTCCGTCGAGGTCACCGTCTACAACGGCAACCTGGGGCTGGTCAAGGAACAGCGCCGTATCAGGGCCGCCGCGGGGGAGGGCGAACTTCGCTTCTCGGACGTCGCCGCCCAAATCAACCCCGTTACCGTCCACATAAAGCCCCTGTCCGACGCTAAGGACTTTGCGGTGCTGGAGCAGAACTACGAATATGATTTGATAAGCCACGCAAAGTTGATGGACAAGTACGTAGGCAAGGAGATAAAGATTATCGACGCCAATGAGTATCAGGACAGGAAGGACGTCGTCAACGCAACGCTTTTGAGCGTCGCCAACGGCGAGGTCTATAAAATAGGCAATGAGATATACCTGGGGCATCCGGGTATCAAGGTGCTCCCGGAGCTGCCGGGCAACCTGATAAGCCGCCCGACGCTCTCCTGGATATACCGTAGCAAGGCGGCCCGTGATTACAATATAGAGGTCTCCTACCTGACATACGGTATGGGTTGGAGCGCCGACTACGTCCTCTCCGTGGCCGACGGGAAGGCGGCGGGCGGGCTGTCGGGGTGGGTCACGGTCAACAACCAGAGCGGCGCGGAGTACGCCGGCGCCAGGCTCAAGCTCGTGGCGGGGGAGGTCAACCGCGTACCGCGGCCGGAACCGGCATACGGGATGCGGAGGGCGAAGATGGAGATGGCGATGTCCACCATGGCCACCGACAATGCCGGCTTCACGGAGAGCGGGATGTTCGAGTACCACTCCTACGACCTCGGCCGTTCCGTCACCATAAAGGAGAACCAGACTAAGCAGATAAGCCTGTTGGAGGCGCAGGGGGTCAATATAGTAAAGGAGTATGTTACCACGCCGTCGATGCACAACGCCTTTCTATATAATAGCGTAAACGAGGGCGCGGTGAAGCAGCCGGTCGTCGCCTACCTGTCCTTCAAGAACACGAAAGAGAACAACCTGGCCGTCCCGCTACCGGCGGGGGTTATCCGCATCTACACCGACGACGTCAAGGGAAGCCGGCAGTTCATAGGCGAAGACCGGATAAACCACACCCCCAGGGACGAGGAAATCCGCCTGAAGGTAGGGGAGGCCTTCGACATCGTGGCGGAACGCGCGCAGGTGGACTTCGCGCAGAAAACATCGAAAGTTACGGAGACGGAGTGGAAGATATCGCTGCGCAACCGCAAGGAGGAGGACGTAACGGTGCGCGTCCAGGAGAACGCGTCCGGTCAGTGGGAGATAGTGGAGCCGTCGCACAAGTTCACCAAGGTAAGCGCGACGCAGTTCCGGTTCGACGTGCCGGTGCCCAGGGGGCAGGAGGTCGCGGTTAAATACAAGATACGGGTTAAAGGATGAGGTTGATTCGAGACAGTTTCAAATTTTGTGTAAATATTTTTTTAAGAGTTGTGGCTTTCTGGATTGGCTTCGCCGAGATACACAAGTTGCTTCGCTACGCTCGCAATGACAGTCATTGCGAGGCGCGAAGCGCCGAAGCAATCCAATCATATTGACCAAAACCAGTTTACACAGATTTTGAGACAGTCTCGTTGATTCATACCGAAAGAGGTGAGAAGACATTATGAGGCACTATTTTTCGACGGTGGACGACATAGTCCTGACCCACTCCGACATGGAATACGGCGAGTTGGGGAGGAAAGTCAGGGTGCATTTTGAGAGGCTAAGCAAGGCGGCGGAAAGCACGGAGTTTGATTTCGCCGAGGGTTGCATACCGAGTTTTGAGTTCTATAAGTCGTATGGGTTCAGCCAGAGCGAATTGTTACAGTTGCAAAGATATATGCGTAACAATTCGTTCTTGATTTGGGAGTACGCTCAAAATGGGGGGGGCCAAAAATGCCTCGAGTCTTGATGGGCTACTTAATCCAGGGGGATATTACTCGGAAAATATTACAGCCGGGCGGCGCAAAATTGCCGCCCAACACCTAATAAACCCAGCCACGCTCAATCAATCCACAAAAATCATCCCCATCAGCCATATCAGCTGTAACCACATAAAAATCAACGTATTACAACATTGCCCCGCCCCATTCCCGCCGAATAATCGCTACCCCAAAGCGCCATTGGCACGAAATTTGCGGTAAATATTTTTGTGTATGGTCGGCAAACTGTCGCAAAAGTAAAGGCTAAAAGGATTGAATCATGCGTACGAAAGAAATAATACTTATCGTGATAGTGGCGCTGATAGCCTTTCCGTTGCTTTATATCGCCATGCTCTTTACCACCGGTACCCTGAGGGTTGTGTACCAGTTTAAGAAAGACGATAAGGACGCCGCCGTCGTTAAGGTTGAGGAGATTAGGCACACGGCGCGCCGGGATTCGCTTGCGGCCGCCAACTCCAAGGTCTTTGAGGCGTTGCAGAAGGAGCGCGCCGACCTGAAGAAAGAGCAGGAGAGGCTCGCCGAGCAGTATGCCCGCCTTGAGATGCTCCAGGCCGAGATTGAGAAGGGGCGGGAGTCGCTGGTCAGCGAGCGCGGGCAGCTTGAGAAAAAGATGGCCGATATGCCAGCGATTGAGGATGCCCGTTACAAGAAGTTAGCAAAGATATACCAGGCAATGAAGCCGGGTGAGGCCGCCGCGATATTGGAGACGATTCAGGATTCGCAGGTCGCCGCGATTTTGAGCAGGATTAATGACAACCGCCAGAAGGGAAAGATACTCTCCCTTCTTACAAAGGAAAAAGCCGTTCGCGTCAACAAACTGATGAAGTAGGTTGAGCGGAAACATATATAAAGGAATAGGTGCCATTATGCAGAGCGAACCTGTAAAAAGCGTCTCATTGACCGGTCTGTTGGGCGTGGGCGGCCACATTGACGGGGCCAAGGCCGGCAAAGACGCGTCCGACGGCGCGGCGTTCACCGCCGAGGTCAAGAAGCTCATGGCGGCGACCGAAGCCGCCGTCGAGGCTGCCGCGGCTGTCAAAATCGCCGCGACGGGCTGGAACGCAGCCGTCGCGAGCGGCAGCTCAAAATCCGCGGAAGAGAAAGCCGAAAAGTCCGGACAGGATGCCAATTCGGACAAAGTCAACATCGAAGAGCTTATGCGCCTCGCAAGACTGACCGCGTCTGCCGAAGACGGCGGCGACGGGGCGGACGCCGAGGATATGCCCATAGAGTTCGCCGCCCTCACTCAGGAAGACAAAATACGCATGGGCAACGAGCTCATCTCCCACGCCTTAAAGCAAATCGCCGCGATACTCGGCCTCCCAGAAGAGGGCGACACGCCCGCCGCTTTCGAGTTTGACCCCGCCAACATGGAGCAGCTCGCGGCCATCATGGCCTACCTGGACCTTACAATCAAGATGGCCAACGACCGCATAGACGTGAGCGCCAACGCCGAAAGCGCCAACATGGCGATGGCGGCGTATGGTATGGAAAGCCCGATTGCCGACATAGAACCCGAAGAGAACGCCGCCGAGCTGTCCGAATTCGCCGCGGCGCTGCGCACCGAGAAGTTCCGCATGGATATGGCTTTCAGGCTTATAGGCGTGAGCGGTATGCTCGCCGAGAAAATGGCCGAAAAGAGCGACGCCGAAGGCACGGCGACCGGTATCCCACAAGCCGTCAACCCGGCCAGTCTCGGTATGTCGGTATCCGACACCGTGAGCGCGTTCAGCAACCTCATCCGGGAAGAACTCTCCGCCTCCGCCGACCGCGTAAGACAAATTGTGCGCGGACAGGCCGATATGACCGACCTGGAAAGAGCGGCCGTGGAACTCGGCACCGTCAAGTCGGAAATCCTGAAGGCCGCGCTGAGCAAGGCCAATACGGTAAACGCTGCGCCGTCGGTTAAGAGCGATTCGGAGTTCAAAGTTGACGATAATAAGACCGGGAGCAATACCGCGAATGTTAAGGCGGATATCAATATAAACACCAGGGTAAACGCGGGAACAGGCGTCGGCACAAATACGGATACAGGTATCGATACCGAAGCTAAAGCCGGCGCAAACGCGGCCAGTGTAAAAACAGACGCCGATACCGCGGTTAATACGACCGGTGTCAAGGCCGACGCTAATACAACCGTCAATACGAATAGTGTCAAGGCCGACGTTAATACAACCGTCAATACGAATAGTGTCAAAGCCGACGTTAATACAACAGTCAATACGGCAAATGTCAAGGCCGGCGTTAATCCCAACGTTAATGCAACAGTCAATAATACGACTGATGTCAAGCCTGACGTTAATACAACCGTCAATACGACAGTCAATACGACAGTCAATACGAATAGTGTCAAAGCCGGCGTTAATACAACCGTCAATACGACCAATGTCAAAGCCGGCGTTAATCCCGGCGTTAATACAACAGTCAATACGGCAAATATCAAGGCCGACGTTAATCCCAACGTTAATACAACAGCCGATAATACGGCAAATGTCAAGCCTGACGTTAATCCCAACGTTAATACAACAGCCGATAATACGACTGATGTCAAGCCTGACGTTAATCCCGAAGTTAATACGGCCGTCAATACGGCAAATGTCAATGTCAAGGCCGGCGTTAATCCCAACGTTAATGCAACAGTCAATAACGCGGTAAATGTCAAGCCCGACGTTAATACAACCGTTAATACGGCAAATGTCAAAGCTGATGTTAATGCCGGCGTTGATAAGACGGTTAATACCGATGTTTACGCCGAAGTAAAGGCGGATGTCGCTCCGGCGGATGTCAAAGCCGGCGTTAACGCAAATGTTAACAGCGCGAACCGCGCGAACCCGCGCGAGCAAAAAAGCGCGGTTCGCGGCGTTAATACGGACGTTGCCGGGGCAAACGCCGATGTGGAAGCCAGAGCCGGCGTCAATACCGAAACCAAAGCCAAAGCCGGTACGGCCGCGGCGAAAGCCGGCGCGTCCGGCGTTGATGTTGATAAAGACGTTGATACGGCTCCGGAGGCCGGCCCCGAAGCCGCCGCGGTCAATAGAAATCAAAAGCGTTCGGCTGACGCCGACCTTCCGCTAAGCGCCCACGATTCCGTGAGCCGCCGCAGGCGTTCGAGCGTCGAGTCGGCGAACCGCCTCGCCTCTAAGAGCGCCGAGCGGGCTAACCCTTCGTCGTCCGGCGACAGCGCCGAGCTGCCGCTTAGCGTAATGGCGCTATCGCGCGGTAAGAGGGCGGCCAGGTCCGCGGAGGGCGAGGCCAAGTCCGCCGCCGAGCCGCAGGCGCAGGGTAAGGCACACGGTAAGGCAAAGAGCGCCGTCGCCGGCGGTGAAGCCGCCGAACTTCCGGTCAGTGTGATGGAATCTTCCTCCGACAGGAAACACGCGGCGAAGCACGATGGGAAGAAAGGCCATATAATCCATTCGGGCAACGCGAAGTCCGTCGCCAAAGCGGTCGCCGCCGCGGTTGAAGCCGACGCCGCCAAGACCGAAACCGCCGCCGCGAACAAGGCGGCCGACGCCGCTTTCGTCGCGAAGCTCAAAGAGGCGGTAGAGGCGGGCGGGCTGATAAAAAAAACAGGCGCCGGCAAGCCATCCGGCGAGTCAGTGACAAAAGCGGCCTTTCCGGCGAAGAATGCCGCGGACGCGAACAGGTCTTTGTCGTCAAACGGCCCGGTCGGCAATATCGAATCCGGCGCCGACGCCGATACCTCGGTCAACGACGGCAATGAGTCTGGGGCCGGCGGTACCGGGTCGGTCGACACATCAAGCTCCAAATCGGCAGCCGTCAAACACGCGGACAGGGCCGAGGCTCCCGCGGTCTCGCAGGACGAGCGCCTTGAGGTCATCCGCCAGATAAGCGAAAAGCTCAACAACGCCGTCCGCCTTGGCGCCAACGAAATCCGTATGACGCTGCGCCCCGAGGCGTTAGGCGAAGTGCGAATGAGCTTAAGAATCCAGGGCGACGTGGTCTTCGCGCGTATGCAGGTAGAAAACAAGCAGGTCAAGGCGATAGTGGAGAGCAGTCTGCAGTCATTAAAAGACTCTCTAAACAGGCAAAACCTGGAATTCGGCGCCATAAACGTTGAAGTCGGCGCGGACTCCGACGGAGGCAAGTCGCCTAAAGAGATATGGCAAGAGATGGCCGACCGCGCCGAATCCCGCGGCTTCAAGCCCGGCGTAGGCGTCTCCATAAAAGGAACGCAGCCGGACGACGGTTCGGACGGTTTCGTAAGCGTCCCGATGGGAAGCGATACAGGCCGGCGGTTTGGGGATAATACGTTTGAGTATTTCGCGTAAAAGAGACAATTATAAGAAAAGGCAATTATAGGTATTAATTTTGACATATCGCGAAGCGACATTTGACTTTGACTTAAAAGAGACAATTATAAGAAAAGGCAATTATAGGTATTAAT
>JAITCM010000050.1 GCA_031283085.1 Chitinispirillales bacterium | reverse complement strand
GAAGCGACTTCCCGAAGCGCCGCGGGCGCGACAGGAAGAACGCCCCCTCTACGCCGGTGACTAAGGGGTATATCTGCGGGGTCTTGTCCACATAGACATAGCCGTTCTCCCGAATCTTCGGGAAGTCCTAGATGCCTGTGGGCAAAATCCGCCTGGCCGGGGCTTTTGTCGGGTTTGTCGCCATGATTATGTATAAATTAATATTTGCGCGGGGGCGAAAGACGAAAATCATAATGCGCCCCGCGCCTTGAATTGACAGGAACACGTTGTCAGCAAAACCTTTCAGGGCGTGCGCCGCCGTGTCCTGCGATACTTTTAGGATTTAGGTGTCCGAACCATTGCGGTCTTTACCATACATCTATGCAAATTTTTTGGCAATCATCAATATCGCCGGGGGCGTTAGATTCTTTGCTTTTTATGCAATTATTTATTATATTACCTACCGGCGCGGCGCACTCCGCCGCGTTGTTGGGGGAGACATTGAGCGTGGGGGAGCGAACGGCCATGGAATACGAAATGCTAACCGAAGAGCAAGATTACAGGAGGCGCAGCTATAACTGGAAAACGGCCATCGGGCTGCAAAAAGTCGATAACCTCGTCCCCAACCGCTACCTTCTCGAACTGGCGAACCGCAACATAAGCGGCGAGATTTCGCTCTCCGAGGTTCGCGAAAAGCTGCGGGATTACTACGAGAATAAACCGCCCGATGAGGTTACCCCGGAGCGGCAGAAGGAGGCGGATTACGTCTCGCAGAGGATAAGCGCGGCGCTCTAATGATTTATTCGAAAAGGAATCATGGTATTTCAGAAACGCGCTGGTCAGGGCGAACTATACGGATTTTAAGAGGAATATCCACAAGACCGATGTTTGGCTTATGAAATTCTTTGGGAATATGCTGCTTGGCGAGGGGAACGAACTGAAGAACAGGGATATGGCGGTTATGGGTTAATTAGCCGGCGCGGTATTTATTCATAAATTTTGCGATTTGCCGGAAAATTTATGGTATATTTATATAATCATGATTAAACTAACAAAAATTCAGGCGTTCGTTCTACCACTTTGCGCCGCGGCGGGTATCGTTTTCGGCCAAAGCGAGCCTTACGCGCTTGGGGCTGACATATCATGGATTCCGCAGAGGGAGGCCGGCGGGGTGCGCTACGCGCATAACGGGCAGGTAAGGGACATTTTCGATATTCTCAAGGAGCACAAGTTTAACTATATCCGTCTGCGGCTCTTTGTTGACCCCGCGGCAAAGATTCCGGACGAGAGCGAATCGCCGTATAGCGCGGCCGGGTACTGCGGCACCGATTCCACGATAAAGATGGCCAAGCGGGTAAAGGCCGCCGGAATGAAATTTTTGCTTGATTTCCACTACAGCGACACGTGGGCCGACCCCGGCAAGCAGCACAAGCCGATGTCTTGGCGCGGGCTTACTTTCAGCCAACTGACGGAAAAGGTACGCTCCTACACAAGGGAGAGCCTGCAGGCGTTCAAAGACGAAGGCGTGCTGCCGGACATGGTGCAGGTTGGCAACGAGGTCGTCGGCGGGATGATTCACCCGGATGGCAGCACGAGCAATTGGGGCAATTTCGCCGCGCTGGTCAACGCCGGGATAAACGGGGTAAAGGACGTCGGCCCGAATATCAAAATCATGATGCACACCATCTCGGAGAGGAACCCAAACAACTGGCTGACGACCCTAAAATCGAGGTTAAATCAAGTAGAGGCGGGCGCGGCAAACAAAATCGACGTGATAGGGCTGTCCTACTACCCGAAGTGGCACGGCGACTTGGATTCCCTGGGGCGGATATTGGCCGCCATATCCAACAATCACAGTATAAAAATAGCCGTTGTGGAATACGCGGACAGGCACCGCGAGGTCAACGACCTGGTCTTCGCCCTGCCCGAAAGCAAGCGGTTCGGCACTTTCGTGTGGGAGCCGGAGGAGTTTTCCGGGGACAACTCGTTGCCGCTGTTCGACTGGAAGAACAACCGCCGCGAGACCAACGCCCGGATAGCGCTGTACCCTATTATGTCGCGGGACTTCGGGAACGATAACGTTACGGGCGTACCGGAATGCCCGACGCCCCGCGTGGCGGCGCGGAGGCGGCAAGGGGGGGGTTGCGTCATTCAAAACGGGATAATCGAATATTATTCGAGCGACCCGGCCGCAGTTACGATATACGGCATAAATGGGCGCGTCGCGGGCCGGTTTAGCGTAAGCGCCCCCGGCCGCTACGACCCGGCCAAAATTTTGAGGACGATTACGCGTTCCGGGGTTTACGCGGTTGCCGTTGAGCCTAAGGGGGCCGGCCGGCGGGTTTCCATGTGGGTAAGGGCGAATGGGGAGACAAAAAAATGATAACAAAAGGCGCAGGCAGCGTTGAATACCCGCGCAACGGCGAGCCGCAGTCGAGGCCGCTTGTCATCGCGAATGGCCGTGTGATTGACCCGGTCTCCGGTATCGACGGGCCGCGGACCGTCGTGCTTGACAAAGGCGTCGTCAAGTCAGTCATCGATAAACCTTTTGTCAAGTCGATGCTCACGGATTTGTTTCCCGGTTGCGGCGACGGCGGGGTTGACGTGATTGACGCCGCCGGTCTGTGGGTGGTTCCCGGCCTCGCGGATATGCACGTCCACCTGCGGGAGCCGGGGCGGGAGGACAAGGAGACCATAGCGACGGGCGCTCAGGCCGCGGCGGCGGGCGGGTTCACCGCCGTGGCCTGTATGCCCAACACGAGCCCCGTGCTCGACGAGGCCTCCAAAATCCGCTACGTGATACAACGCGGCGAGAGTTGCCCATGCCGCATCTACCCCATAGGCGCGATAACAAAAGCCCTTGAGGGGGAGGAGCTCGCCCCCGTAGGCGAGATGGTCAAAGCGGGCGCGGTCGCGGTCTCCGACGACGGGAAGCCCGTGGCCAGGGCCAACGTAATGCGCAACGCGCTAAACTACTCGAAGTCATTCGGCATCCCCGTGATATGCCACAGCGAGGAGCCGACACTTAGCTCCAAGGGCCACATGAACGAGGGACAGGTATCGACGCGCCTCGGCGTTAGGGGCATCCCCGTCGTCGCCGAGACCATCGCGGTGTCGCGGGACATCATGCTGGCGGAGTACACCGGCGCGAGGGTGCACATTGCGCACGTGTCGACCGCCGGATCGGTGCGCCTTGTCAGGGAGGCAAAGCAACGCGGGGTAAACGTCACGGCGGAGAGTTGCCCGCACTACTTCACCCTTACCGACGAAGACGTGGGCCTCTACGACACGAACAAGAAGATGAACCCGCCGCTGCGCACCGCCGCCGACAGGGACGCGGTGATAGCGGGCCTCTCCGACGGGACGATAGACGCCATAGCCAGCGACCACGCCCCGCACGTCCCCGAAGAGAAAGACGTGGAGTTCGACAACGCGGCCTTTGGCGTAATCGGCATGGAAACGTCGCTTGGGCTTGTGCTCACGGTTCTTGTCAATAAAGGAGTATTGACGCCGACACAGATGGTGGAGAGGATGAGCGTGGCGCCGAACAGGATTTTGGGGTTGTCGGGCGGAACGCTGAAAGAGGGGGCGCCGGCGGATGTGACGCTTATCGCCCCGGAGGCGCGGCGGACGGTCAACCCAGCGGAGTTTTTCTCCAAGTCGCGAAACTCGGCGTTTATCGGGATGGAGCTTACCGGGGCGGCCGCCGTCACTGTTTTGGGAGGGCGGGTGGTCTTCTCCTTTGGCATACGTCCTCAAAGCAGCCTCGAATGACTCCCACGACCACCGTAAACGGGTTCTCAGGTACTTGGATGGTTGTCAGAATTAGCCGAGCAAATACGGCAACTGTCCAACACCTCTTCCCCCGCCGCTCCGACATCTATCACCATATCAACCCCGCCGCCGCAAACCGCCACCGCCGCTCGATTCTCCCCGCGTAACCGCGAGAAGCGCACCACGGCCGACGCGCCGAACCACAAGTCCGACTCGTCCGGTTCACCCAGCCCCACGGCTATCGGGCCGGTTGTGTCACGCAGGTAGAAAAGGTGAATTTTCGGCGTTGATATTTCCCGGTTTATCGATGCGTCACGCTTCTTTGATACGTCCAACCACGGCGCCGACACATCCGGTAGCTCCGCAAGGCGGCATATCTTCTCTATCCTGTCATTTTCATCCCCGTCCCTGGAGACAATAACCCGATACCCGGACGGCCTCCTGAAATGCCGCCCGTAGGCCAACAGCTTGAACTCCTCCAGCGTGAATCGCGGGTTGCGCGCCATCAACTCGTTGAACCTCGCGGCCGTCTCGACATTCGTCAACAGACACCCCCCTCCGGGCGAGCTGTGGCGCAGGCCGTGTTGTTTAGAGTACGCCAGCTGGACGGCGCGGCTCCTTCCCGATATGTCGAGTAACTTTTCTCTGTCGATAATCCCGGCCACCTCAGCCTCCGTGGGCGGCAACAGCTTCGCGGAGAGCGGGCGTAGCAACTTTCCCTTCAGGCCGGCGTGTTTCTCTATCCTCATGAGCGTGTAGAGCTTCTGCGACATGGGGCGCTGACCGGCCACCTCACCCGTGGCGAGGCAGACGGCTCCAACCTCCTCCACAATCCGAGCCGCGCTCTTCAGGCGGTGTATACGGCAGTCGATACAGGGGTTGGCGTTCTTTCCGTAACCGAAACGGGGGTTGCGAACCATTTCCACGAACTCCTCGCCCTCCTCCTCTACGCGTAGCGGAACGCCTAAGGCGTCGGCATACCCCATAACCTCGTTTGGGGACGTGCCTGCACCGACGTTGAACGGCATTCTGAAGTGGAGGGCGGTTACGTCGAGACCCTGGGACTTCAGCAAGTGGACGGCTATCGTGCTGTCTAAGCCGCCGGAGTACATTACTATTATTTTGGGTTTTGACATCAATACCCGCCTACTTCTTCCACCTCTTCGACAAGAAAACCCCGTGGCTGATAAGCCCCAGCCCGACGCCGATGAACAGCCCCGTCACCACCCCGATTACGCTGTCTATCCACCCGCCGGCCAAAAACTCCTCCTGTCCGCCGCCTATCATAAACCCGACAAACGCGCCGACCGCCATACCTATCATCACAAACCCGCCGTAAAACAAACCTACCGGCTCTTCGTTGCCCGTACCGACCGTGTTAACGGGCGGTAATTTGTTTTCAGTACTGGCCATCACCTCTCTCCTATTGTTTTTTGTTTATGTTGATTTATTGATTTGTTGACAAAAATATAGACACGGTATAATTATTGCTCCGTCGAACCGGTACCGCCATCGCCGGCCACGTCCCCCGGAACAACCTCCGCCTTCGGTTCCGGCTTCCTGATTTTGAACAGCACCGCCCCCAGCGGCGGCAACGTCAGCGGCAGCGACTGGTTGTGGCCGTGCCACGGCTTCGCCTCCGTCGGCATACCGCCCGCGTTGCCGACGCCGCTCCCGCCGTACTCAAGCGCGTCGCTGTTGAATATCTCCTCCCAAAAACCGGCGACAGGCACACCCACGTGGTAACCCCGGCGCGGCTCCGGCGTGAAGTTCAGCACTATCAACATTCGGTCAAACTCATCCGGCCCTTTCCTGATGAAACCGAGAATACTCTGTTCCCAGTCGTTGCAGTCTATCCACTCAAATCCCTTGGGCTCAAAATCGTAATAGTGCAGAGCCGGCTCTTTTTTGTAAATCCTGTTCAAGTCGCCCACCATCCGCTGTATGCCGTTGTGGCGATCCCACTGCGTCAATTCCCAATTGAGCTGGCGGTCATGGTTCCACTCAACGAACTGGGCGAACTCGCCTCCCATGAAGAGTAACTTTTTTCCGGGGTGGTTGAACTGATAACTGAGCAACAGGCGCAAATTCGCGAGCCTCCTCCAATCGTCGCCCGGCATCTTGTTGACAAGAGAGTTTTTCCCGTGGACGACCTCGTCGTGAGAGAGCGGCAGTACGTAGTTTTCCGTAAAAGCGTACAACATACTGAATGTCAACTCGCTGTGGTGGTACTTCCTGTAAATGGAGTCTTTCGCCATATATTCGAGCGTGTCGTGCATCCACCCCATGTTCCACTTCATTCCGAAGCCGAGCCCGCCCACGTAGGCCGGACGGGAGACCATCGGCCACGCCGTAGACTCTTCCGCTATTGTCTGCACGTCCGGGAAGGCCTTGTATATCTCCTCGTTCATCCGCTTCAGGAAAGCTATCGCCTCCAAATTCTCCCGCCCGCCGAACTGGTTGGGTATCCATTCGCCCTCTTTGCGGGAGTAGTCAAGGTAGAGCATTGAGGCCACGGCGTCGACGCGGATGGCATCGGCGTGATACCTGTCCAGCCAAAAGACCGCGCTGCTGAGAAGGAACGCCTGAACCTCGTTGCGCCCGTAGTTGAAGATGTAGCTCTTCCAATCGGGGTGGAAGCCCTTCTTGGGGTCGGCGTGCTCAAAGAGGCATGTCCCGTCGTAGTAGACGAGCCCGTGCTCGTCGCTGGGGAAGTGCGACGGCACCCAGTCGAGTATCACGCCTATATCGTGCCGGTGCAAATAGTCAACCAAATACATGAAATCCTGCGGTGTGCCGAAGCGGCTCGAGGGCGCGAAGTAACCGACAGTTTGGTATCCCCACGACCCCCCGAACGGGTGTTCCATCACCGGCAGAAACTCGACGTGCGTGAACCCGAGGCGTTCGCAGTAATCGGCGAGTTCCGGCGCCAGCTCTTTGTAACTCAACCAATCGTTCCCGTCGTTCCCCTTACGTTTCCAGGAACCCAAATGTATCTCGTAGATGGAAATCGGCGCGTTTAGGCTATTCTTCGCTTTGCGCTTCCCCATCCAGTCGCCGTCGCCCCAAGTGTAGGCCATATCCCAGACTATGGGGGAGGTGGCCGGCGGCTGCTCCCAAAACACTGCGAACGGGTCGCCCTTGTTCACCTTGTAGCGCCCGGTCTTTGAGTCGATGTGGAACTTGTAGAGCGTCCCGTGGTTGAGGCCGGGGATGAACCCCTCCCATATCCCGGAGCCGTCCCCGCGGGCGGCGAGCCCGTGGCGCCCGGCGTCCCAGGAGTTGAAAGCACCGACGACCGAGACGTACCTGGCGTTGGGCGCCCAAACGGCGAAGTAGGTGCCCTTAGCCTTGTCCGGGGCGCTTGTCAGGTGCGCGCCGAGCTTCTCGAAGAGGCGTGAGTGGCTACCCTGCTTGAAGAGGTAGACGTCATACTCGGTCAGTAGCGAGACGTCGTGGCGGATGTTGCCGATGACGCTGTCGTTGGCGCCGGCGCCGCCCTCGGCGGCGGCGTTGGCGGGTTCCTTTTCTTCTTCCGTGGACATTATGCCCTCTCCTGCAATATGTTTGGGTTTTCCGGGCCTTGGGTACTCCGTTTGGGACGATGTTTATATACTATGGAATATAATAGGGTGGACGGCGGAAATCAAAATATTAATTTGCAAGCCGTCACACCAGCGTAGGCACGTCCAAAAATACCGTCTCCACCCCGAACTTCTTGCTAAGGAATTCCCCCAGTGCCATAACCCCCGGCTTTTCGGTATGGTAGTGGCCGCCGTAGACCACGTTTATCTTGCCCTCTAAGGCGAGATGGTGATTCTCGTGGCTCGGCTCGCCGGTTATGAACAAGTCAATCTTCTTTTCTATGGCCTCCGGCAGGCAGGCCGTCCCGCCGCCGGAGATTACCGCCGCCCGGCGGATCTTCTGCGGGCCGAAGGGCAATGACGACACCGGGCCGCCGTATAGCTTTTTTATCGCGTCGGAGACCGCTTTAAGCGTAACTGCCCGTGAGAACGCGCCTTCAAAGCCGATATTACCGCCCTTGTAGTTACCGAAGGGGCGGAGGTCGCGCAGGCCTATCGCCTTGGCAATCCGGGCGTTGTTGCCGAGCGCGGGGTGGAGGTCAAGCGGCAGGTGCGAGGCGTAGAGGTTGATTCCGTTCTTCACCAAAAACGCGATTTGGCGGTACACGGGCCCCGTCACGCTCTTTATCCCCTCCCATATTATCCCGTGGTGGGCGACGACCATTTGGCACCCTAAGCCGTGCGCCTTCTCGTAGGCCTCAAGGCAAGCGTCCACCGCGAGGCCGACCATAGAGATATCGGCCGCGCCCTCCACCTGCAATCCGTTGACCGACCTGTCGGTAATCTCGGCGGTGCGAAGCGTCTTGTCTAATAATGAGACGATGGCGTCGCGGGAGGCCGTCGCCCGGTGTTTGAAATGGGGCGGCCTTACAGGGCGGGGGCGGGTGTTCACAATAATTCTCCTCTTCTGACGTTATACGAACGTTTAACCGCAACACACTGGATTGGCTTACGCCGAGATACACAGGTTGCCGCGGCGCTTTGGCGCCTCGCAATGACCGTCACTGCCGTTTTCCGCAGTCATTGCGAGCGAAGCCAATCCAGAAAACATACCGCACAAAATCCAACGATATACGAATGAACACAATGAATATAATAAATGTATGGTTCAAATCAAAATTAATTCCTATATTGATTATTGAAAGCGATTATTGTATATTCATTCCCTAAAACGATATTAACATATTAGCGGATTGGTTTACGCCGAGATAAACAAGTTGCGGGACACCGTGTTTATCGAGTCGTAAAAGCAACTTCGCGATGACGGTGAAAAAAATGGCAATGACTGCGCATGAGGCGTTAAAACATTATTTCGGTCACAACGATTTCCGCGGCGGCCAGGAAACGCTGATAAACGGCATTCTGGCGGGCAAGGATACGGTTGGCATAATGCCTACCGGCGCCGGGAAGTCGATATGCTTTCAGGTTCCGTCGCTCATGATGGACGGTGTCGCGCTCGTCGTGTCGCCGCTCATCGCGCTTATGAAAGACCAGGTGAACGCCCTGACCCGGTCGGGTATTCCGGCGGCGTACGTTAATTCGTCGCTGACACAGGGACAGGTGGACAAGGCGCTAAGAAATGCCGTAAACGGCGCCTATAAGTTGATATACGTCGCACCCGAAAGGCTGCCGACCCCGGATTTCATGGCTTTCGCCCGTTCGGTAAACATATCAATGCTGGCGGTTGACGAGGCGCACTGCATATCGCAATGGGGGCACGACTTCCGCCCCAGCTACACGCGAATACCCGACTTCATCGCCAAGCTGTCGAAACGCCCCGTCCTGTCCGCCTTCACGGCCACAGCCACGCCGAAGGTACGCGCGGATATCCTGGCGCAGCTCAACCTCCGCGACCCGCAAATTTTAATCGCGGGCTTCGACCGCAAGAATCTCTACTTCGGAGCGCGGAAACCAAGAAACAAATACGATGCCCTTACCGCGTTTCTGAAAGAGAGAGAGGGACGCAGCGGAATTGTTTACTGCGGTACGCGCAGTTACGTGGAAATTATGTGCAAACGCCTGAAAGTCAGCGGATACAGCGTCTCCCGCTACCACGCCGGCCTGCTTGACAAGGAGCGGCACGACAATCAAGACGATTTCCTGTACGACCGGATAAAAATAATGGTCGCGACAAACGCCTTCGGCATGGGTATTGACAAATCCAACGTGTCGTTTGTGTTACATCTCAATATGCCCAAAGATATAGAGAGCTACTATCAGGAAGCCGGACGCGCCGGACGTAACGGCGAACCGGCGGAGTGCGTACTGTTCTATAGCGACCGAGACATCCGCATGAACGCGTGGCTGCTTGAAAACGACAAAGAGTCTTGGCATTCCGATAAAGAAATCGGGCGGAGGCTGAAAGACCGGAGCCGTGAACGTATGCGAGATATAGTCTCTTACTGCACGACTACGGGCTGTTTGCGCGGATTCATACTCAAATACTTCGGCGAAACCCCGCCGGATAAGTGCGGCAACTGCGACCGCTGCAACGCGGTGGCTGTCACAACGGACGAGGCCGACACGGTGAAAAAAGTCGGCGCGAAGAAAAAAACGGCCAAAGCGAAAACCACGGACAAGGCCGTCACGAAGAAAGAAGCGGTCAAGGCAAAAATTGCGGTCAAGGCCGATACGAAGAAAGACCCCACCAAAACAAATATCACAGACAGCGTTGACACGCAAAAAAACGTCGTGAATACAAAAATTGCGGGCAAGGCCGTCGCGAAGAAAAAAACAATTAAGGCGAAAATTACGGACAAGGCCGCCACAAAGAAAAAAACGGGCGTAACGGCATATAACGAAGATAACACCGCCGATGTTGTAACACACGTGAAAATCACCGACAAACCGGCTCCGGTAAGCGCCATCGCCGGAAGAATAAACGAATACCTCGCCCCCCGCAACCGCCGGGAGGTCAGCGCGGCCGGCATCAACGAATGGCTGGTATCCGAAGGCTACATCGATACGATAAACGACAAAGGCAAAAACAGAAAAATATCCACTGACAATGGAATCTCCGCGGGGATAATAACCGAGATACGAAAGGTCGGCGGCGAAAGAGTGAGGGTAAATCAGTTCGACAGAAAGGCTCAGGAGATGGTGATAGCAAAGTTTTGCGGGGCGGAAGGATTCGCCGATGACTACGCGGGTTTGACGGAACCGGCTCAAAACTTGTGTAAACAATTCTTGGAAAATTCAACCGTCACGCCGGACTTGACCCCGCGTCCCAACGAAGAGCGGGAAATTGAACTTGAAGAACCGGCTCTTGACGAACACGGCGCGGACGCGGAGACACTTCCGTTTTCGGACGATTCAACCGTCATGCCGGGCTTGAGCCCGCGTTCGCATGAGGAGCAAGGGGGCGAACGCGAAGAACAGGCTCTCAATGAGTACGACACAGGCGCAGAGACATTTTCTGAACCCGTAGAGACCATAAAACAGCGTAGAACAATGTTTTCTATAATTATAGACGCTCTGAAATCGCTTGGGATGGTATTTTCCAAAAAGTAGAGACTGTTTAAAAACAAACTTCATCTCCGCGCCACCACAATTTTACGCTCCCCGATTCCCGCCGCTTCCGTGTCAACGTCGAATATTTCCGTGTTATCAAATTGATACACATCATCAAGTACCTTGCTCTTATAAAGGACTATTTTCCCATTCGGCTTGAGCAATCGCAGCAATATCGGTTTGTAGGCCGGCTCAATCTTTACGGAACGGGAAACTATTATGTCAAATTTGTGTTGTCCGTCAACCTCCTCAATCCGTTGGTCCAAAAAGCGGCAATTCCCAAGCTCTAAACGCTCCGCAGCTCTCATCAGCGCCGCGATTTTTTTCTTAGTCGCGTCTAACAGCGTGACCGCCGCGTCCGAAAAAACTATCGCCAGCGGGAACCCCGGCAACCCCCCGCCCGTCCCGAAATCCAACACGCTACGCCCGCGAAAGTCCACATACCCTATTGACAAAAGTGAATCCAAAAAATGCACCGTCCATATATCATCCGTATCCATCCTCCGCGAAAACAGATTAATCCCGGCGTTCTCGGACACAAGCCAGGCATGGTACCGCTCAAAGGCCGCTAAAAGCGCCTCGGCGCGGCTATGGAAAGTTTGTTCCAAAAACCGCTCGAAAATATTCTTTTGATTTAGCATCGGCATCCCACGCGGCCTCTCTTTGGGAGCGGAAAACTCCTGTAATCTATAATATAAATAATGGCGATGGCAATATATGTCATTTGCCGTTTTGAACGCAACGAATGGGGAGCCCCTCGCTCCTGTTGATTCCGTACTCGTCCAAATAGTCTCGGTAGTAACTAACTCTGCGGATAAAGGCGGTGTCGCCGCCGGATGCCGCGGCTGTCCACCACTCGCCCCAGCCGTCGCCGTAGATAGGGTCAAATGTGCCGTTAGGGTTGCGGCGGCCGATGGGCAGGGCCGAAAATCCGTACATATCTTTCCAATGAACCCGGAAGCGTTGGTCCCAGCCGCTTTCCGCTCTCAACTTGCTGTTCACATTGTCCCAGGAAACGGTTTTTTCCTTTTCGTTATACTCCCGTTCACCGCCTACCGCGAGCGCCAGATTATCCCATTCCTTGCCGGACGGCAAATGCCATTCCGGCGGGCAAGCCGCGTTTGCCGCCTCCCAGCTGTACAGCCTGCCGTACATGGCGCACGCAAAAAAGTTATTGTTATAGCACCAGCTGCCATCGGTTCCGTAATCCAAATTCTCCGCCATCCATGTTTGATTGCCGATATTTGTTTTTTCATATATTTTGCCGTCTCTGGGGTCGCGGAACGTGTTTGAATCCGCCGGAACGCACCGCACGGATAGCCCAATGTTTTTGTGGTTGATGACATCTTTCGCGTAATCGAAGCCGGAGTCCATGTACCGTCCGTAAGCGGAACTCTCGTCGCCGTCGTATTCGGTGTCCGCCCAGTAGGTGCCGTCCGTGCCGATGCTATTGAAACTGCCGTCGATGTTCCGGTAGCCGCCGGGCATAGCCGAAAATCGGTAGACATCGGTTCCATTGCCGGATTTGCCCCACCCGCTTGCCGCTTTCAGCATCTTTCCCGCGGCGGAACTCTCGTCCGCCGCTTTTATCAGCCTGCCCCAATCCCGGTATGTAGGCAAACGCCATCCGGCAGGGCACGCCCGCCGTGCCGCCTCCCAACTGTACAGCCTGCCGTACTTGTCGCAGTTAAGATTGTCATTGCCGTAGCACCAGGAATCATCCGTTTTATAATTCAGGTTCTGCGCCGTCCACGTCCGTCCGCCTATTGCAACGAGCCGGTAAATCCGGCCGTCTCTATTGTCAACGAGCGTGTCGGGGAACGGTCCGCTTCTTGCATATACCGGCGCCGGTTCCAGCCTGGGTTTCTTCCCTAACCCATGCAGCCAAATCGACCCTGCCGCCACCATCGCAAGCACCGCCGCTGTCATCAGCATATCACGCCCATACCGCACAAACCTGTCCATACGCCCTCCGGCGTCAGCCCCCAAATTGTCCATATAACCGCGTATCTTCAGAATACAAAATATTACATTTTGCCTCCAATGTCAACGCAACAACTATGCCGTCAAACATCTGAAAATCGTATCTGTCGATTAAACGCCGCGCAAGGCCTAATGTGGTCATATCACACCATTTTTGATTATATAAATAATACATCATGAACAGGCGGAAAAGCAATTTTTTGAAAATGAAATTATTTTTTGATTCATGGTTGCAAAGAATATATATTCATACCGTAGTTTGGCGGGATTATTTGCGGTCGGCCAGAAACAGGGGGGATTCTATATGTTACCGCCGTTTTCACAAAGCGCTCAAGGTATGCGCTCTTCCGAGATTCGCAGGATAATGAAGCTCGCGGGCGACCCGTCGCTCATCTCTTTCGCCGGCGGCTCACCGGGCACCTCGCTCCTCCCCGTTGACATCGTCGACGAACTCTACGGCGCCCTGTCCACGCGGGCCAAGCGCACCGCCTTGCAGTACGGGGCAACCGACGGCTACCCGCCGCTCATAGCGGAGATAGGGCGGTACTTGGGGTCTAAGGGCATCAATACGGACGGCCAGGGCCTAATCGTGACCACCGGCGCGCAACAGGCCATAAACCTGGTCGCCAAAGTTTTCGCCGACCCCGGCGACGCAGTTGTTACCGAGTATCCCAGCTTCATCGGCGCCTTAGCCGCGTTCAAGTCCTACGGGGCGGAAACCGTCGGCGTGCCGATGGACGGCAACGGCATTATCATCCCTGATTTGCTGAAAACGCTTGACAAATTAGGGAAGCGGGCCAAGCTCCTGTACGTGACGCCGTACTTCCACAACCCCGCCGGGATAATCTACGGCGAGCGGCGCAAGCGGGAACTTTTGGACGCCCTGAGCGGCCGTGACATCATACTGCTTGAAGACGACCCCTACGGCGAACTCTACTTCGATGCCGCGGACAAACCGCTGACGGCGACCATGAAGTCCATGTCGAATCATGACGTAAATATATGCTACACCGGCTCATTCGCCAAGATATTCGGCCCCGGAATGCGTCTCGGCTGGCTCTGCGCGACGCCTGAGATAATCGACAAGTGCCAGTTGGCAAAACAGTCTATGGACGCCTGTTCCCCGACTTTCACGCAAGTTTTAGCCGCGGAGTTTTTGTCAAAGGACAAAATGCCCGGTTATTTAGAGGGATTGCGCGTGGCCTACAGGCGCCGTGCCGGGATAATGACAAACAGCCTGAAGGAGCTTATGCCCGAAGGCGTGGGCTGGACGCCCCCCAGGGGCGGCTTCTACATCTGGGTAACGCTACCCCCGTATATGGACGCCTCGGAGGTATTCCAAAAGGCGTTTGAGGGCGGTACGGCGTTTGTGATAGGCAGCGCGTTTGACCCGGCGGGGGAAAAAAACGACTGCCTGCGTCTCGCGTTTTCCAACACGCCGGTGGAGGACATCGAGCGCGGCATGGAGGTAGTGTGCGGCGCGGTCAAGGCGTGCGTTAGGAAATAATCGTGTGTCAACGATACGCAGGGACGGGGTTCGCCCGCCCCGTTGCCTGGCAATACGATAAATTGTTGTATAATTGACGATATCATATCAACGCATTAACACAAAAAAGGAACGACAAAATGGTGGACAAAGAACTGTTGGAAATTCTGTGCTGCCCGGAAACGAAACAAAGCGTTTCGTTGATCGGCAAAGACGCCGTCCAAAAAATCAACGACGGCATCAAGTCCGGAACCGTCGTCAACCGCGGTGGGACAACGGTCAAGGAATCTATTGACGGCGGCCTGCTTCGCGAGGACGGGAAGTATCTGTACCCAATCCGCGAGGATATTCCCGTCATGTTGATAGACGAGGCGTTCGTGGTTGATGGTTAATATTAACGTCAACCGCTCATTCAACGAAAGTTTGCTGGTGGGAGGGTTATTTTGTTTAATCAATATCGTAAAGAGCAATTTAAGCGCTATAATGTCGCATAATCAAATCTCCGGCAACGGAAAATGGGATAGTAATAGCTATGGCGTAATAAATGACATAATGACCGCAGAGGGACAGCGAGCATCCCATCCTTTCCACTGCGCTATTCCGCCGGTCTTTGTATTAAGCGATGGAACAATAGTTCCGGTAGTTCATATTGTATTAAAACCGGTATATACAATGCTTGGACTCACAAGTGCGAAATGTGGACAGCCATTAAAAAGAATATCGCTTGTCTCAATTCCAAACGGAATACTACTTGTGGAAAAACCGAATTATCTACAGATGTACAAAGGGCTACTATTCCCTGGAAAAGACGACAAAGAAAAAAATCCGCGAAAGACTCGGGCCCGCGTTAGTTTTGCAATGTTGCGACAAATTGCCGAATGGCGCTATGCTGATGTATCGTTTTAAATAGCGGTGTTTCGTCAAATAACGACGTTTGCGCCATAGCGCTTTTGATATTGTTACGCGCTAATGCGACATATTTTTCTTCTTTTTCAATGCCGATGTAATGTCTACTTTCCTGTAAAGCCGCTACGGCTGTAGTTCCGCTACCTAGAAAGGGATCAAGGACGATGTCGCCACGGTCGCTGTAAAGCTTTATAATTCGTTGCGCCAATTCATGGGGAAATTTTGCTTCGTGGTCGTCGTTTTTCCGCACAGACGGAATGTCCCAAACCTGCCTATAACCCCATTCTTTCCATTCGTGTTCTGTAAGGCGGGAACGATTGACTTCATATTCACCGACCTTCCAAAAAATATACAAGTCTTCGGTCTCGCTTACAGCTTTCAGGGTATTGGTTGTCCATCGTGAATTTGCCCAAGCCGGATCTTTCTTCCAAATCCGCTTATCATAGAGATATAAACCGCAACTATATGCGTATGCTTCTATCTGACCGCCGACTAACTTTATTCGAGTCTGCGCTTGATGTTTGCCGCCACGGATATTATTTCCGTTAAGACGCCGGTCTATGGTTTGCTCACTGCATCCTAAATAAGCCGCCAATTGGTCACGGTTATAAGAAGGAAACTCTGCCTTGGCTTCCAAAACCATTTCTTTTGTAACCGGGCTTTTGCGGTTTGAAATGTTTAGCCCTTGTATTTTGGGAATTGTTTCATCCTTAAATGCGATGATATCCGCAATGTTGATAACCATAAAACCGCCGGGTTTTAACGCTTTTGTGTGCAAATTGATAACGGTTCTAAGCATGGTTTGCCAAGATTCGTAAGTTTCCCCAATTTCGTACTCTTTTCCAACAAAATACGGTGGGGACCAAAAAGAAAGGGAATTACTTACTTAATCCCGCAACTGTCCGCCGTCGCGGAAAACTCCTACTGACTTGATATGGGACGTGAAAAACAGCCTAAATTAATCCCTAAAACGCGGTAGGATAAAGATTTTC
>JAITCM010000042.1 GCA_031283085.1 Chitinispirillales bacterium | reverse complement strand
CCCCACCCCCCCCTGCCTCTTCTTAGCCCAGGCCCGCCCCCCCCCCCCCCCCCCCCCCCCATGTTCTCTACCCACTAACCATAACCGGTTTAACAGCGAAACTAACGCCATACAAGCGTCTTTCACCGTGGGGGGCGCTCCGTCCCCATCCCCGAATTTTCGGCAAAATGATACCTGCACGAAACTTTCCAAAAATCGCTATATCTATAATTCAGCCATAAACCATAACAAAAAACCTGAAAACAAAAGAGGCGCGCCGTGGCGAACTATTACTGTAAGTACTGCGGAACGAAAACCCCCACCATTGCGGGGCTTGTGAACGGAGGGTGCGGCAGAAGCCCGTCCAAGAAGCACGGGCTTTACGAAGGTTCGGAAAAAAGCAAATACTTCTGCAAATACTGCGGGGTGGCCAACAGCAGTATCGCGGGGCTTACGGGCGGGGGGTGCGCGAAAAGCCCCACAAAAAGACACGAACCGGCGCTTTGAGGCAGTGTGGGCGTGTTTGCGGTAATAAAAAACGCTACCGAAAGAACTTTAAAAATGGATATAATAAAAGGAATACTCTTGACATTGTCAATACCTATAGGGTGGCTCCTCGGCACTGTCCTGTTGGCCGTTGTCAAGGGCTGTTTCAATTAGCGGCAACAGCCGAAAACCGAAGATAAATCCAAGAACGGGAGTTGTTACATGGAATCGCTTAATCAGTGTCAGGCGGACAATGCTTTCGGCGAGTTCACCGATACGCGCGACGGCCAAAAATACCGCACCGTGAAAATAGGCAGTCAGGTGTGGATGGCGGAGAATTTCAATTATAAACCGGAATCCGGTCATGCTTATAGTTATGGCGGTGATGAATCCTTACACGACAAATACGGCAGGTTGTATGACTGGGAGGCGGCGAGGGCGGTTAGTCCGGCGGGATGGCACTTACCGTCTCTTGATGAGTGGGTAGATTTGTTGATTGCGGTGAGCGGTAAAAGCCTGTGGGGACCAATAGTTCCTGTGAAGCCGCCATCATATGATTCCCTTTACAATACCGATAGTACACCGCCTTACCTTCGTATCCCCCAGAGATCGGCATGGTACGGTAATGATGCCGCGGGCGGAATGTTGAAAGCGACAAGCGGTTGGAATGATTTTGAGGGCAAAAACGGTAATGGTAGTGACGATTACGGATTTTCGGCGTTGCCCGGCGGCTACTTCGTCCCAGGCAAAGGTCTCTACGGCGTCGGCGAATGTGGTCGCTGGTGGACTGCTACGGAGCACTCTGCCGGTATCAACAAGAGTCTAAATATGTACCACCTCAACGATTACGCGAGAGGGTGTTTGTGCTTATGGAACAGGGGCTTCTCGGTTCGCTGCGTCAAAGACGCGGAACCGGTCGAACCGGTGCTTTGAGGGATGGAAACGGTTATGAAAACGAAAACTAAAGAAAATATCGTGATAATACTCTTGGGGTGTTTGTATTCAATTGTGATTTCATTTATGTGTTATATAGGATATTATGTAGGGCACTTAATTACTCACATTCAGCGGTAGGAGGGATTGTATGTTTAAGCTAAAACTAGTAATCGGCGGCGCGGTAATCATACTAATAGTTGGCCTCGTCTTATTACTGGGCAGATCTGCTAAACAGTCAGTCGATATCATCACCATTGCGGTTGACTGGACAAAGACCGCGAAATTGATCACGGTGCAAGGTAACTACGAAGGTACGTTCGAGCCGATGATTGGGACATGGTTTCCGGGGATCAAGAAACACTTGTTTATCACGACGCGTGGCACTATATCCCTCGGGATAGACTGCAAGAGAGTCAGGGTGAACGAATACAGAACCGATACGCTGTTTTTGACGATGCCATCGGTAAAGGTCATAGCGCACGAGTTTGAGTTTACGAAAATATCCGACTTGAGCTGGTGGAAGACTACTGTACAAGAGATTCCGAAGCTGATGGATAGCTGCAAAACCGAGATAGAGTATAACATAAGGAAGAACGGAGCGGCTTTCGCGTTGGCGGAGATAGCAACGGAAGAGGCTTTTAGAAACTATGACCCAAGACTGAAAAACATTCCCTTGGTTTTTAAGTGGGATGAACCGGTGGAAGATATTGATGAAAAGAAGGATACGCCATTTAAGATAAAGTGGAACCGTCTCTAAAATAGATATTTTTTCAAAAAGGAGTTTTTCCATGGTATTCATTGGGCGGTTTGTTCGGGCGCTGTTGTTTGCGGTGGTGATAGGGGTTGGGTTAGTGATTGGGGTTGTGGCCGCAATCCATGCAATCTATTGGATTAAGAATTCACGAGAAGCCGCCGGACCGGTGAAGCAAGTTACTCCGGTAAAGACGAACTCCGGTATATTCGGCAAAGGGGGCGGTTTTGCCGCGAACATTGACTCTATCCCATCCGGCGTGGGTGATGCCTATAGTCTGAAATCAGATAGCGACAGCGTCGCTGACCATCAAATGAGCGACATATCCGATGATGATGCCAGTGTACTCATCTCCGGCGAGGGTGACGACTACGGTCTGAAATCAGGCAGCGATAGCGTCGCTGACCATCGTGTGGCCGACATATCCGATGATGATACCAGTGAACTCATCCTCATCATCTCCAGCGACCCACCAATCTACTCCGGCGGCGGCGACCCCAGGGCCCGCGTCACCCAGATGGGCGTTCTCAGTATCGTCTCCGGCCAAATCAAGGGCAAGAGCGTGGCGAGCGCCGACATCTTCGGCAAGGGCGGTTTCGCAACCGACATTGACTCCATCCTCTCCGGGGTGGGCGGTCTGAAGTCGGGGGGCGACGGCGGGGTAGGCCGTAAGGGTGTTGCAGGTATCGGTTACGGTTCCGGTTACGGCTCCGGCTTCAGCGGTGGCGGCGGCGGGGTTGACGACCTGCTCGGCGGCCTTATGGGCGGCACCGGCGGCGGCCTGGACCTCAAAAGGAAAGGGGAACTCAAGGTAACCTCCCCAGACTTCCTAAAAGGCGGGGCCCTAACGGGCGGACGCAGTCGCGCCAGCATCAAAAGCGTAATCAAGCAGAACATGGCTACCCTGCGTGACCTTTACAACGAGCGCCTGCGCGAGAAGCCCGGGCTGACCGGAAAGATATCGGTCAAGTTCGCCATAGACGAGTTCGGCAAGGTAATATTCGCCCAAATCGTGGAATCGACGATGTCCGATTCCGAACTTGAGTCAACAGTGGTTTCCCGCGTGAAGAGCTGGAACTTTGAAAAGATAGACAAGCCGGGCGACGTGACGGAGGCTACATATCCGTTTGTCTTTTCGCAATAAAATAGAGGATGCCGAAAATGAAAACCTTTTAACATTATTCACAAACGGGGATTGTTGCATGGAATCGCTTAATAAATGCCGGACAGGCAATGCTTTCGGTGAGTTCACCGATATTCGCGACGACCAAAAGTACCGCACCGTGAAAATCGGCAGTCAGGTGTGGATGGCGGAGAATTTGAACTTCAAAATTGACGGTAGCTGGTGTTACGATGATGACGAGGTCAATGGAAAAATATATGGAATGTTATATACGTGGGACGCGGCAATGGCCGCTTGCCCTGTCGGGTGGCACTTGCCGACGCGCGATGAGTGGAAGGCGATGCTTGAAGCGGTTGGCGGGTGGGAAGTTGCCGGGAAGCATCTGAAATCGAAAACCGGTTGGCTCGCTGACTATGAAATTAAAAACCTCGATACGTATGGTTTTTCGGCTCTGCCGGGTGGTAGTCGTAACACCGGTGGCAGTTTCATCACTGCCGGCCTCTACGGTCACTGGTGGACGGCTACGAAGAACGGGAACGACGACGCGTACGGCCGGAGCATGTACTATCGTGACGGCAGAGTGTACGAGGGTGTCGAGGACGTGAGCGCCGGATTATCTGTGCGTTGTGTTATGGAAGATTGATTTGGGGGGCGGTTGGGTTACGTCCGCCGGAGACCCGCTCCGTCCGCATCTCACCTCCGTTGGCAACGGCAAGGGTGCGCGGCGTCGGTTACCCGTCAAAAAATAAAAATCGCCGCCTTATCCGTACCATAATATATATTATCAATACAATATAGGGAAAGGAAAAAAATATGGGCAAGAAACCCATAAGCCCGATAGGGTGCCGTTGGGATGACGAGATGGAGCGCGGCAGCACGAGCCCGTAGCTGGCCGCAGTGCTGAATGTGTTGGCACCTTTAGGCAAAACCCTGTACATTGGCGACATAGAATCTTTGCCGAACACCAGGCGAACCCGGAAACCGACCGCCGACCGCGCCGCGAAGGCGGTGGCGTCAAGCAAACCCTCCCGTTCAAAAACACGCGCCAAGGCGTCGGCGGCAGGGTAAAGAAAACCGCGAAATTATCGCGAGAATGTTGTTTGGGGTGATATTTATTCAATAACCGGGGATTTATGGCATGGAATCGCTTAATCAGCGTCAAGCGGGCGGCAATTTCGGCGAGTTCACCGACCCGCGCGACGGCTAGAAATACCACACCGCGCAAATAGGCAATCAGGTATGGATGGCGGAAAATCTCAAATAAACTCTACCCTATTACCGCGTCGCAAAAAGTGTTGCGGCACATCGTTTTCTAATTTTATGACCGGAGCGATAGGGTTTTCACTAAAACACTGCGTTCTTTTGTTCAAAAGGAATCTTTTTACGGTAAGTTTTTCGGAGACAGTTTCAAATTTTGTGTAAATATTCTTTTTTAAGAGTTGTGGCTTTCTGGATTGCTTCGCTACGCTCGCAATGACAGTCATTGCGAGGCGCGAAGCGCCGAAGCAATCCAGTCATATTGACCAAAACCAATTTACACAGATTTTGAGATAGTCTCGTTTTTCGGCATCGTCAAAAAGGTTCACCGTAGTCGCGCCCATAAAATCGGAGGCTACCGACGTACCGCATATAAAAGTCCCCTCCGCCATTTTTACGACCTCGGATATTCGGCACATGAGAGTTACCTTTCGTTTATGTGTAAAACATCTTTAACTTCACGTATAGACACGCCCAACGTTTTCAACCTGCAAAGCCCGTCTTTTATCAAGTCCACCCGTTCCTGCCCGCTCAATCCCGGTGCGAACCGTGCGGCCCTTATACTCACCTGTGCTTCTTCCAACAAACTATTTTCTTGCGAAAGACCTCTCATGTTGGCCTCGCGATGCCCTAAAATTTCATGCGCTATTGTCCCCCGCATCGATATTCGGAGATGGGCGGTGGAGCGGGCATTGCGCCAGAGCTATTCGGCGGGGGCTTGTGGGCGATTGTTCGGGCAAAAGCCGCGTTTTTGAGGCGATTTGGGGCTTTTCTGGGGCAGTCCTCTGGCGTGTTGGGCGGACCGCGGTTGAAAAAAATGTTATTTTTCGTGATTTTGGAACGGCGGAATATTATATTGGTATTATAACCTTAGCGATAACGCGTCTTAAACGCGCTGTGAACGCTGTTTTCCGGCATATCATCTTTTTGTTTTTGGCCGCACGGGCGAACACAGTTCGCCCCTACAACCCGCAATGTTGGACAATACCGTAGGGGCGAACTTCGTTCGCCCGCTTCCGTTTCAAAATAACATATCACATTCATTAGCGGAGTTTATTTTCCAGTATGCGTTATATTGAAAAAAAAGGTTTGCAAAATCTGCAAGGAAAGATATATTTTATATGAAAGCTTTTCAAATAATTATAAGAAGGCAACCCTGTTATGATGAATGACACTAAAAAAGCGCCGGCGGGTTCGTTCTTTAATAACGACATAATGTCATTGGATTATTGTTTTGACTTTTTAAAGAACCGTTAATTTAACGAAATGGGTACTGCGTTATGATTGACATTCAGCGGTTGAGGGATGACCCGGAAGGGGTGGCGGCGGCTGCTTTGCGGAAGAAGAGCCCGGTTGACGCCCTGGCTGTCTTGGAGCTTGATACATCGTGGCGGGAGGCGCTTGGGGAGGCGCAGCGGCTTGAGAGCGTGCGCAACAGCAACTCACAGGAGATAGCCCGAATCAAGAAAGAGGGGGGCGACGCATCGGGGCTCATGCAGGAGATGAAGCGTGTCTCCGACTCCATCAAGGAGCAGAAAGAACGGTGCGACGAGCTTTTGCGGCGGCGCGACGAGCTCATGGCGCACATACCGAACGCGGCGCATTCTTCGGTTCCACAGGGGTGTGGGGCGCAGGATAACGTTACCGTTTCGGAGTGGGGCGAGGCGCCGGTTTTCGACTTTAAACCCAAAGACCACATTGAGCTCGGAACATCGCTGGGCATCATAGACTTTCCGCGCGGGGCCAAGGTCGCCGGGGCGGGCTTCCCGGTACTCAAAGGGGCCGGGGCGTTGCTTGAACGCGCCCTCATATCGTTCTTTTTGGACACGCACACACGGAAGCACGGTTACACGGAGGTCTTCCCGCCGTTTCTTGTCAATCGGGAGAGCCTCTTCGGGGTGGGGCAGCTTCCCAAGTTCGGCGAACAGATGTACTACATCGGCGAGGACGGGCTTTACTGCATACCGACAGCCGAGGTGCCCATTACCAACCTGTACCGCGACGAGGTGATACCGGCGGCGCAGCTGCCCATCCGCTACTGCGCATACAGCGCCTGTTTCAGGCGGGAGGCGGGCTCATACGGTAAGGATACCAAGGGATACCTTCGCGTCCACCAGTTCAACAAGGTGGAGCTCGTCAAGTTCGTTGAGCCGGAAAACTCTTACCGCGAGCTCGAATCGTTACGTACCGATGCCGAGGCGATTCTACGGGCGCTAAAGTTAAAGTATCGAGTGCTGTTGCTCTGCGACGGCGACTTGTCGTTCTCCGCGGCGAAGTGCTACGACCTGGAGGCTTGGGCGGGTGCCGAGGGTAAGTTTTTAGAGGTCTCATCGTGCAGTAATTTCGAGGATTTTCAGGCTCGCCGGGCCGGCATTCGGTATCGTCCCAGGGGCACGGACAATAAGCCGCGTTTCGTGCACACGCTAAACGGCAGCGGTCTCGCCACGGCGCGGATTATCGTGGCCATTCTCGAAAACTATCAAACGGCAAAAGGGACGGTTGTGGTGCCGGAGGCGCTTAGGCCGTATATGGGGGGTATGGAGGAGATTACGGCTTTTATATCCGTTCCCGCCGCGCCGTAATATATATTATACATATAGGCGGTTACGGCAAGAGGCCGTTCCAGCAACTCCACGGGGACACATCCACAATGTTCGACGTAAGTAAAAAAATCTTATGGGTAGACGACGAAATCGAGTTCTTCCGCTCGCACGTCGTCTTCCTCGAGACGCGCGGTTACAGCGTCACGACCGTCTCCGACGGCGACAGCGCCATCCGGCTTGTTGAGAAAAATCCCGCCGCCTACGACCTCGTCCTGCTCGACAAGCAGATGCCCGTCAAGAGCGGCAACGCCACGTTGGATGAAATAAAGGCAATAAGGCCGAATCTGCCCGTCGTAATGCTTACCGGATATCAGCACAGCGCGGAAATCGCGATGGGAAAGCGCTACGAGGCCTATCTCGCTAAGCCCATCGACCCCGGTAAATTGCTCATCGCGTGTCAGCAAATATTGGACGCCGGGCAGAGCGCCTCTCGCAATAAGCTTGCCGACAGGTACTTGCGCGGTTACACGGAGATGTCGGCGTGCGCCGGCGGCAATCTCGGTGTCTCCGACTGGATGGGGCTCTATCACTCGCTTGTTAAATGGGATATTGAGCTGGAGGGGGTCACGAGCGACGTCGTCAGCCGGATGCACATCGGGCTGAAGTCCGACACCGGCAAGAAGTTTTGCGATTACGTCGCCGAGAATTATACGGATTGGGTGCGTGTGGGGAGCAACCGTCCGCCGATGCATATCGACGTTTTGGAAAAGGTCGTTGCGCCGGAGCTTGCCCGTGGGCGAGGTGTGTTGATGATTGTGCTAAACGGGATGCGCCTGGACCAGTTTCTCTGTATGGAGTCGGAGCTTCGAAGAAAATTTTCGGTGAGCGGGATGAAGCTCATGTCGTTGCTTCCGACCATATCGAATTTTTGCGTTACGGCGCTCGCCGCCGGTTACTATCCCGACGAGGCGGCGGCGGCGGAGCCGGGGATATTTGAGGGGGCGTCCGCCGACCCTATCGTGATGAAGCGTCTGATGCGCCGCGGGCTTGAGCGTGTGGGGGCGGCGAAGGTGAAGACGCTTTTCGCCTCCGCCGACGGGCCCAACGGCCGGCGGCACGTGCGGTCGGCGATAGATGCCATGAGAAAGGCGCAGACGTTCGGGGTTGTCGCCATTGACATAATAGAGAAAGTTCTCGGCGTCGAACCGGCCGCCAGGCACGCGAGAGCGCCCGTCGCCGACGAGGCGGAGTTTCGCAGGCGTGTGGAGCAGGAGTTTGCGGAGTCTACGGTGCTTGGTGTGATGAAGGAGGTCTGCTGCGACAACCGCACGGTGATTCTGACCTCCGGCCACGGCCACGTCCTTTGCCGCCGCGCAAGCGAGGTGTACGAGACCGCGAATAAGCTCGGGCCGAACCTGCGGTGCTTCTTTGGCGACAAGGCGTCGGTTGACAATAGAGAGGTGTTTTTGTTCGAGGATTTGTCGCACCTCAGGCTGCCGCCGACGTTGGGGGGGAGTATGTGTTTATTGGCGCGTGAGAATTTTTATCTCGCGTTGAACGAGAAAGTGGGCCTCCCGCCGAACGTCTTCCAAAGCGGCGGCATATCGCCGGAGGAGATGATAGTGCCGTTGTACATTTGCCGGCCGCTCGCGGGGATGGCGCGATGACGGGAGCGGCAAAGACGGTAAAAGCGTTGACTTCGTCCGTGGAGGAGACGCGGCGTTTAGGCGCGAAGCTGGCTAAGACGGTGTGTCAGGGGGACGTCTTCTCGTTGAATGGCAATATAGGTAGCGGCAAGACGGAATTCGTGCGAGGGTTTGTCGAGGCGTTGTCGAGCGGCGTGAACGTGCGCAGCCCCACATTCTCCATTGTCAACACCTATCCCGCGCCGGACTTTTCGATTCACCACTTCGATTTTTACAGGATAGAGGACGTTAGGGAGTTTTCGTCAATCGGGCTTGATGAGTACATAAACGGAGACGGCGTTTGCCTTATAGAGTGGGGCGAGATGTACCCGGAGGTTTTGCCGGAATCGGTGAAACGTATCAACTTTTTGGAAATCGACGAGACTACGCGGGCGATTGAGACGCTTTTCGGGTTTTGTTGAAAAGCGGGATTTCCGCAATTAGCGTTACGTAGCCGCAGAGTATTTTGCTTCGCACGACCATTTCGGCGTTGTGGTTTTTACAATGCGCTCCAAACCCGTCAACAATGCGATTTTGATTGCGTTTTTTATCTAAGACCGGTTTTCCGTATTACTGTTTCTCGGTACGCAGCGACTCAAGCTCCGCGAGCACCGCGTTGAGTTCCGTTTCCATCGTTTTCAGGCACTCCGGGGTCAACGTATTTTCTCCGTTCGCAAGGCGCTTCTCCGCGTCTAAGGCGGCGGCTTGAAGCGCCGGTTTGCCGATTGTGCCGGCGTTGCTTTTCAGTGTGTGCGCGATTCTATTCGCCTTTTGGATGTCGCAATGACGTATCGCCTCCATGAACTCCGCGAAGGTGTTTTGGTTGTCGTTCACGAAGATTGTCCGCATCTCCAGGAGGATGTCGTCGCCGTATGCCTGTTCGTTGTTCCTGTCTTGTTGTTTGTCTATGGGCTTGATGTGTTTGAGCAGGCAGCGCCACAACTCCTGCGATGTGAACGGTTTTCCTATGCAATCGTACATATTGCTCCGCTCATAGAGTTCTCTGTCGCTCGACAGAACGTTTGCGGTCATGGCCACGATGGGTGTTTTCACGCCGATGGCCGTTATCTGCGCCGCGGCGTCGAGGCCGTCCATGACCGGCATATTGATGTCCATGAAAATCAAATCAAACGGCTTTTCCCCCCCATCGGCGCGGTCTTTGACGATGTCCATACCGGTCTTGCCGTTTTCGGCGATTGTGACCCGCAGACCGACCCGCTCCAAGTGTTTGCGTATGACCTCCTGGTTCATGCGGTTGTCTTCGCAGACTAAAATCTCCCCGTCGAGGTTCGGCTTCGTCAGGTCGTCGTCGGCAATCTCCGATTTGCTCTTTGCGGTCTCGACGGTATCAATCGTACCGAAAATCAAATCGAAGCCGAATCTGCTGCCGATGCCGGGGGTGCTCTCCACACGCAGCTCTCCGCCCATCAGTTCCACTAAGTTTTTGACAATGGAGAGGCCAAGCCCGGTGCCGCCGTACTTGCGCGTGGTGCTGTGGTCGGCTTGCGTGAACGGTTCCATCACCCGTTTCATCTCTTCGGCGGTCATACCTATTCCGGAGTCTTTCACCTCAAAGCGTATAGCGATGGTATCGGGGGCGGTTGAAATGACGGTGGCCGACGCTTTTACTACGCCGTTGTTCGTAAACTTCACCGCGTTGGAGATTAGGTTTATGAAGACCTGCCGCAGCCGCGTGGGGTCGCCCACGAGCCTCTTGTTGATGATAGGTTCCGCGTAGAAGTGCAGCATCAATCCCTTCTCCATAGACTTGGGAACGGTAGCGGCGCGGCAGAGGGCGAACACGTCGTGCATATCGAAGGGTACGTTCTCGATGGTCATCTTGCCGGCCTCTATCTTGGAGACGTCTAATATGTCGTTTATTATCTGCAACAACCCGTTTGAATTCTCCAGTATCCTGTGTATGTACGACTTCGGCTCTTCCGGTATTTCACAATCGAGAGCGAGTTCGGAGAAACCTATGATGCTGTTCATCGGCGTGCGTATTTCGTGGCTCATGTTGGCAAGAAAAGCCGACTTGGCGCGGTTCGCGGCTTCCGCGGCCTCTGTGCGCTCCTCCACGAGCGCCTCCAATCGCCTTCCGGCGTCGAGCCTTCTTTTGAGCAGGACGTACATAAGGCACACGACGCAAATCAGCAGCACGGAGATGCTGATGAGCAACGGTTGGCGCGACTGCATTATTTTCACGCGATAGTCGTAGGTCTTGTGCTGCCACAGGTCGGTTATGCGCGTTAAATCCATCAAGCCCTGCGCCTTATCGATAATGGAGCAGAGGACGCGTTCCTCCCTGTTGAAGCCTATGGCGGACTCGGAGGCGTAGTCGAAGAGCACGTTTATCTTGTAGCCGGGGCGCTCCATGTAGTTTGTTACCGCCAGCACCTGATTTTGACTCGACATGACTATGTCCACGTCGCCGCGTTCCAACGCGCCGAAGAGGGCGTTTGTGTTGCCGTACATGGCGACCTTGGGGTGTTCGGGGAACCATCTGTTAAACAGCTCGTCGTAAACGGTACCCGACTGTACGCCCACGCGCACGCCGAATACCTCGCTTATGCCTATATCGTGGTAATCAAGCCTCGAAACTAACGCGAACCTGTTTAGCAGCATTGGGGTGTTGGGCCACAGGAACCTTCCGGCGCGGTTGCTCGTGTGCACCAGTTCCGTGACGAATGAGACCTTCCCGGCCTCAAGCATCTTGAACAGCTCGCTGAATTCGGTATTTTCGCCGTTGGCAATGCGGAAATCGATACCCGTTAGCGCCGCCGCCTCGCGCAGAATGTCGTGCGCTATTCCCTGCCACTGCTTATCGTTTGCGTTGTAGAAGGAGAACGGATAGTTGTCGTACTCGGCTGCGTACAGGACGGTCGGGTGCTTCCGTATATACTCTTTTTCCTCGTCGGTCAGGAGGAGGAACAGCTTGCGGGCGTTGTAATCGCGCAACCCGCGGTTGTAGAGGGTGACGAAGTAGGCGCGCCCGCCGTTGTTTAAAAACTTTTCCATGACGGAGATAACGGGCATAAGCTCCGCGGTTTGCGAGCAGAGGGCGGCCGGTTCGTATATCATCGGCAGGAAGACGCTCGACGTTATCCCGCCGTAGGCGTCGAAGACCGCCTTCGCCGGGCTTTCCTCGAAGAACGCGTCAATCTTTCCCGCCCTGAGCATATCGCGGGCGTCGCTGTACTCGGTAACGAACGCGGCCTCGAACACGTCGGGCGACAGCTCGCGTACCCGCTCGTAGGTGGTGGTGCCTTCAAGGAAGCCGTAGCGGAGCGGGCGCTTTGTCAACAGCACAGCGAGGGGTTCGCTCCCCTCCGTGCGGAAGTAGACGACGGCGCGGTTGGTAATCGCGCCCGTCATGTGGTGGTGCATCTCCCTGCGCTTCTCGGTGGGCGTCAGGTCGCTTGAGAAGTGCACCTTGCCCGATTCCAGCCCCGATATCAGGTCGCCCCACTCAAGGATGGCCGTTTTGATGTTCAGCCCGAAGAGTTTAGCCATGTATGCGCAGACGTGCGAGGCGAACCCGCGGACCTCCCTGTCGCCGTCGCCGCCCCTAAACGCCTCCATGCTCTCGGTGACGCCGTAGACGAGGGCGCTGTCGGCGTACTTGCGGCGCAGGGACTCTATGGCCGCGGCCTCTTCGTCCGTCACGCCGGATATCTCCCTGTAGGTGGAGAACGGCGGCAAGTCTTGGGCGGCGACGTCTCGCGGCCGCCCGGCTTCGGTATTTGCGGGAAAGACGGCCAGCGCGGTCAACGCGGCCAGCGCGGCGAAAATTTGCTTAATCGTTGCGGACATCGGCGTGGCCCCATCGTTTTGTTTTGACGTTGCACATCCCTAATACGCTAAAATAATAAAAACGCAGCCGTAAGGTGTAAATAACTTGGATTCCCCAGAAATTTTGACCGCCGACCCCGTCTGCCGGCAAACCGAGAGGGTAACAACGGGATCACTTCTTACATTTTCATTAAAAATTTGACTTTAAACAATCACGGCTATTATATTTAACTTTATGATTGACATTGTTGACGATTTACGCTGTGATTGCATTGCGATGACACGCAGCATAAAAGATAAACTGGATACCGAGTTTGCCACAATGAAAGTGGGCGAGGTATCGCGGTACTTAGAAAATACCTTTACGGAATCTCCGAAACCGCGCCCCGGCCGCAACAACAATAATCTTAATATCCATACCATACAATTATATTAAAATGCAGAAGATACGCTTCGTAGCAGGATTTGTAGCGCTGGAAAAGGTCGGGGTTCATTCGCGGTCGTTCCTTGTTTCTTTTGCCCGGATAAAGAGCGGCGCGGGGCTAAGATTCCCAGCGCCGAGTAAGGTGGACATTA
>JAITCM010000111.1 GCA_031283085.1 Chitinispirillales bacterium | reverse complement strand
ACGACAGGGTAGCTCTCCCACTCCCAGTCGGTTTTCGAGATGGCCAGCCCCTCAAACAACTCCCGCTTCCCGCTGAACAGCGCGTCCAACGTCCAGCAGAGCAACGACTTGCCGAACCGCCGGGGGCGGGAGAGGAAGAACTGCATCCGGGCACCGGACACGATTTCGTAAACCATGTCCGTCTTATCGACGTACATGGCACCTTTTTTGCGAATATTCTCAAATACCTGCAATCCTGTAGGCAATGGCTTCATTTTGGGGTCTCCCTCCATACCTATAATCCGGATACCTTGTCTGTACGGCATAGTCGTTACTGTATAAATATAATATTTGAGAATATAGATGTCAAATATTTTTATTCGGGCGGTTTTGGAACGAGTTTACAAAAACGCCTTGACCTGAAACGAAAACACGTGCCGCATCGGCGCGAAGGTCTTTGCGTCAGGGCGTTTCGTCGACTCACCTCTGTACATTCCCGACAAATTGAAGTGCTTGCCGGCGTCTATGTCGCTGACCCATGTGATGATGTGCGATGTGCCGCGTTGTTGCCCGCCGGCCATCCTGTAGTCCAACTCGCCGCCTTGCGGGACATAGGAGAAGGTGTAGGAGAGTTCCGTCATGCCGTTCTTTGTCGGGCGGTATATCATTCCGGGTTTTATCTGTACGTATACCGCGCTGTCCGATGGCGGCGGTATAAAGCGTTTAGAGTCTTTTTCATAGACCAATCCGCCTCTTTCGCGTATATAAAACTCAACTTTTTCCTCATGGCATATACTCTGAACCAGCTCGGCGCTTATATCGCCCAAGTCGAAATTCCCCTGTTGCCCGTCCTGCGATTTTAACAGGTATTCCCTTTTGACCGTCAAGTAACGCGGTTCCACGCTCAGCAGCAAACGGTTCTTTTTCCTCTCTATTAACAATCCTGTTTCAAAAACCGGTTCTTTATAAGAGCGGATGATTCGCAATCCGGGCAGTATATAAAGCCTTGTTTTGTAAAGGCTGTTCCGAACTTTATGCTCTATATCCTGGCGGTATGAAAGGTCGGCGTAATTTGGGTATTGTGGTATTGTTCCTAATCCCGCGGTCATTGTTGATGCCTGTGTTGTTGATACGGGCGGAGTCCCACCCTCATTTTCTGCCGGAAAGAGCGACATCAACCCCGGTACGTACGATTTGACGTTACCGTTTCTGGAGTCAACGTGTTCTTCCAGCGACAACACTCCGCTCCAGGACAGGTCGCCCAGGATGCCGCGGATTTTTTTTGTCGGGCGGTAGTACCAGTCGGCGTTTAACCGCGTCTTACGCACCGTCGTCATCGATATGTTGTCGTATATCTCCACCTCTTGGATGATATAGTCTCCGTTTACGCTGGGACGGAACTCCCCAGTTGTCGAATCAAAAGCGTGCGTGCCGAGCCCTTTGCCAATATGGTACATTTTTTGCTCAAACCGCGAAGACAGCTCTTGGTTGACGCGGTACTCCTGGCGCGACGAGAACCCGCCCTTCGTCGGTTCTATGTCGCTTACCGCCGACATCAGGAATGTTGACGCGCTGTTCTCTCCTTTTATTTCCGTGTGCCGCCACAAGACTGAGCCGCTCAATTTCCATTTGTCAAGCGGATTGAAGGCGACGGATTGATCCCACGTAAAAGCGTAGCCGGTATCGACCGCACCGGGAAAATCGACGCCTTTTCTGTATTGTGTGAAGTTGGCGCTCTGCCGCAGTTGCGCCGGCATATAGGCGAGCTCCGCCGTGCCGGAGAGCCGCCCGCCGCCGCGGCCCGATGTGTCGGTACTCCACTCGTCTCTATAATCGAGGACGGTCTCCCACGGCGGCGCCGGTTTCGCGGTCAGCTTGCCGTAGCGCCTGTAGGTGATATCGATATCCGAAAGATGGTGCTTAAAGAGCGCGGCCCCGGCGGTTAGCAGCAGTTTGTCCCGTAAAAAACGCGCGTTGGCATCGATGTTTGCCCTCTCCGTCTCTACCGTTGAGTCAATGTATGTGCGCCCCGCCGTGACGCTCAGAGCCGCGCCTTTGGCGACAGTGGCGCCGATTGTGGATTCGACGCTGTGAAAGTAGTGCCCGTCGGATTTATCAACGACGTTTACACCGTTATTACCGTTGTTTACGCCGCCGGTTCCGTCGGTGTCCCAGCGGTCTTTTCGCTCGTCCGCGGAAAAAATCTCGCCGGTAAACCGCCGCGACCTGTATCTGTAGTCAACGCCGCCCCAAATTCCCCGTTTGTCAAGTTGCCTCTCGCCGGCGTCCAACTTGAACATCACCGCCGCGGAGAGGTTGCCGCCGTCGTCAATCTCCGAAAAAAGGTTCTCGTCAACCTCTTTCCCAACGAGATTGAGAGAGGCTTTCACGTTCCGCGTTTTCAACCGCGCGATTATCTCTGTGGCGGATTCCCGCCTCGGCGCGGCGACCGGCGCGAGTACCGTATAGTCGCCCTGCCCCGCCCCGACGTATTTGTAGACAAACTGCCCTCGCTCAATCGTCGTGTCGATTACATAATCGGCGCCTGTCTCCCCGCGTTGCGCCGGCGTGAACAGGGCGGTATAGAATCCGTAAACATCCTCCGGCCTCAGCGGGTCGTAGGAGGCGTAGACGAGAACGCTGTCTGCAATCGAGGCCTCGTAGCTTTTTTTATACAGCGGATAGAAGACGCTCGTCTTCGCTACGTCCAACGGATGCACCGGCCTTGCGGTGGACGACAGATAGGCCGGTTTGTTTCCGCTATTTCTCAATACCTCCTTGTCATCCTCGCTAAGCTGAATTTCTATGGGGCTGTTTTTGTCGTCGCTTTCGCTCCAAACAACTCCCTCCACGGACAGCAGGCTGTCTCCGGCGCGAAACGCCGCGCCGCCGCCGGTAAACATACGGCGGTAATCAAAGGACTTGTACTCGTACTCCATTCTTATAAAATCGTCTTGGCTGACGAGAACACGCGGCCCGAACGTTATCGAACCTATATCGTAATCGACGGTATAGTCAGCGTCAATCCCTTCCGCCATTTCTCGCCCGCCTAATCGTATCCGCACCGTTCCGGAAACTGGTGTGATAATCCCGGCCTCGCCTTTTCCCGTCATGTAATATGGCCCCTGCACACCATCTCGCCCCTTGACGGTCTGCACGGTATGATTTCCGCCGGAGAACGATCCGAACGCGTTCAGCGTCAGCCGCTCGGAGGCATCGGGTGTAACGGATGCCGATATTCCCACGATTTTCTTTTCTCCAGAAAGCAGCCCGCCCTGAAGCCATTTGGCGTACCGGTCGCCGGCGGTGACGGTAAACCTCTTACTCGTCAACTCGATAAACATTATGTCAATGTCGCTTATCTCGCGGGTGGACCCGTCAAGCTGCGAGCCCTGATCGCTGAGTTGAGCGCGTAGCGTTGTGCCCGGACGTATCTCGCCCTCTATAAGCGCTTCCAAACCCTGCTCCAGGTTGACCTCGCCCAACTCGCCTACGGATACGCCGAAAGACTTGTAGCCGGTGATGGAGAGGTTGCTTTGGTCGTCGCCGTTAGATAGTCGATTTTGGGACTTTATCAACAGTGAATCGGCGGGAGCGAGCAGGGCTAGCAGGCTGTCTATTGATTTGACGCTTTGTTTTTCGTGCAGAAAGAAAATGACGGGGGCGGGAATCGGAATGGTATCTTCGGCGCGGGCGATTAGTGTTGACACTAATGCCAATACCGGTATTGATAATGGTATGTGAGTGTGAATGAATCGCATCATCAACAAGACCCCGCCTCCACCCATCTCTCCATCAATCCGTCCAACTCTTTCCTTAATACGCCTATCGCAACCGATGTCGAATGTAACAATTCGTATTTCAACGCGTTGTCAGGCTCGTTTAGTATCGATTCATGTTCCGCAATCTCCGTCTCTTTTTTCGCTATCTCATGTTCTAACTTTGATGTCTCGCGTTCGCGCCTCTTTTTCTCCTCGCGTTCCCTGATTCTTGTTTCCTTTTCGTCAATCGCGTCTGACGGCGACGCGGACTTGTTCTTCCTGCTTACCGCGCCGTTGTCGCCTTGTTCCTTGAACAGTTTGTCGACATAGTATCTGTAATCCGCTAAGTTACCGGGAAAGTCCCTAATGCGCGTCGGCCTTACCTCTATTATTCGGGTTGCCAAACGCGATATGAAATATTCGTCGTGTGAGACGAACAGTATAGTCCCCGCGTAAGAGGCCATTGATTCCGACAGCGTCTCTATCGACGCGATGTCCAAGTGGTTCGTCGGTTCGTCCAATAATAAGACGTTCCCCGGACTCGCCAGTATCGTAGCCAGCGCCAAGCGCGATTTTTCTCCGCCGGAGAGCGCTTTTACCTTTTTGTCAACAGCGGATCCGCCGAACAGGAACGCGCCCAAGGCGTTTCTTATATAGGTTCTGTCGCTGCTCGCCGAGTGCGCCGCCACCGTGTCGTACAGCGTCGCCTCGCCGTCGAGTTGCTCTAACTGGTGTTGCCCGAAGTAACGTAATTCAGCGTTGTGTCCCAGTATCATCTCCCCGCCGACGGGCTTAATCATCCCGGCCAATAACTTTAACAGCGTTGACTTTCCCGCCCCGTTGGGGCCGATTATGGCGGCCTTGTCGCCTCGGCGTATTTCCAGGTCTATATTATTGAGCACGACCCTCTCGCCGTATCCGGCGGAGCAGCGTTTGAGGCTTAGCGGCGCGATACCGGACTCTCGCGAGCAGGTAAACTTGAAGCTGACCGTTTTTGCCTCCGACTCTATTACCGGCAGCTCCGCTTTCAGGTTTTCCACCATCTTGGCCCTGGACTGCGCTTGGGCGGCCTTGGTCGCTTTGGCTTTGAAGCGCTCCACGAAACGCTCGGCGTCGGCGATCTTCGACTCGATATTTTTGGCGCGCGCCTCCGCGGCGGCGGCTTCCTCCGCTTTTGCGGCGAGGTACTTGTCGTAGTTGCCGTTGTAAACGCGGACGCCGCGGTTACGGATGTCGGCCGTATGCGTACACATACGGTTGAGAAAATCGCGGTCGTGGCTGACAATCAGCATCCCGCCCCGATATGAAGCCAGAAAGCGCTCCAGCCAGATAAGCGAGTCCATATCCAAATGGTTGGTGGGTTCGTCGAGCAACATAATACCGGGATTTTGGAGGAGCAGCCGCCCCAGTACCGCCCTCATGCGGAAGCCGCCGGAAAGCTCCCGCAACGGTCTGTTCCAAGATTCTCGCGGAACGCCCAACCCGTCGAGAATCATCTCCGCGCGGGGGGCGATGGAGAACCCGTCGCTTACGCGCATCTCGCGTTCAAGCTCGTCAATCTTCCTAAGCGCACGATTGTCGCCGTTGCTTATCTGTGCCGCCGCCTCACCCAAACGCTCTTCATAGCGCAACAGATGTTTGAACGGCTCAAGCACGGTCTCAATCGGCGTGGCATCGGAGAGCGTTTCCACCTCCTGCGGCAGCCAGCCGACCGTGAGCGCCCCCGGCAACTTGAGCGACCCGCCGTCGAGTTGCTCGCCCCCCATGATCACGCGCAACAAGGTGGTCTTGCCGGCCCCGTTGGGCCCGATAAGCGCGGTGCGGTGCTCTTCGTTTATGCCAAACGTCGCCCTCTCAAACAATACGGTATCGCCGTACTGTTTGGAGACGCCTTCAAACGCAATCACATCAACAGCCTTTTATAAAGGATAATTTTACCGTATTGATTTTTACGGATGCAAATAGTTTCTAAACGCCGTGATATTTGCCGGCAAGTAATTTTTCATGCCGTTGACATCATTTGTCCATGCAGTTTGATTGACCGCCGGGTCCTGTTGCACCGCGCCCGATATCGTGTTTTTGTGTTTTTCTATCCAGTCATTCAACCGCTGGCTTGTGAATACGTCGTTCAAAAACAGGTCGCCGAGCTGCACGTAGCGGCTCCAATAGGCGGACGCCGTGAATTTGAACAGTTTGTCGCAATTCGGCGGTATGAAATTATTTCCTCCGGCGCTTTGGCTACCACAGTTCGTTGTAGGCACATTCCACTGCGGCAAGGGCTGCCCGAACCCGCCGAACCCGCCGCCCATACCGTCAAAGTAGTTGTCCCGCTGCCCCAAAGCCTGATCCATGTCCCACGGGACAATCCAGATTTTCCCGTCCGGGTTTTCCTCTTCGTAAAAGAAATAGTTATGGTTGTTGCCCTGCCCAGTGGACTTGTCCACGTACCACGACCGTATGCCGTCCCAGTTTTTGATGGCGACATCCACCGCCAGGTAGCGCAGGAAATAGTCGAAATCCATGTAAGTGGAAAGGTTTTGCGCAAAGTTCTGTTCGTTTGAAGAGTTAATCGCGTTGTAATATGATATCATCCTTTGCATACTGGCATTATCTTCCGGGTCGTCATTGGTTTTGAGGCCGTCCCGGTAATATCTTGAATCGGCGGATTTAGGCCATACCTCCTTGTAAAGGTTGCCGTCGCCATGGTCCGGCCATCTTGATTTTGTAAACCTGCCGTCAACCTCTTCAACTACGGCAAAAAGCCCTATAAGCGAGTTGTTGACATACACGTTGGCGTACGATACCCGCGGGGCGTGAATCCCCATCTCCCTAAACAGCTGGTAGGATATCATATCGTGCATCTTCGTGCCGTCGGCGGACATCGCGTGCAGATTGAGTTTCTTTAGGCCGCGAAGCCGCTTCTCCGGATCGTAGTGCGTGAATTTGATTTTGTAGGATATTTTGGCACACGTCTTATTGGGGGTGCCTGTGGTATCAACATCCCCGCTCCACGAACTTTGGAAAAAGCATCTTGGAAGCGTGTAGCCCGAACCCTTGTAGCGAAGGCCCACCTTTCCAATGTTTTGTCCATCAAAACTCATATCCGCCGGCACAAATTCCTCCCTGTACCCGTAAGTGTTCAAATAGGTTAAATCGGTTGCGTTGATGGTGAAGCGGTATTCGCGCACTATTGACGGGTCAAAGACGAAGGCCCTCTCGTCAGGCTTGAGTTCAATGCGCATATTGGCGTTAGCGCCGGGCATAGCGCTGTCTTTCGGGAGGTAGCCGTCGTGCCGGAAGATGAGGCGCTCCGTAGCCAAGGCCTGCGCCGATTTGGACAGGCGCGAACCGCCGCCGGATGCCGGTGTTATGCCAATGGCAAAAGAAGAGGCTCCCTGATTCGGCAAGACGACGCGTGCGTTGCCAAGCGCCCCCCGTTCCCCGCGAAGCTCAAGCAGGTAAGCCCCCGCCGCCAAAGAGGGCAGGGCGACAACCCTTGACGGCGGGACGCGGCTGTGAAACGCCCTCTTGCCGTTAATGGAATAAACGGACGCGGAGGTTACTTCAGGGGCCAAGCGCAAATCAAGCGCCCGCCCGCGAAAATCCCACCGCGCCGACATCGGCGCGGCCGATACGGAACGCCAGGATACCGCCGTAGTCGGGTTCGTAATGGAAAACCTGCCGTCCTGGTCGGTGCGGGTGTAAAACTCCGTGTGCCCCACCGAAACGAAAACCCCCTCCACCGGGTTTTGGGTTGCCTTGTCCACCACAACCCCGCTATACTCGCGAGCCGCCGCAAAAAACGCGCAGATTAACACGATACTTGCCATAACGCGATGAGTTTTCATGAAACACCCTTTCTTTTAATATTGATACACATAATATACATAAATCTTACGCGCCACGCAAAAAAATATGCGCCACCGGCTATCTGACTGTAACCGCCGACCTCGCCGCATACCCGTCTCCCGCAACTTCAACAATATACGCGCCCGCCGAGATTTGGCGCAAAGCCGTTCATCTTCATTCGTTTATCAAGCCAAGAATCCAATTTAACCAGCCTGATGCCCGGCATTCAAACGTATTGTCGGTAAAAACATTATCCCCTATAAGATTATGAGATTCAAAACTACGGTTTATCGTGGGCATCAATCGAACAAAGTACGGTTTTCGCAATCGGATTGCTCCGTGGTGCAACTTATGCATCGGAATTCGGGTTTAATATCCCCGTTGTTATTAAGCCTGTCCAGTATTAAATCATAATACGGCTTATGCATTTCCGAAGCGATAAAATTGCGCTTAAGCTCCTTGCAGAGTAAAATTTCGCCGCCGCTGCCGCCAAATAACACCTGTACCGTATCCGATTCGTTGGTGGCTGCTTTTATAAACATCTCTACCAGTCCCTTTGGAAGCTGGCAGGCGTGAAATGTTTTGTCTTTTGAAACATTTTTCACAAGGTCAAAGTATGCCCATGAATACGGCATCCTGCCTTTCGACCCGTTGCCGATGTTTTTCATAATGCGCTTATCCGTAGGATTTTTATACGGCATAGCCACGTTATCTTTATAAAACTTATGTTCCTTCGATTTAACCGCGTGAAGAATCGTCCTGTGCGCGGTGGTAAACTTCTTCGGCGAATGCCCTACGTTTGTGTTATATATCCAAACATACTCGTAAACATCATACGCGGCGGC
>JAITCM010000095.1 GCA_031283085.1 Chitinispirillales bacterium | reverse complement strand
TAGCCCACATCCCCGCTTTCCAGCATCCCTTTCACATGGGCGACGGCGGCCGCAACCTTTTGCGACCTGTCGGCGTTGACGCTCCTCCAAATCTTGCGCCAATCCTCCACACCGCCCCTCTCAAACGCGGATAGAATACCCATCACGCCCCATTTTTCTACCGGGTCTTCGGGGGTTGCGTCTATGTTTCTGAATTTAAGCATTGCCGCCTGCCTCCATTGTTCTTGCATGATATTACGGCGATTAGTCTATCCCGCTGTCCACGTCAGCCTTGTTCATGGCCTCGTCCTTATCCCCGCCCACGCCCGCCGCCTCGGTTCCCGCCCCGGCATCGGCCTCCGGCGGGGGGACGCCTACTTTTTCCAGAACCTCGACCTCTTTGGCGCCCTTGACGATTAAGCGTCTGCCTACGCTTAGGGTTGTTTTGGGGGTGATGGCGTTTAGTTTGCATATACCGTTGACCGTTGTCCTGTAGCGCCTCGCTATGGAGCCTAAACCCTCGCCCCGGCGCACGGTGTGGTAAACCGTTTTTCGCAGCTCCGTCAGATATTCGAAATTATCCCTTGTCAACACTAAGGTATCGCTCCACAGTTCGTGGTTATCGTAGTCTATGACGTACCTGGGGTCAATCGGTTCGCCGTAGTACCTGATTTCAAAGTGCAGGTGGGCGCCCGTAGAGCGTCCGGTGTTGCCGCCTAAGCCGACCGTTTCGGCGGACTTTACGCGCTGGTTAGGCTTGACCAATACCTTGAACAGGTGCCCGTAGACCGTTTCGAGGCCGTTGTGGTGGCGCACCACTACCACGTTGCCGAAGCCGCGGCGGTCGTACTGGATGACCCGGACTATGCCGTCGAAAGCGCTCTTGACGGTGTCGCCCTTGGCGAGCTTTATGTCCATGCCATAGTGCCACAGGAAGCGGCGTTTTCCGAAGGGCGAGGTTACACGGTTTGAAAACGGCGGGAAAAACCGTTTGTTTTGCGCCGAATCGACGAGCGGTATCTTTATGGTGTCGCCCTCACCCAGGGCCTTGTAGTCGAAGCGGCCGGAGTTTATCCTGCTGTTGCTCCACGCGAAAGCGGTGTCCACGGCCATGATGCCGTCGTCGTCACCGAAGTCGTCGAAGAGGGAGTTGAAGTCCTGGGCTTCCTCGTCCTGCAGTTGCGCCTCCATTTGCGCCTCGACGACGCTGTCGGCTGCCGTTGCTTTCGCCCGATTGCCGGCAACGGCCGCGGCGGCCGCGGCGCCGCGGCCCATTGTAGACGATTGGACGGCGATGCCGACGGCACCGGCGTCGCGGCGGCCCAACGCCGACCAGGCGATAACGGTACCGTGACTGCGGTGAACCGCCGGCGACCGGACGGAAACGGCGGCAACGCCGATGTCACGGCGGTCCACAACAGGCTGCGCGACAACCGCCGACACCGCAACAAACAGCAACGCCTGCGTCAAAACCGTAATAACCGTTGACCGGCGACCAAGACTGGGACAGATAGATTCTTGAACCGACTTCATAACGACAATTCCAACCGTTTCATTTAATTTAACGTTTAAAAATCAATTTGTTAATATAATTAATATCGGCATATCGTTATTAAAATATTATATTTATTTTTTACGCTAATGAAAAAAACACCGTAAAAACTCAAAAAAAGGATTAAAAAACATGAGCGACTGCCTTTTCTGCAAAATCGCGGCGGGCGAAATTCCGTCCGACAAGGTTTTTGAGGACGACTGCGTGTTGGTATTCAGGGACATCAGCCCGCAGGCGCCCACGCATCTCTTGGCCATTCACAGGAAGCACTACGCGGCCGTGCATGACATACCGCCGGAGGAGGTCGCGACGCTGATGGGAAGACTGACGGCGGCGCTCTGCATATCGTTGCGCAGGGTTGGGCTTGACAAGAGCGGGTATCGGTTGGTAGTGAATTCCGGGGAAATCGCCGGACAAACCGTACCGCATCTGCACATCCACGTTTTGGGCGGGCGGGAGCTCGCCTGGCCGCCGGGGTGACTTCACGCTCAACAAGAACGCCGGGAGGCCGCGGACGTTTGTCCGCACGGCCTCCCGGTTTGTTCATTGCTAACCGCTCCGCAAACACCGCGGATTCATTAACTTTGCCGCGATACCGCTAACTCATGTGTTGCTGCTTCAGGAACGACGGAACGAGGGCATTGTCTCCCAAGCCCATCCGGTATCCGTTCATTATCGACCCCGGTTCTTTCCACCCGTCCATGCCGCCGCGTTCCGCCGTTTTCAATCCCGCGGTTTTCAATCCCATGGTGCAGCCAAGGATGTCGTGCGGCACGCCCATCGCGTTTGCGGCCACAATGGGACTTACTGGGGATTGGGACACGCTTGAAAGGTCGAGGCTTGTCTGCTGTACCGCGGGTTCGCGTTTCGGCAGAGCGACGGTCACCATGCCCTTGCCAGAGCTTTGCGAACCCTTGCCTTGCGCGACAGTATCCTGGTTGAAGCCTGTCGCGATGACAGTGATTTTTATTTGGCCTTTCATCTCAGGGTCTGCCACGTGGCCGAAGATTATGAGAGTGTCCGCGTCTTCGCCGATGGTATTTCGGGCGGCCATGATGGCAGCGTCTACTTCGCAAAGCGTGATATCCTCGCCGCCGGTGACGTTGACTAACATACCTTTCGCGCCGGCGATGGAAATGTCGTCGAGCAACGGGTTGTGAATTGCGCCTTCGATAGCGGTAACTGCACGGTTGGGGTCGTCGTCGCTTGCGTAGCCTGTGCCCATGATCGCGTCGCCCATTCCGGTCATGACCGTCCTGACGTCCGCGAAGTCGAGGTTTACAAGGCCGGGCTTTGTGATTACGTCGGAGATGCCCTTTACGCCCTGGTGGAGCACTTCGTCGGCGCTTTTGAAGGCGTTTATCAGTGTCGTTTTCTGGTCAGAGATGGATAGCAGTTTTTGGTTGGGAACGACTATCATCGTATCGACATGTTTCCGCAATTCGCAGATGCCCTCCACGGCGTGTTTCTCGCGCATTTTGCCCTCAAAGAGGAAGGGGCGCGTCACTATGGCGACCGTGAGTATTCCGAGTTCTCTCGCTATCTCGGCGACCACCGGCGCGCCTCCGGTACCTGTTCCGCCGCCCATTCCGGCGGTTATGAACAGCATATCGGCGCCCTTAAGGATCTCCACTACGGCATCCTTGTCCTCTTCCATGGCCTGGCGTCCGATGGCGGGACACGCGCCGGCGCCCAACCCACCCGTCAATTTTTTGCCGATTGCCAGGCGTTTGTGGGCTTTGTTCTTATCGAGCGCCGCGGCGTCGGTGTTAACCGCGATGAATTCAACATCGCTAAGCCCCTCCTCGACCATACGGTTAACGGCGTTGCCGCCGCCGCCGCCAACCCCTATGACCTTCAGCTTCGCGACAGCTTTGAAAGTCTCATCAATTGTAAAACGCATTGTCATAATACACCTCTCCTTGCAGGGTTATAAGTTTTAGAAATATTTCGAAAACCACGAAAATACTTTTTTAATGATATTGTTGTATCCGCTCTCGCCGCCGGAGCTCTTTTTCTTGCCGCTCTTGTGGACTCCGCCCACATGAGCCGTTTCCAACCCGAACATACACAGCCCCACGCCGGTGGAGAACTTCGGCGTCCTGACCATATCGGCCAGCCCGCCGAATTTCTGCGGGCAGCCGATTCTGACGGGCATATGAAAAACGCTCTCCGCCTTTTCCCGCATACCCGGCATCTGCGAACCGCCGCCGGTCAGCACCACTCCAGCGCCCATCTGGCTTATAAGGCCGGACTTCTCCATATCCTGCCTCACCAGCCCAAGCAGTTCATCCATCCGGGCCTCTATGACCTCCACAAGCAGGCTCCTCTTTATCTCCCTGTCGTCGCGGTTGCCGGTCATCTTTATCATTAAAGACTCGTCGTCTCCCCGAAGCAGCGGCAAATAGGCGCACCCGTGCGACTTCTTAATCTTCTCCGCCTCCGCGGGCGGGGTTTTCAGGACTATCGATATGTCCCGCGTAACATCCTCCCCCCCCTCCTTCACGATTGACACGTGGCGGATGTTGTCGTCGTGGTAGACGGCGATATTACTCGTCCCGCCGCCTATGTCCACAAGCGCGACACCGAGTTCCTTTTCGTCTTTGTCAAGCACCGAATAACTTGACGCAAGATGGTCAAGCACCAGCTTGTTCAACCGCAGCCCCGCGTCTTTCACGCACTTCGTAATGTTCTGAATGCTCGTGATTTGGGCGGTTATTATATGCACCTGCGTCTCTAAGCGTACGCCTATCATTCCCAGCGGCTGCTTTATACCTTCCAGATTGTCCACGCGGAACTCTTTCGGGATGACGTGCAGCTGTTCGTAATCCTCCGGGATTTTCACGGTCTTGGCCGATTCAATCACTCTGTCTATATCCTCCTGCCTGATTTCGCGGTCTTCGTGGGTCATGGCCACGTATCCGGGATTGTCGAACGCCCTTATGTGGTCGCCGGCGATTCCGACCCATACGTCGTCCACATCCACGCCGGCCATAAGCTCCGCTTCCTTTACGGCGGTCTGTATTGACTCGACGATGTTTTGCATATTCCTCATAACGCCCTTTTTCAACCCTATAGAATTGCATTTGCCGACGCCGACGACCTCAAGCCCCCCGCTCTCCCCGCGCGTGGCGATTATACAAGCGACTTTCGTCGTCCCGATATCAAGCCCCACATACAAGTCATTGTCCATACCATTACCCCTTTTTTTGTATTAGGCGTTACAAATTGACAACCGTTCCATATATTTTGTTATTGCCGACAAACCGTACAGCCGCTCAGCGCACCGTCGCAAAGGCAAGGTTGCGGTACCTCAGGTCTATGCGCATCGCTCTCGCGCTGTCGCCTGTCAACCTCTCTCTTAGCGCCTTTACGTGGACAAGCCTGCTCTCCGCGTCACGCGCGGCGACCTTATACTCCGTGTCGCTCGCCCTGAAAATCAAATTAACCTCCGACGCCTTGCTCATATCAATCTCCGAAATATCCCTGAAGAACGAGCCGCCAAGATTACGCGCCGTCCTTTTGATACCGTTAAACAGCCTCAAATCAACCGTATCGCCCGGCGCGGCACTGCCGAAAGTCAATAGCGGCAAATCGTAAAACCGCCCCGGAACCGGTGAAAAGCATATTCCCATCCTGTCAACTAGAAAAATACCGCCGTTATGAACCATAGCCACCGGCTTACGTTCTTTCACGGCGATTATCGTCGTTTTATCCTTAGACATCCTTCCAATCTTCTTGACGCCGATATTTTCTATCCCCGGAACAGCGGATGCCGCCCTCAAAATTCCGGCGCGGCAAAACAACGACGAGTCGATACGCGTCATAGAATCCACCGCCCTCATAAGCGACGCCTGAACCGGCAAAGAGCAGCCGGTTATCCTGACGGCGGACGGCAGCCTGTTACTCGACCTTACCGCCCCGGAAATTCTGTCCGTCAACGCCTGACCATGGACCCAAACGTAAAACACGAGCCCGCCGACAAGCGCGGCGCAAGCGGCCGCTTTCGCAAACCGCAACGCGGCGCGCTTCACTAAAGACGGCATCCTGGCCCGCTTCTCCGCCATTTTAATCTGACGGTTCGCGCCGACCCTTACAGATTTTGATTTTGCGGCTTTCACCGGCTTTGAACTTGATTTATTCATAATATTCCTCAAAGTATTAATAATTATCAATATCAACAACCGCCAATATCAATCGCCGCTACCGTCAACGACAAAATCTCTGGCGACTTCCCAAATATCCCCGGCACCCATGAATATCAACACATCACCCCTGTTGACTTTACCCCGCAATACGCCCGTCACGTCATTCTTATCCTTGACGTAGCACGCGTCAACCTTTCCGCCCGGCTCCTTTACAACTACGTTATTAACACTACCCGCATTGTCGGTATTTTTTTTATCAACCGCCTTAATCCTGTTGACAATATCCTCAGCGCGCACCCCAGGAATCGGCTGTTCCCTCGCTTTATAGATATCCGTAACCACAACCACGTCGGCGGCGCCGAGCGACGCGGCGAATTGGTCCATGAAGTCGCGGGTGCGAGTGTACAAATGCGGTTGAAAGACCACCGCCACCCTCCCGTATCCGCGGCTGCGCGCCGCCGCTATCGTGGCCGCTATCTCCCCGGGGTGGTGCGCGTAGTCGTCCACCACGGTGACCCCGTTCACAACGCCTACGGCCTCGAAGCGCCTTTTAACCCCCATGAATCTTGAGACGCTGTCGGCGGCGACGGAAAATCTTATGCCCGTCTCGGTCGCCACGGCAAGCGCGGCGAGCGTATTCATTACGTTGTGCATTCCGGGAATGCCTATCGACACGCGCCCTATTTCGAGCCCTCTCCTGTACACGACGCAAAACTCCGTTCTTTCGCCGTTGAACTTTATGTCGACCGCCCGGAAATCCGCCCGGCTGTCGGTTCCGTAGGTAAACAAACTCCTGCGTATACGCGGCAGGATACCGCGTACGCCGTCGTCGTCAATACACGCTATAACAGCCCCGTCAAACGGTACTCTGTCCGTAAACTCCACGAAAGTATCCTTTATGTCGTCCAAGTCGGCGTAACAGTCCAAGTGGTCGGCCTCGATATTCGTGATAACCGCCATCGTCGGGTACATCGCTAAAAACGACCTGTCGTACTCGTCCGCCTCGGCCACTACGATACCGCCGCCGCCCACTATCGCGTGCGACCCGACGCTTCGCAACATACCGCCGACAAGGACGGTCGGCGACATTTTCGCGTCTGTCAACACCGTTCCTATAAGCGACGTCGTGGTTGTCTTTCCGTGCGTCCCCGCCACGCATACCGTGAAATTCGACCGCATAATATCGCCCAACACCTCCGCCCTTCTTATCTCCGGTACGCCGTTGTCAACAGCGTACCGCCTCTCCGGATTATCCTCCCTGACCGCGCTGGAATAGACGAGCAGCTCCGCGTCCCTGACCAAATTCGGCTCGTGGTCATACTGCACCTTTATCCCCAGCGTTTCCAGGCGGCGCGACGCGTCGGAGGCCGCGCGGTCGCTTCCGGTCACGGTGTGCCCACGCGACCGCAGCACCTCGGCCAAGGGGCTCATTCCGGCTCCGCCGATTCCGACCATGTGTATCTTCTTTGTAAACGGTCTCATGGCCGCGGCGCCTTTCGCTTTTGTTTCGCGGGCACCGGCGCCGAAACGCCGTCCGTTTTTATATGGCTCGATATGTTGAGCAATATTCCAACGCTTGACATGGTGAATATCAGGCTCATCCCGCCGTAGCTCAAAAAAGGCATCGGAACGCCGGTGGGCGGAAGCAAACCCGTAACTACCGAGGCGTGTATCAACATATACAACGCGATAGCCATCGTGAACCCGAAGGCCATAATCTGTCCGGCGCGGTCGGGAGCGTTCAAAGATATGCTAAACCCCCTGTAGACTATGAAAGCGAAAATCAGCAACACCGACATTACGCCTACGAACCCAAACTCCTCTCCGAGTACGGAGAGTATGAAGTCGGTGTGCGGTTCCGGCAGATAGAAGTATTTCTGTTCCCCTTTGCCAAGCCCGGCCCCCAGGAATCCACCGCGCCCGAGGCCGACGAGAGACTGGACGACCTGGTAACCGGCCCCGTGCGCGTGTTCCTGCATACCGATGAAACCGGACAAACGTCTCATCCTGTACGGCGCGCTCTTTATGAGTACCACGACAATGGGCAGTACGGCCAACCCCGTCGCCAATAAATAACGCGGCCTGACACCGGCCGCGAAAAGCATGGCAAGGGCGATACCGGCAATTATCACACTCGTGGAGAAATCCGGCTCCAGCACCACAAGGGTACATATCACGCCAATGCGTACGTAGTGCGGAATAAGCGACCGCCAGCCGTCAAATTCGGCGCCGTCGTTGCCGCATTTCTTGGCGATAAATATTATGAGCGCCATACGCGCGAAATCGGAGACCTGGAATCTCACACCCAGCAGCGTTATCCAGCGCTTCGCGCCGTTTATCGCCTGGCTCTCCGGCAAAAGCAGCACGCCGGCGAGAAGGATAACGGCGCATATATAGATAATTCCGCCGTACCTGCTTAAAAAACGGTAGTCCACATTGATAAAAAACGTGAAGAGTATAACCGCGATAAGCGCCCTGGTCACTTGACGGAACAGAAAATAGTTCGCGCCTATGTTCTTACCGTAAGCCACGGCGAAAGATGAGCTGTACACGAGGACGATGCCCAAGCCCAAAAGCAGGAGCGTCGCCGCAAACAGCCCGATGTCCATCTTTACGCCTTTGGATATCATAACGTCAACACGCCTTTCGCGAAACGATATTGTTTACGGTTTCCCTAAATATGTCCCCGCGGTGCTCAAAGTCGCGGAACATATCGAAGCTGGAACAACCCGGCGAGAAGACGACCCGCTCGCCGCGAGCGGCGTTTTTGAAAGCGGTATCGACGGCCTCCTCAAGCGTCGCCGCTTTTGTAACAGGGGCAACGCCCTCCCACACGGCGGCCATACGCTCCTTCGCCTCGCCTATAAGAACTATACTCTTAACATTTTTGCGGATTGAATCGACAATGGCAGAGAAATCGCAGCCCTTGTCTTTACCGCCGGCAATTAGCAACACTTTGGAGCCGAAAGCGCTAACGGCGCACTCTATCGACTCGGCTGTGGTCGACTTGCTGTCGTTGTAGAACGACACCCCGCCCGTCTCGCCGACAAACTCCAAACGGTGCGGCAGCCCGCCGAACGCGCAAAGCCCGCGCCCGATAAGTTTTGAATCCGCCCCGGCACACAGCGCCACAGCCGCCGCCGCGCAGGCGTTCATAAAATTGTGCCGTCCGGCGAGCCTCATGGCGGCGGTATCGTCAATAATCACGCCCGATACCCCGTTCATACGGTAATTAATACCTTTGCCGGAAAGGTACGCGCAGTCGCCGCCGCAATCACGCGAACCGAACATGAATATCTTTGTCCGTCCCTTAAACTCCTCCGCCCACCGCGATAAACGCGAATCGTCAGCGTTCAGCACAAGATATTCCCCCATTGTCAAGTTTTTAGCGATGAGCTTCTTGGCGTTGTAGTAATCGTCCTCGCACGCGTAGCGGTCGAGGTGATTCTTCATCAGATTAATGACCGCCGCGGCCCTGGGCTTGAACTTATCAACAGCCTCCAGCTGAAAACTGGAGACCTCGGCGACGACGACGGCGTCCTTTGACAGGAACGGCGTCACATCTATCACCGGCGTCCCTATATTCCCGGCAAGCGCCGTCTCAAATCCGGCGGCGCTCATCACGGATGCCAGGAGCGACACGGTCGTGCTCTTGCCGGACGACCCCGTAACCGCCAAAAACGGCGCCTTAGACACCCTAAACCCCAATTCCATCTCCGACCAAACCGGTATATTCCTCGCCGCCGCCGACTTGAGAATATCCAAATCGCCGCGCACGCCCGGCGACAGAATGATGAGTTCGTAATCCAATATCCTGTCCGTATGCCCGCCCGCCTCGCTCTCAAGCAACACGCCGCCGTCGTACAGTTGATTCTCATTCAGAGTACTGTCAAGCCACCCGCGGTCGCAAACGTCGCTGATAAAGACGCGGCTCCCGCGTACGAGAAAATACTTAGCCGCGGCGATGCCGCTCCTGGCGGCGCCGATTACGGCCACGCTTTTCGGTATCTCTTTTACGATGTCGCCGCCAAACACGGTTGTTCCTTTCGTTGATACATAAACGGGCGAACACAATTCGCCCCCACAAAACCGCCTTATACAATGTCAAACATTATAACGACTCAAAGACCTTCTCTAACCCCACATTGCGAGAACCTTTCAACAGCACGGTCTCGCCCCTCTTCAATACGTACCTGCAAACATCGATTGCCGCGTCCGCGCTGTCAGCCAAAAATATTTTTCTTGCCGACATCCCCGCCTTTACCGCGCCGGCCTTAACCGACTCCGAAAAATTTCCTACCGCCACTATCTTTTGAACGTCCCCTTTCTTTACCAGCTCCTCCCCCAACTTAATATGCAACCTGTTCGTATATCGCCCCAATTCTCCCATATCCCCAATAACGGCAACCCTCCCATTCGCGTTCGGCGTGACGTCAGCCAAATACCTTACCGCGCCGCTCATCGACGACGGATTGGCGTTGTAACAGTCCACTATGAACCGTATGCCCCTCTTAACCTCCAACTTTCCCCTAAGCGCCACCGGTTTTAAGGACGCAATCGCCTCCTGTATCGCTTCGTCCGCGAGCCCGCACCGCTTCGCTATGTGTATGGCCGGCAACGCGCAGTATATAAAGTGCCTGCCCGGCATGGACATCCCGTACCCGCGTCCGTCAACCGTAAACCTCACCCCGCTTTCATCCACAACAATATTCCGCGCCCGTACGCCGCATTTGGGCGACGTTCCGAAGAACACCGATTTCAGCCCGCGCTTTTGAGCGCCCTTTACCAAACGATTATCATCCCCGTTGAGCAGCATAAACCCGCCGCGGCTCAACCCCTCCGCTATCTCGAACTTGGCCTCAACCGTCTTGTCAAGCGACCCGAAAAGCCCGACGTGGGCGTAGCCTATATTGGTGATAACGGCAATGTCGGGACCGCAAATCTTTGTGAGCCGGCGGATTTCGCCCGTGTGGTTGGCCCCCATTTCCAAAACGCCGGCAAACTCGTCGCCGTCGAACCTCAGTACGCTCTGCGGGACGCCGATGTGATTATTCCAGTTTGTGTACGTTTCGCCTGTTTTCACAACGCTTTTGAGAGCCGCCGAGATAAAACTGCGCGTGGTCGTTTTGCCGTTTGAACCGGTAACGCCTACGACCAAGAGCCCCATTTCCCTGCGATAACGCGCCGCCGCTTTTTGTATTGATTTCAGCGTATCGCCGACAATTATACACTTTTTGCGGTATTTTTCCGGAACGGCGCAAATACCCTTTTTGTCAACAATGGCCGCGACCGCGCCGCTTTTGAACGCCGACTCCACGTAGCGGTGGCCGTCGTCGGCGTCGCCGCGCAAAGCGACAAAGACGTCGCCGCCACCGCCGGGCGTGACTTTTCGCGAATCGTTCCACACTACGGCTACCTTACGCTTACGGGCAGACTCGGAAAGGTCTGACTTTCCGGACGACCAGTCGATTAGGCTGCCTAATGTCAGTTTTGTCTTGTTATTGTTGTGGTTGTGCTGCATAATGTTTTATCCTTTAAAGTCAAAACTAAAATCAAAGTCAAAGTCAAAGTCTATTATAAAGGGAGGGCTTCGCCCTCCCTCGCTCCAACCAAAAATTGGACGAAAAGACGTCCAATTTTTGTTTTCCGCTACCCACCCTACGGGGGGATAAAGCCCCCCCGTAACGCCCCCCGTAAACATGCGCCGCTACCGCGTCGCGAAAACAAAAAAACATGCGCCGCTACCGCGTCGCTAAAGCAAAAAAATATGCGCCGCGCGAAAAAAAATATATGTCAATCGTTATCTCTGATTAGTTTGTACATTTTCATTACCTCCAAACGGTCGTCAAAATCGCCGCGTTTTCCGTTAATCTCCTGATACGCCTCGTGACCCTTGCCGGCTATTACCACACAGTCGTTCGGTTGCGCTTTACTTAACGCCGATTTTATCGCATCTCTTCTATCAACCATAACATTATATGAGAAATCAAGCGGCATCCCCTTTAACACATCGTCAATTATAGACATCGGCTCTTCGCTTCTCGGATTGTCCGACGTTACCACCGCCATATCGCAATTTTCCGCCACGGCTTTGGCCATTAACGGGCGCTTTGTTTTGTCTCTGTCGCCGCCGCAACCGAAGACACAGATTAGGCGGCCCCCTGTCAACTCCTTACACGTCTTTAATACGTTGACCAACGCGTCAGGCGTATGGGCGTAGTCCACCACAACCGTAAAGGGCGCCCCCACGTCAACTATATCCATCCTTCCCGATACCGTAGGCATTGACGCCAACGCCTCCGTTATTATCGCCGTGTCAATACCCAGCGCCAACGCTCCCGCGACCGCCGCCGTCATATTGTATACGTTAAAGAATCCGCGCAACGGGCTCGTAAAGGTAAACTTTTTCCCTTGATACTCAATATCGACCGACGTGCCGTTCCAATCGCACTTCCAGGCGCTTATTCTGACCTCGGCCCCGGCGACCCTCCCGTAAGTCAACAGACTCCGGCCATGAACCGATTTCAACTCGGAACAAAGCCGCCTGCCGTACTCGTCGTCAATATTTACAACACCGCGCCCGCCGCGCTTGATGTATTCGCTAAAAAGCAACCTCTTCGCCGCGTAGTATTCATCCATAGACTTGTGGAAGTCCAAATGATCCTGCGTCAAATTCGTCCATACGGCGACGTCAAACTCCATTCCCGCAATTCTCGAAAGCGAGAGGGCGTGCGAGGACGCCTCCATAACCAAACTCTTAGGTTTAACACGGGCATTATTGATAAGCCTTAATATGTCAACAGCCTCCGGCGTGGTTTGGGACGCGCCGACCGACTCATTGCCTAAAACATTTCCTATCGTCCCAAACAGCCATGAACACTCGCCGCCGTATACACGGTCGAACAAATTTTTGAAGAAACCGGCCGTAGTGGTCTTACCGTTGGTGCCGGTAACGCCTACGGTCGTCACTCCTTTCATATCAATACCCCAAAGCGCAAGCCCCAATTTTCCTAAAACCGCCCTGACATTCGGCACCGCCGCCCACGCGGCTGACAACTCTTCCCGGCGGTTCTCGGAAATCACCGCAACCGCGCCGTTTTTTATCGCCGACTCGATAAAAGAGTCGCCGTGAACCCTCGTACCGGGAACGGCAACGTAGAGCGAGCCGGGCTTGACGTTACGGGAATCGTAGACTATATCGGATATGACGGGATTGCCGGACCCGCCGATGGCGGTCACCTTTATCGCTGCTACGGCTAACAGTTTGTGGAATGTCACGGCTGTTTCTCCTCATTAAAGTAAAAATCAACACAACGCGTCCGTTTAAGCGTTACTTTTTCCTGTCACAATAAAGCGTACAGACCACCGCCCTGTTCATTATCTCTCCGGGCGCGATGCTTTGCTTTAACACCTTTCCGCTTCCCACCGCGTAGACAGGGATTCCTTTGGCGTTGAATATGTTAAAAGCGTCTCTCAACTCTTTTCCTGTGCCGTCGGGTATTACTTTGACCGCGCCGTCGCCTGTCGATGGGGTTTCGTCTGTAAAGAGCACTACTTCCCCTACCCTGTTTTCGGCGAAGGTGCCCGCCGCCGGGGTTTGGTGGCGTACCACGCCGCCGTCGCCTACCACTCGAAAACTTATTTTCATGCTGTCTAACCGCGCTGTGGCCGTTGCCGTTTTGCGGCCTGAAAAATCCGGCAGCTTGACCTGACGGTTTTGTGTGTCTTGCGCCGCCGCCGGTTTAAGGATTTTGTCGCTGAAGTCGAGTTCGGGATGCGCCAGCGCCAGCGACATTATTTTTCTGAACGCCGGGGCCGCCGCCGCGCCGCCGCCTGTGCCGCCGGCGGGCTCGTCGATTACCACGCCGCATAGCAACGTGGGCTCCTCGACCGGCAAGAAACCGATGAACGACGACCAGTGCCGCTGCTTCGTGTAACCGCCGCCCTCCGACTTGCGGCTCGTGCCCGTCTTCCCACCGACGGGGATGCCGGGGACGGCGGCCTGCTTACCGGTGCCGGTCTCCACAACACCCTGCATCATCTTGCGCAGCCTGCGCGCCGTCTCCTCGGAAACCACCCTGCGTACGGGCTTGACCGTCGCGGGCTCCGCCGCCGCGGAGTTCTTCCTCTCTATCCGTTCACATATAACAGGCGTTAGCAGGACGCCGCCGTTGGCCACGACTGCGTAGGCCAGCATCATCTGCAAAAAGGTCGCCGAGACCTCGTAACCCATCGCCATCGTCACCCTCGTGCGGCCCGACCAGGAGTTGACCGGATGCAGGATGCCGCCCTCCTCCCCCGGAAGCGCAATGCCGGTTTTGGCGCCGAAACCGAAGTCCCTCACGTAGCGGTAGAATCGCTCGTTCTTGAATCCGCTGGCTATCTGGGCGAAGCACACGTTGCTCGACACCGCGAGTGCCCTCGCAAAGGTAATCTGCCCTTGCGGCGCGTCATCCCTTATCACCTCGCCGTATATCTCGAAGACGCCGTTGTTGCCGTTTATAATATCGGCCTCGGCGTAGGCGCCCTCCTGTAACGCCACGGAAGCGGTCACAGTCTTGAATGTCGAACCGGGCTCATATACCAAACTTACAGGTTTGTTCTGCCTGTCCGCAAGGGAATACGACGAGGGGATATTCGGGTTGAACGACGGTTCGTTGGCCATAGCAAGTATCTTGCCCGTACGGGGGTCCATCACTATGCACATCGCGCCCTTGGCGTTTAGAGACTCCACCGTCTGTTTGAGAACTGAGTGAACGATTTTCTGCAAGTTAACGTCGATAGTCAAATAGAGGTCGGCCCCGTCTTTCGGTTCCTTACCCGGCATCCCGATTTTCCTGTACATTCTCTGCTTTCCGTCCCGATGAACAATCTCCCAGCCGTCTTCGCCGCGCAGGTAGTGGTCAAAGGCAAACTCCACCCCGCCGAGACCGTAACCGTCCTTGCCCACATACCCCAGAAGCGGGCCCGCGGCCTCGCCCATGGGATACACGCGCTGCAACACCGCCTTCCCCCCCGCTTCCTCCACACCGAGCACGTCCAAACCCAGCTCAACCCGCCCGCCGGATACGCCGACGGCGAGCCGGTGCCCGCGGCGGTCGTAGATGTCCCCGCGGCGCGCGTTCAAAATCCTTCGCTTCTGCGCTTGCATTTTGCTGTTCAATGCGTACTTCCCACCGTCTAAAATTTGTATCGTAAAGAGCTTCCCGGCCACCGCCAGAAAGAATATTACGAGAAACACCGACACAGCAATAACGCGCGCCTTATAGGGGGCCACCTGACTTATCGCTCCCGAAAAAGGTTTGCTTCAAATACGCGAACAGCCCGCCTTCCCCCGATTGCGGCGTTCGCACCTCCCAAACTTCTATCTGCCCGGACGCCGGATACTCAAGCCCGCGCGCCCGCGCTATACGCTCTATACGGGCGGTCGCGGAGAGGCGCCCGCACTCCAGATTCAGAGCGGTAATCTCGCTTTTCACGTCGGCAAGCGCCCCGGCTTTGCTTTCGAGGCGCAAAGACAGCTGATTGATGTACGACTGCGTCCACACTAAAACCAACGGGCCCGCCATGCAAACGGCGAGCGCGCAAATGCCTGTCAGGACGCTTCTCAGGCGGATTACCGGCTGCGGGACGCCGTTGTTTTTGATGTTGTTTTTGCTTTTGACGGCGCCGGTATTATATCCGAACACCGCGTTGTTGCCGTACGACGTACTCGACATTTTTGTCCTCTATAGTTAAAGTGTTCTTTTTCTAATCAAAAGAGGGGCGAACACCCTCTCCGCAACTCTTAATCTTGCGCTCCTCGAACGGGAGTTGCGCTTTATCTCCTCATCCGACGCCATTATCGCTTTCCTGTTCACACGTCTTAAAACAATATGTTTGCCGCAAGTACAGACAGGTTGACTATGGTCACAGACACACGCCGCTTCCGCCTCGCGAAAAAAATCCTTGACCATTCTATCTTCCAAAGAATGATAGGATATTACCGCAACCCTTCCTCCTTCGGCCAAACAGGTTACAGACTTGTCAAGGAACGTCCGCAACTCGGCAAGCTCCCCGTTTACCCTTATTCGCAGGGCTTGGAAGAGTTTGGCGAGCAATTTTATGTCGAAACGCCCGCCGTACTCCTTTGCCACGCAATTTTTCAGGTCGGCGGACGTTTCCATTTTATTACCGCGCATATAGGCCTTTATCGCCCCGGCCAGTCTCGGCGCGTTTCTGACTTCGCCGTAGTTCTTGAGGACATCCGTCAACTCTTCCTCTTCGCAGCGTTCCAGAAACTCCGCCGCCGTCACTCCGCCGCCCCTGTCCATCCGCATATCGAGCGGCGCGTCTTTCATGTACATAAACCCGCGGCCCGGCTCGTCTATTTGGCGGGACGAAACCCCAAGGTCTACGAATAAGCCCCGAACCTTTTCTATACTATGTTTACCCAAAACGGCGTCGAACTCCGAGAAACGCGCCTGTTCAATTATGACCCTGGCGCCAATGCCGTCAAACGAACTCCGCCGCGCCCTCTCTATAGCCTCGCCGTCCCTGTCTATTCCAATCATAACGACCGGCGCCGGCCCGACCCCGGAAGACCGCTCCGCCGCAAGCGCCGCCGCCCTCTCGGCAATCGCGCGAAAGTGGCCGCAGCCGCCGAGCGTTCCGTCTACGTAGACCCCGCCCCCGCCCGAAACGAAGAGCTCCGACACCTCCACTGCAAGCACGGGAACATGATACTCCTCGCCGCTCATACCCGCGCCGACCGCTCCATCCCGGCCAGCTGGTCTTCAAGCGCGTAAATCAACGTGTCAAAATCCGGCATAGACCCTATGTGCTCCCTGTATCTGTCGCTGTCCCACAATTCTATATATCCCTTCATATCGCCGATTATTGTCACGTTTTTCGTAATTTGGGCATACTTCATCTGAGCCGCCGACAGCATAATCCGCCCCTGCACGTCAAGAACGGTGTCGCTCGAAGTGCCGGATATGACGCGCCGGATTTTGTCGTTGTCCGGCGTCGCCGGAAGCGCGGCAAACAACGCCATACGCCTGTTCCACACATCCTTAGGGTACGCGCGAAGGCAGTTTCCGGGCCCGTGCGTGACAATAAACGTGTCCTCCGCCTCCGGCGAGAGCGCCTTCCGGAACTTGGCCGGAACGTTCACCCTGCCCTTGGCGTCGACGGAATAGTCGAAGCTGCCGTAAAAACCGGCCATACAATTCTCCCAAGACCGCCGGCAGACGCGCCGCCATAAGCGGGCGGCAGGCTGCCGTCCTCATAAATAATAATATTCACCACAATCACCCACAATAACACACTGTACTACATAATAATACTATACGCCAGGATATAAATCAATATTTTAGTCAAATTTATTTATTTTTTTTGGCAATTACTGGAATATGGCTTTTTTGAGCGATTTTAGAGGTTATATAGGGTGTGGACGGCGGTGGGACAGTGTGGGTGAAGCCGGTTACCCCAAAATAAAAAAGGGGCGGACACGAATGTCCGCCCCCGCAAGGCCAAATACCGCCGCTATTACTTGGATATACCCACGAGGCCCTGATACTTCTTGTCCTTCGCGAATTTCTTGTCTTCGTCGCTGAGGTTGCCCTCGTAAGTGATGTAGACCACCATCCGGTAGGTGCCCGGGGCGACCTTCATCTTTTGCGCGTTGTACCCGTTCCAGTACAGGTGCATCTTGCTGAACTCGTTGCCGTTGTTCCCGCCCATCGCGTCGTTGTCCTGGCCGGAGATGACCAAGTTACCCGCCAAGTCGTAGACCTTGAGCTGGCACCTTACCTTGGGCCTCTTATTTACCGGAATAAGAACGGTCTCCCCGTTTTCATTCGTAGTCGTTATGCTCGGCACGTAGATAGGCACCTCAAAGACAGCGCCGCCGTACCTGCCGTCGCGTATGCCCTGGACGGCATCGGGATCGTGGGTCGCGTTGACAGCGCCCTTGGGCACGTGTATGTCGCTGGGCGACGCCGGGTTCGGGATAGCTTTCATGTTGCCGTTCGGCTCGTCGCCGTAGGTGAACTGCACCTTACGGTTGTTTTGAAGCGGCACGTTGCCCTCGGCGCGGTCGCGTACCCGAGTCGGGTCAACAGGATTGCGGCTTTGGTCAGACGTCCTGATATTGATGTAATCGTTGGGCGGGCCGACGCTTACCCCTTCGCCCAACTTGAAGCTTAACGTGTACTCGTCCTTAGGGAAGAGCTTATCCGCCGCGATACTCACAAGCCTGTCTTCCTGCAGGACAAACGACGTTCCCTCGTTGACATCGCCGGTCGTCTTTTTGAGCGCGCGCGTCCTCGCCGCCAAAGCCTTCGACTGCCCCTTCACCCATATATTGAAGAGCACATCGGGTGAGAAACCTGGCAGGTTGGGCACGTTGGGGTCGGTGCCGAAAGTCGTACCGGTCGACGGCTTGACCTTTTCGCTGAACTTTACCTCTATATGTTTGTCAGACATAAAGAGCTTGGCGGTGGCAATGACCGGCGCCGCGCCGTCAGTGACCGCGACGTTGGGGGACGGTATCGTCTGCGGGCCCGCGTCACCCAGGAACCCTTCGCCGATGTTAATGGTCGGGAGCCAATCGGTCTGCAACGCCGCGCTACCGTGCGGACCTGCGTCATGCAAGCAAATTATTACAGAATCCTTGTCGGGAATCACTATCACGGTATCAACTTTCATAGTGGTTCCGTTGTACTTGACACTAATCTGGCTCTCGCTCGGCGACAACTTTATTGTTTCGGTATTCCCGCTGGAGAAGTAGATAGGCTTCCTGAACTTCATCTCTATCCTGTCCAAGTACCCGCAGCCGTAGTAATCTCGAGTAATCACGCTGAGCGGGAGGGCGACCACGCCGCTCACGCAAACTAATAAGCTGTCCCGCAGCGACGCGTTTCCGATACCGACGGCCACGAGCCAGCCGCACCCGTTATCCGTCGCCAGGCCGGGTACGTAGACAATGACCGGGCGATTCGCCTCATTAACCGGAATCGGCGTGGCAGCGTTCCAGTTGCTCGGCCAATCGCCTATCGGGTTGCCCCATTCATCCACCGCGACGGTGCGCAGTATTTGTTCGGGGTCCGACTGGCGAACCCTGAGGGTATCAATAGGCCCATTCGGCCCCACAATTTCAATACTGGCCGCCGGGCCGGCCAACACCGTGAACGGTAGGGAGGGCGCCGTAAGCGGAACCTGCGTGCCGTTCACGGTAATCGACTCGTCGTACCTGACTATATGGCCGCTCGCCGCGTAGTAGATTTTGAACGTGATTTCATCGTTCAACCCTGTCGTTCTATGTGCCAGCGCCGCGTTGGGGCTTGGGCCGGTGTTGCCGCCGTAGTAGAGGCCGAGGGAACCGGCCTCGCTTATCACCTGAGGTATCGCCGTAGTGGGCCCCAAGCCAAGCGCGTCGGTAAATTTGGCGCTGCCCGGCGCTCCCCACGCGGGATTCCACTCCGTCATCAAACCGGCGCGGTTGTAATATTGGACTACAGCCCTTATATTGCTGCCCGCGATTAACTGTTCCGCCGGCGTGAGTATCAAAAGCTCCGCCCTAAGCGGCGGGCCGACCGTGATGGCGACGTTTATGGTGGAGTTCAAATTCGAACCCCTGCGGACGGTAATCTGCCCCCGGCCGGTGCCTTCGGGCGACAGCGTCCAACTTTGGGTACCGTTCGGCGGCGAGCCCAAAGCGTCCATCAAACTCGGGTCGCGGCCCCAGTCGCCGGTGACATCTTCCCAGCAGGCATCGCCGGTCGGCTTCCCCGGTTCGCCGCAGTCATTTCGCTTCCCGAAGACGTAAATCGGCTTGTCCTGGTTGGAATCCATGCGCAGCGTGTCGCCGACAGTGCAGTAAGCGGTACCGCCTTTTGTAAACACCGGCGCCCCGCCGTTGTTATCGCACACCTTTACTATCTGTATTTCGCTGTAGTCATAGTCTACGAACCTCACCCTTACGGAGTCGGACAACTGGCTCCACGCGGTATTTTTCGCCGTCAGCATAGTCGTGGGCGTGGCGGCGCCGGCCAGTTCGCCCTTATTTATCTTCCACTCTCCCCACAACTTGTAGCCTTCCTCCAACTCTACAATATTCGGATTCGTCCCTTTCGTCCACGCCGTGGTACCTTCGGTATTGGGCGGAGGATAGGGGTTCGGCGCGCCGGACGGGCAGATATAGTTGTCGTACTGGTCGCGGATGACCGCGTACACAACTTTCTGCTCTTCGCCCTCCGAGAAGACGACCTCGTTCACCCTCTGCGACGCGTTGGGCGAAATCGTTAGCCCCTGGTTGTTAGGCTCTATCACAAGCTTCGTGTTGTATATGTCGGGTATCACCCTTATCAAAATATCCTGAGTTATTGTGATGCCGCCTTTCACATAAGTACCGCGTATCTGATAGGTATTGTGCGCTACGGTAGACATGAACGTCGCCGAATCCCCGCCCAAGTTGGCGTTTTCCGCGCGAACGCCGCAATTTGCGCAAGTGGTGGACGGCGACCCCGGCACGGCGGCCCATGTCCACGCGCCTCCGGCGGAACCGCTAAGCCATGTGCCCGGGCTCGGAAGCGCGTTCGTGAAGAGCTGGCCCACGATTGGCATACGTATTCCGGCGGTCAACTCCACTGTGGCGCTTGGAACGGCGTACATGCGCGCGTCACCCGGAACAGACGCGGGCGGCCACTTGGCGACTACCGGGTCAAGCACCGGCGTCCCCTTTTTAATAAAGAACCTCGCGGAGACCGGGTCATTGTCTTTGACTACGATTTTCAAATTGGCGGTGGGGCCGTTGCCGGGCGACGAGACGGTCACCGTACCCGGGGTATTGTTCGGCGTGGCCACCGTAGGATGCACCGTCCAGGAGACCGCTTCGCCCGGGGCGGTGTTAGGGTCGGTCGTCAAACCGGTCTTAGCCCACGAAGCCGGCACCTCGTCCCACAAGTTGTTATCGCTGCGCTGCAGCCTCACCCACAGCGTGGTGTCGGCCCCCGTGAACATGGTCAGCGTACCGGGGTTGTTTGGGTCGGTGCTCGACGAGAGCTTTATGAATGTCCCTCCCTGCTTTATGCCCACCTCTATAGCCTTGTAGGTAATATTCTCCACCTTGATGGTCGACCGCCCCGTCATTGAGTTGTAGGTGACCGTAAGCGGCGTTGTTCCCGTATTGGCCACACGCGTAGCCTTTCCGCGCCCCGCGGCATTGTTGGGGGCGGCGGTCGCGACGGACGGCGTAGCTGTCGCCCACGCGGTAGTACTGGTCTGCGGAATCGGGGCGCGGCCAACCCAGTTCCCGTAGGTGTCACGCAGGATGGCGTAGAAATTGCTGTCCGCCGTGGCGCTGGAGAGGATACGCACCGTATCCAGCTTTGAGCTGTCCCTCAAACTCCGCGTCGAGTCGCCGGAAGCCTCAATGAACAGCTTCGCGGCGGGGCCCGGCCCCACCCATACGTCCACGGAATCACGGGCTCGCGACATGGACAGCGAGTCGTAATACTCGCCGTATATGCGGACATACGTGTAAGCTTTCGTCGCCCTCACGTGTATGGAGTCCTTCTTGCTCACATTCGCGCCGCCGCTCTTATCGGTGACGGTTATCTGCTGCCCGGTAACGGCGGTTCCGTTTTTATTGGGGCCGATATCTTTCGCGCTCCACGTAAACCACCCCTTCCTAAAATCCGTTACCGACTCGCCGTCCTCTCTTTTAACCTCGGCCGCCGCGAGCTTGGGTTCCCCGGCAAGCATCGGGTTGCTGTCTATTTTTATTTTCACGCCGACGCGGGCGGATATGATGTTCGTCGTTATCTTGATGTTGGACTCATTTGTGTGGCGTTCCGCGTAGAACATGTGCAACTTGTACTTTGTGCCGTTAACCAGGCCGCCGAGGGCTGCCCTGGAATTATCCAAATCCACTCTTTTCTCAACCGCCTCGTGTATCCCTCCGACATCAACGGCCAACTTTCCATTGATAAAGACCCAAACATCGTCGTCGCCGGTGAAACTGAACATCAAACCGTTCTGCATCGTGAAGTCGCAAACCATTTCCATTGTAAAGGAGAAGTTATGGTCGGTTTTCCACTGTCTAGGCGGGTCAAGCAACGTCCCGGCATTCGGAAAGTCAACGCCCGGTGTACGGCCGTTTGCCGTAATACCGGTCGGCGAAGGCGTATTATCCAACGGGAAAAAATTCACCTGCGAGAACTGATAGACGCCGTTACCTGTGTGTTGGAAGAACAACCGCCCCTTAACTACCGTATTTTCGAAAGCGTTTTCAATGCCTCTGTTACCCTCCGGAATGGTTATGGCGGCGTTATTATCCCCTACGACACCGTTAAAATCGGCTTCGCTGTAAGCGTTCCTCCTCCACGTTACGTTTGTATTGCTCCACTCGTCCGGAAAATTCGCGCTTATTGCCGGCGGAGGATTGTTGCCGTACGTGTAAATCGGCCTGAATTTAGTCAGGTACTGTTTGTCCGTATTAATCGGGTCCTTCTCCGCGGCGTTAGCCATTTGGTATTGGCTAAGGTTGCTCCAATCCCTGAACCAAAACCTCAGCCCCTGGTTTAGGTACCCGCCGTTATTCGGATGAGCCGCGATTGGCTTGCCATCACTGTCCAATCGGTCGGTCAACACCATCCCCGGCCGCGCCTCCTTACTATTGCCATTATACTTCCCGTGCGGCTGCTCAAACTCCGGGTTCGACCTATCCGACCGGAAGTCGTAGAAAGTAACCTCCACCGGCGCCCAAGGCTCCCAAGCCCCCTGCCCAAAAGCCCCCAAAGCCCAACAGAGCAACAGCCCCGCCGCCCCGACGCCCGCCCACCGACTCGGCAATCGCAACGTTTTCATAAATACCTCCTTAAATTTAATATGACAAGAGTTATCAGGTTTCCGACAGAAATAACCGCTTTATCCGCCCCCCGCGGCGGCCCCTCCACATCTACCCAACCGCCGTATATACGCCGAAGCCCGCCCGCAGGACGCTATATCTTGTATCCGTTCCCGCGTTGCCCTATACATTATATATATGGGCGGATACAATACCCCCTACACTAAGATAATCAAAATTTTATAAAAAGTCAACAAAAAATATTTATTTTTTTCGCCCGTAATACTATCATTATAGATTGTACCATGTTTTGCGGGGAAAGTCAAACAATAAAATGCGGCGACGCAAAATAAAGAGGGGCGAACGCCGTTCGCCCCCGCAAGGTCAGCGCCGCCGTCAACGCAAGCTACATATAGTTCGCCAGCGACGGTTGCAGCACCCTCATGGCCGCTTGCAGGGCCGCGTTGTAGACGCTTTCGGCCAGCATCAGCTTTGATATTACCTCCGCCAGGTCGGCGTCGGCCAAAGACGACACCTGGGCGCCTACCTCTATGGCCTGCTCGCCGTTGCGCTGCTCGGTCAGTTCGAAGCGGAAGATTTGGGCGCCCATCTTGCTCTGGCTGTTCAGCACCGCGTCGTACATCGTGGTCAGTTCGTCTAAGGCGTTTTGGATGCCGTCGCGGTCGTCTTTGAGGAGGGCCTGGCTGTAGCGCAGCAGGGTGCCGACCATGTCGTTGCCGCTGGGGGCGTCTTTGAGCAGGGCGTCGGCGCCTATGTTTATGGGGACCACTATGCCGTCCTCTATGATACGCAGGATGTCGCCCTGGCTTGTCACCATGTCGCCGTACATATCCACGCCGCGGGTGATGTAGTCGAAGGTTATTTGTAGCTGGTTGATACTGTACATATTGGCGGGAGGGTCGACAGGATTAAACACCCCGAACTCGACTTTGAACTGCGTTTTGATGTTGTCGTACGAACTGCCGGGAAGCAATTTAAAATTACCGTTAGCCATTTCAGCAGCGTCATAATCCACGCCGGCTGTCAACAGGACGCCGCCCGCCGTTACTTTGACCGTCGCGGGGTCGATGTTGCCGGCCGCCGGGATGTTCGGATAGTAATAGAGCGGTACGGCCGCGCTGGCGCCTGTAACGCCGCTGACCATGGACGAGAACTGGTTCTTCGCGCCGGGGCCGCCGAGCCACTCCGGCCTCATGTCGCGCATCAGGTCGGTGTTGTAGACGGTTATCATGCCGGTCTCGTAGTCGACCGAGTAGTCGTACTTGTTCTTGCCGGGCTGGAGGACGCCGTTCTCGTCGTAGTAGTCCGGCTGGTACTCGCCGTGGCCCTCCACGTACTCCTTGTTGCCAATCTTTATCTTCATGGAGCCGGGGAAGATGTCGCGGATGGTATCGCCGAGCTTGCCTTCCACGATTTGAAAGACGTTGTCCGTCCTGTACGTCAGGCCGTTCGGAGCGCTTGGGAGCGGGGTCGCCGGGTTGTAATCCACCGATATTGCCGTGGACCTGTCGGTATTCGGTATGCCGTTGAGCGCGTCGCGGAAGTCTTCGCTCAAAATAGAGACTTGGCCGGTAACGTAGTCGACGGCGTAATCGCCCAACTCGCCGTCAACCCGGTATTTGACGTCCAAATCGTAAACGCTGCCGCTGCTGTAGCCGCTGTTCAACAGCGTGAACGTGCCCGATTCGTAGTTGACATTGTAGTCCTTGCCCTCTATCAGCGTGTACGTGGGGCTGCCGGGGGCGGCGGGGTTGGTGGCGGTTATCACGAACGACCCGCGGGAGATGTTTCTCACCGGGTTAGTGCCGTCTATCAGTTGCGTGGTCGCCCCTACGTTGACGGAGCCGGCGTACCCCTCGCTTTTAACGCCGTTCGTAAACTGTCTCGGCGCCCCGGCAATCGTTATAGTATCAAGCGGCATGGTTTCCGGGTAAATATATTGCAGGCTGCGGCCGTTGATGGTGGTATCGGCGCTGCTGTTCCACGTGAGCTGCACCTTGTCGCCTATTCTGAGATGGCTCGTCGCGTAGTTCAGGTAGAGATTGTCGCCGTTCGCCGTATGCGTGGCGGCGGTAACGACCGCCGGGTCGGGAATGTTGGGCGTATTCCACTCTTTCCCGTCGGCCTGGCGCGCGAACACCGTCCCAAAGGTCGCCATAGTCCTGTTGTCGTAATCCACCCGCTCCGTCCCCGACGAAGCGATTTTGTACGGCGGCACGTTCCCGTTGGTTCCGTTGAATATGTACGTTCCCTTAAACTTCGTATTGACCACCGACATCATCTGGCGGAACAGCTGGTCGACCTCCTGCTGCATATACAGGCGGTCGCTGTCGTTGTAGGTGCCGTTGGCGGCCTGCACCGCGAGTTCGCGGGCTCTGTGGAGGATATCGTTCATACTGGCCATGGCGCTGGAGGCGACGCCCATAATCGCGAGGCCGTCCTGGATGTTGCGCTTGTACTGGCTGAGCTGCGACTCCTTGGCGCGCAGCTTTATGGTGTTGGCCACGTCGATGGGGTCGTCGGAGGCCTTGCGGAGGCGCTTGCCGGTGGCGAGCTGTTCCTGCAGCCCGACTAAGTCGGAGTAGCGGCGGCTCAGGTTCCGCTGCACGTTTCTGTTGACTGTCGCGAATGTGATTCTCATAATAACCCCCTGGGTCAAAAGATAAATCAAAAGATAAAAGTCAAATTCGTTTAGGGGGAGGGCTCCGCCCTCCCTCGCTCCAAACAAAAATTGGACGGAAAAACGTCCAATTTTTGTTTTCCGCTACCCACCCTGCGGGGACACCCCGCAACGCCCCGCCACATTAGACCCTTTCCTTAACGTTTCCCCTGTAAAGATGTCATCTTTACAGGGGAAACAATAACAAACCGGTACATCAACGTCACAATCAATTTCGCCCGCGTTATCACATATTCAGCAATACTTCCAGCATCTGGAAACAATAACAAACCGGTACATCAACGTCACAATCAATTTCGCCCGCGTTATTACATATTCAACAATACCTCCAGCATCTGGTCTACGGTTGTTATTAACCTGGCCGCGGCTGTGTAGGTGTGCTGGTAGCGTATCAGGTTGGCCATCTCCTCGTCTAACGAGACGCCGGAGATGCTTTCCTGCTGGGTCTCGTATTGCTCTGTCAGGAATATCCGCGTTTGCAGGTTTGAGTCGGACTGCATCGTGTTTAGCCCCAGGCGGCCTTCGAGCGAGCTGAAGTACTCGGTGAAGGTGGCGGTGGGGTTGCCTATGCCGTCGGGGGTCATGGTCAGGGCGTTGCGGAGCCGTGAGAGGGCGATGGCGTTGGTGTTGTCGTCCGGGCCCTTGAAGCCGCCGAGGTAGTATTGGAAATCTATCGAGAACTCTTCGCCGTCATAGCCGTTGTGCAGCATTTGGAAGGTGCCGAACGTGTAGTCGATGACGTAGTCCACGCCCTCTTTCAGCACGAGCCTGTTGGGGTCGGACGGGGTCAGCGGGAGGCCGTTCTTGGTTACCACCCTTACCGTAACGCTGTTGGCTATGATGTTGCGGGCGGGCGTCTTCTCGTCGTCTTCGCGGACAAGCTGCAACGCCTCCATGCCGTATTTGTAAACGGGGTCTTTGCCGACCTGATTTTCGACTTTGTAGTTGATGCTGAGCGACTGGCCGGCGTAGGTGGGGTTATACAGCGTTATCGTGCCGTTGGCCTCGTCGATGTCATAGTCCGTGCCTCTAATCAGCTCTGTGCCGTCCACGTCCGTTACCGTGACCTGATAAGTGTCAAGCACCGGGCCTTCGGTATAGAACTGCTTGATTTGATTGGGAAGCGGCGCAACGCCGAGAGTACCGATGTCCCCGACGTCGATGGTTATCTTCGTCGTCCTGTTGCTTACCGCCGGTTTCACGGTCATCGGCATCCCGCGGCTAATCGACTGCTGTTCCGAAGCCGCCGCGATATTCTGCACATCCTGGAGTATATCCGGCGCCAGCCTAATCGTCGCGGCCGTGTTGTACTTGGGCTTGTACTGCGGCGGGGAGAAGCTCAGGCCGGTTCTGTCGTCTTTCACCTCATAGACCGAGGCGTCGAAGAAGTTGAAACCGCTGTGCCCCATCAAATTATAGCCCTGCGCGTGGACTTCGTTGACGGCCTTTATGATGGCGTCGGCGAGTTCGTCGAGCTTGGCCTGGTATTCCGGTATGTAGATGTCGCGGCTGTCGATGAGGCCGCGTAACTGCCCTCCCGCCGGAATGAAGTCGAGCCGCGTGTCGGCGAAGCGGATGCCCACATCTCTTATGACGGTGCCGTCGTCCATCTCTCTCGACGTCGTCGTTACCTCCAAGTTCTGAAAGTACGACGGCGCGACAAGGACATTGCCGCCGGTGGTGACGGTTACCTGCCCCATCGCGTTCTCCACCACGGTAATGTCTATCAGCTGCGAGAGTTCCTTAAGCAGCACTTCGCGCCTGTCGCGGCTGTCGTTGGCGTTTTGGTCGCCGATTTCCACGGTCGCGACCTCTTTGTTCAAGTTCATTATCTCGTAGGAGATTTGGTTGATTCTGGCGACGTGAACCGGGATTTCCTCGTTCTTCTGCTGGCGGAGGTTTTGGAGCTCCGTCGCGGCCTTGTGGAAATTGTCTATCATCATTTGGGCGCTGGTTCTGACCATAGTGCGCGCCGAGATGTCCTTGGGGTTGTTCGCCAAGTTTTCCCAAGAGTCGAAGAAGTCGTCCAAATAGTGCATTATGCCGAGGTCGCTGGGTTCGCAGAGAATAGCCTCCATTCGGTTGAACGTGGAGTTGACCTGCGCGAAGTAACCGACTTCGGAGTTCTGCTTGCGGATTTGCTCGTCTAAGAATATGTTGCGCATCCTCTCAATGTTGACCACCCTCGCGCCGAGCCCCATTTGGCCGTAGGTTGAATCGAATGCGTACATTGTCGCCTGGTTTATGCGCTTGCGTGAGTACCCGTCAACGTCGGCGTTGGCGACGTTTTGGCCGGTGATGTCTATTCCCAGCTGCGATGTTTGCAGCGCTCTGGTACCTACGCTCAAAATGGACATGAGAGTCATTTTATGGCCCCTTTCATATTACTTCGTTAAATATTGACACGTTGTTGGCGCACGGTTTGACGTCGCCCTTGTACCGATACCCGATTTTGGGGGCCATGGACATTTTTATCATATCCATGGAGGCCCCGATACCGCCGAGGGTCTCCTTGAACAGTACGATATTGGAGGTATTGAGCGCCTTGAGTTTTTCGACGCGTTGCATGAGCGCGGCGCGGAGGCTCTTGAGCTTGTCGCGTACCGGCGGTTCGCTGTGCTCTATGATGGAGAGCAGCCTGCCGGAGGGCGCCTTGTCGCCCAAATTGCCGCGCAGCCTCCCGCATACGTCGAGGCGGCGCTCTTCGGCCTTCTCCAGCCCGCTGATGTGGTTGTCGAAGATTGAGCAATTCCGCTTCAGCCCGTTGATGTCGTCGCCGCGGGCGCAGCTGTGGATATCGGTCGCCGCGTCTATCAGGTTTTGGTGGATGTCGTTCTCCTGTGTCAGGATAGCGACTAATTCGTTGAATAGCACCGACTGTTCCATTATATAGCCCCGCTTTCCGCGTTGACCGCGTTAACAGCGTTATTTTCGTTGCCGGCGGCGGCGAGCGCGCCCTCGGCCGCTTTTGCTTTTAGCGCCAGCACCGCCCGTACGTACTCGCGAGTTTCTCTGTAGGGGGGGATGCCGTTGTACCTTTTGACCGCGCCCGGCCCGGCGTTGTAAGAGGCGAGAGCGAGGCTCTCGTCGCCGTTGAAGGAGTTGAGCATATTCTTGAGGTACTTGACGCCGCCGGTAATGTTTTCTATCGGTGAGAAGGAGCTGCCGACGCCCATATCCCTGGCGGTGGCGTCCATCAGCTGCATAAGCCCCTTGGCGCCCTTGGGGGAGATGGCGTGCGGGTTGCCGGCCGACTCGCGGGCGACGACCGCCGTTACGAGGTCTTTGTCGACACCATAGCGTTCGCATACCTCGGAGATTAGCGAATCCCACTTGCCGCGCACTTTCTCTATGAGCGCGGCGCTATCCGCCGGCGCGTACGCCCAGGAAGCGCGGCTACGCCTCATGGCCGCCGAGGTGGAACTTCCGTCGAGCGCGGGCGACCTGCCCTCGCAGCGGTCTATCTCTTTCTGTATTAAGGCGGCAAGCCCGAGCGCCCCGTTTTCCGAACTCATCTTGGCGTACTCGCCGTCGAGCATTTCGGTGAAGATGTTTTCGCCTATATTTTTGCGGATGAGGGAGCTTTCGTTCACGGTACCGCGCATTGCCTTGAACATCATGGAGGTGAACATGGCCTCGAACTCTTTGGCGACCTGCGCGGCCTTTGAGCCCCGGGCCGTAGAGCCTTTGGCTTCCAAGCCGCGCGCCGCGTTATAGTCGATATTGAAATTGTCGATTCGCATGGTACGTTTCTCCTCCGACATCTATTAACAGCAAATAGCGTGCCAACGGCTGGTTTTGGAAGAAAACGCTGTTTTTGGGGCGATTTGAGGGGGTGGCCGTGGCGGTCGCGGGGAATTTTTTTCCAGGGGCGGAAAAAAATCGCGTAGAAAAAACTTGCGTTTTGGGCGGGGAGGTATTATTTTTATGTAATAATGGCACACGACTACCAGTTTTGCTTATTGCGATTGTAACTGCTTGCGTATCAACGTATTAGGTTTATGCGGATTTTATTTTATGCAAAAATGGTATATGAGTGCCGGTTTTGCATATTGTGATTGTAACTGCTTAATTGATAATGTGTTAGGTTTATGCAAGGTTTTTAATGATACGGGCGAACACAGTTCGCCCCTACAATTCAGGAAGAACTGTATTTTATGGGTAATGTTAACGTATATTCGGAACGTACCGTTGGCGGTTATGTCCGCAGCGTATCCAATCAATTTAAGGTAATACTCGTTACGGGTATGCGGCAAGTCGGGAAGACTACCTGCCTAAGGAATATCGCGGAGGGGGGGCGGCGCTATATTACATTAGACGACCCGAAAATCCTGTCGTTGGCTAAAAGCGAGCCGGAACTGTTCTTTGAGCGATTTGCCCCGCCGCTGCTCATCGACGAGATTCAGTACGCGCCGGAGCTGTTTCCATATATAAAGATGCTTGCCGACAACGCGGGCGAAAACGGGTTGTTTTGGCTCAGCGGGTCACAGCGGTATTCCATGATGAAAAACGTGACGGAAAGCTTGGCGGGGCGCGCCGCCATTATTGATATGCTCGGATTCTCAATTTACGAGCGGGGCGGCAAAGGCGGGCTTCAGAAACCGTTTTTACCGTCAGGCAGCCCGAACTCGTTACTCGGCCCCAAAAGCTCATTGGATACTTTTAAGATTATTTGGCAAGGTTCATACCCGCAAATCGCGGTAAACGGCGGGAATGACTGGAATTTGTTTTACTCCTCTTACGTTAAATCCTACATAGAGCGCGATGTCCGCAACATAATAAATATCGGCGATGAAATGGCGTTCCACCGTTTCATCGGCGTAATCGCGGCAAGAACGGCGCAATCGCTCAATATGTCGGATATAGCCCAGAACTCCAACATCACGGTGAAAACGGCGGAAAAGTGGCTGTCAATACTGCAAGCCTCCGGGATTGTATATCTATTGAAACCCTATTTCTCTAACGTCTCAAAAAGGTTTACCAAGCACCTCAAGCTCTATTTTACCGACACGGGGCTATGCGCGTATCTTACCGAGTGGACATCCCCGGAAACCCTCTCGGCGGGGGCAATGAGCGGCGCGTTTTTTGAGACATTTGTTATCACGGAAATACTAAAATCATACCTCCACAACGGCCTGACGCCCAACCTCTACTACTACCGCGACTCCAACAAAGTAGAAATTGATTTGCTGATTTCTGAGAACGGGCTTCTGTACCCGATAGAAATAAAGAAAACGGCAAACCCAAAGAAAGAGGACATCAAGGCGTTCAACACGCTCGCCGCAATCGCGGAAATCGGGCACGGTTCCTTAGTTTGCTTAGTTAAAGAAAAAATCCCGATTACGGATTCGGTAAACGCTATTTCCGTTTGGGAGATTTGATTATGTTCGAGACCCTCCTCCCCGCCGCCCTGTACGCCGAGACGCACTTCCGCTTTTTTCGGGGGATGCCGAGCGCCCTCTTTAGGCGCGAGCCGGAGGCGGTGTTTGATTTTCCGCGCAGGTTTCGCGTCGGGCGCGGCGGGCTTCCGGTTGTTCTTCTTATTAATGATATACATCAATACCCTATTCGGATTGAATCAATACAGGTAACCGTTTCGCGGGCGGGCGGTTCGCCGATTCTCTTTGATTTTGATTCGTCCGTTATTGATACCGCGCGTGTTGACCACCCGCTTGGGGCGCAAATGGACGCCTATCTGCTGACGCTTCCCGAAGAGCGGCTCGGCGGGGCGGGGGAAATCTTTGTGAACGCATGTTTGAGATACAGGCGGGTGCGGAACGGGCGGGTATCGTGGCGTACGAGGGCGGTATTGAACGACAACCTCGCAACGTCGGCCAAACTGCCGTTTCGGTGCGTCATTGCCGACGGTGATTATCCGGGCGGCAGTCTTTGCGACTACGGCGACCTGCACTGCCACACGATGTTTTCCCGCAGCCACGTAGAGTTCGGGCCGCCCGTCGAGATTATTGACAAGGTTGCGGCGGCGAGCGGTTTGCGTTTTATCGCGGCGAC
>JAITCM010000020.1 GCA_031283085.1 Chitinispirillales bacterium | reverse complement strand
CTGAACGCTACACCGCAATACTTCTCAATATCGCAACTAACGCAAATACCATGTCTTACTCAAAAAATGTTCTGAGAACCCGTATCACATTTCCATATTTTCAAAGAACAATATATATCCATAACTCATTGCTATAATAAACTTATTCGCGCCGCTTAATATCCATTGACACCGAATATCAAACTTTGGCGCCGATTAATACCTAACCCCCTTGACCTGCCCGTCATAAAGCCTTCCGGTCACGGTTTTACAAATATACTACATTTTTTTTTCTAATGCAAGCTTTTTTTTATTTTTTTTTAACTTTCTTCAAAAACCGCGTTTCTGATGAAATTTGAGGGGGGCGGAGCGGCTTCGGCCGCGCTCAACCACCGGTCCCGGTAATTGAGCGCGGTCGAAATGACCGAATGTGGAAATGGGCGCGGTATGTTTTTAAAAGCGACAGCCACAGTCAAAATAAATGCTCGATTTTTCCCGCAATGAACTCCTCCCACGGCATTCCGTCCCTGCCGACGATTAGCGTCATGGCCTCCGGGAAATATTTTTTGAACTTGCCGAATCCCAGGACGCGGCCTCGTCCGACCCCGCTTTTAACCTCTATTCCGAGTATATTGCCGTTGTATTCGAATACGAAGTCGACTTCGTAGGTATTGCGCCCCTCTGTTTGTCTCCAGTATCCGATTTTGCAGCCGCGGAGCCTCGATTTCTCCGCTATCAGGTGCGCCCCGACGGCGCTTTCCACGAATCTGCCCCACGCCGCGCAATCCGTCGTGATTTCCGGATACGAGTACGGTTGGAGCGCGCAGAACAGCGACTGATTGTGCGCCTGAAATTTGGGAATCGACTGTTTTTGGGCAATGATTTTTTCCGAATATTTCTGTAGCCCGCTGACTATGCCGGCCTCATCGAGGAGTTGTATGTAGTGCGAGAGGGTCGTCGTATTCCCGGAGTCGTCGAGGTCGCCCATGATTTTGTTGTATGAGACGATTTGCGAACTGTAGGAGATGCCGACATTCGTCAACTGCCTTAGCAGGGCGGGTTTGTTTACCTGCGTAAGCTGCAAGATATCTTTGCTGACGACTGATTCTATTATGGAGTCGCGGATGTACTCCTTGAACCTTTTTTCGTCGTCGGCAAACGCGACCGCCCCTGGGTACGCGCCAAAGTACGCGTACTGTTCCGGGGTAAAACCAAAGGCATCGCGCATCTCGCAATACGACCAGTGTCCGAGGACATTCAGTTCAAAACGCCCGAAAAGCGATTCCGACAGCCCTTGTTTGATGAGCAGCCGCGAGGAACCGAGAATAATCAACTTTATATTGATACCGCCGAACGTATCGGCGTCCCAGTTTTTTTTGACGAATTCGCTCCAATTGTCTATTTTTTGGATTTCGTCGACAATAAGCAGCGCCTCATCCGCCTGAGCAATCTTCACAGTTCTGCGCAACGCTTCCCAAACGCCGTCAATCCATTCCCCGCCCGCATTTATCGCGGCGTCGGTCGTGTGGTATTGCGACATTATCTTAATTTGGGACAAAATTTGTCTGCATAAGGTAGTTTTTCCTACCTGCCTTGGGCCTGCCACTACCTGTATCAGGTGCCTCTTTTCCTTTATTCTGCTTAGGAGCTGTTTGGCCAAATACCTTGAATTTTCGCCCATTTACCCTCCTCCTTTGTGATTATAATACGCAATTTTTCTCAATATATCTGTAATATTTACTCAAACAAACAGCAATATTCACTCGTTATATCGGTAACCATTACTCAATATAACGGTAACCATTACTCAATATAATATATTTTGCGGCAAAAAGCAATAACATTGTGATTATTACTCAATGCGCAGGTAATATTTACTCGATTAATCGGTAACTATTACTCAATATATTTGTAGATTTTACTCAAAACAACAGTGGTTTTTACTCAATGCAGCGGTAACATTTACTCAATTGGATGGTAATTATCACTTAGCGGCGTCAGCAACTTCTTTGCCTCCTCAAAATCATAACATTTAAACGCCGTCCGAATATCTTTCAGTCCGGCGTTTGCCTCCTCGCCGTAATCATACTCCATGACGGACTCCACTGCCTTAGCCCCGCTGTCCCCGTCGTAAATTTCCGCGTACCCCTTAGCGGCCTTTAGCTTTTCTTTCAGCAGCGAGACGTCGCCTTTTAACCTTGTTTTTGCTGTCACGCTGTTGTCAGGATTACAGACAGGCGACAACTTAGCGCGCAAATCACCGAGCCGCTCTATGAAATTTGGGGTTACTTTCGCGCAACGCTCTTTATCCCCCGCCTTTCCGGCCTTTTCCAATTCGAGCGCCGTCTCCGCCAAACCCATCGCGCCTATGGTCAACAGCGACGTCTTCATCCCATGGGCCAGTATAGCGAAGTTTTGCGTGTCGCCGGCGTCGGAATATTCCGACAGCGCCTTGCACTCTCGCGGCGTTTTGTCGTAGAATATCTCCAGCGTCTCGCGGTACATCTCCTCCATGCCTGCCACGCGGTTCTTGCCGACCTCAACGTTTATATCGCCTACCTTGCCGAGCTCCTCCCAAAAGCCGCCGGCGTCGGAGTCAACCGGTTCCCCTATTAAACACAGGGCGTCTTTCAACGCGCCGCCTGTTTTTTCTATGGGTATCCACCTCCGCAGTATCTCCGACAGTTTATCTAACTCTATCGGCTTGGGCATATAGTCGTCCAAACCGCTTGACAGGAATATATCCTGTACGCCCCGCGTCGCGTTTGCCGTCAGGGCTATTATCGGCAGCTTAAAATACCTGCCGCCCAACGCCCTTATCTTTGCCGTGGCCTGTATGCCGTTCATATCCGGCATCATGTGGTCCATGAACACAATATCGTACGCCGTCCTTTGAACGGCGATAATAGCCTCCTGACCCGACGAGGCCATGTCCGCCGCGATGCCGTAGAGACCCAGCAGCCTGTAGGCGACCTTCAGGTTCAGGGTGTTGTCGTCCACCACCAGCACTTTGGCGCCGGGCGCGCTGAAAGATACCTTGCCGCCCTCGACGCTTTGGCGCGCTACCTTGCTTTCGTCGCCCGCGGTTGCCGGTATCACGACGGTGAACGTGGTGCCCACGCCGTATTCGCTCTCCACATTTATGGCGCCGCCCATCATCTCCACAAAAGTCTTGCTGATGGAGAGGCCCAGGCCGGTGCCCGTCATGTTACGGTTTTTGACGGAGTCGGCGTGCATAAACAGGGAGAACAGGTTCTTCAGGTCGTCGGGCTTGATTCCGATACCCGTATCGGCAATTTCAAATGTCAGCCCGCCATCCTCCGCCGTTACCCTCAAGCGGACGAACCCGCGGTTCGTGAAGTTGACGGCGTTGGCGCAGAGGTTTACGAGCACCTGGCGCAGCCTCACGTCGTCGCCGTAGAGGCACTTTGGCAAGCCGCCCTTGCCTTCCTCGTAATCAAAGCGGAGATTTTTTTTACGGGCCATGAACCCGAACATGGAAACGAGGTTTGCCATCATCTCGCGGAAGTCGTAGTTGATGGGGCTTAACTCCAGCCTGCCGGCCTCTATTTTGGAAAAGTCGAGAATGTCGTTGATAATCGACAGCAACGAATGGGAAGCGATGCTTATATCCTTTACATAGTTGCGCTGGCGGCTAAGGAGCGACTCCATAGACAATAGCTCCGACATACCGATAATGGCGTTTAGCGGCGTGCGTATTTCGTGCGACACGTTCGCTATGAACTGGCTCTTTACCTTGGAAGCCTCCAGCGTCCGCGCCTCCGCGGCCTTGTGCGCCGTGATGTCCCGGGCTATGCCCACCAACCCCGCGAGCGCCCCGTTTTGGTAGAGGGGCATCTTTATGACGTCAAGGAACAGCTTCACGCCGTCGCACGAAGTCGCCCACTCCTGCACAGTCAAGATTTTCCGCTCTTTGAGCACCCTGGCGTTCATCTCGGTGAAATAAGCGGCCATTCCCTTCTTATCGGCGAATACATAATCGTTAGTCTTTCCGACAATATCCGCCTCGTTTTTTCCGACAAAGCTCACAAACGCTTTGTTCGCGCTCGTGTAGCGCATATCTTTGTCCATGCAGTAGACGAGGTCGGGGATGGCGGAGAAGACAGTGGAGAGCTTGGACGAATCCTCAAGGAGCTTTTTTCTGAGCCTGACGCTAAGCCAAAGCATAACTCCGAGGGCAAGCGCGGCGCAGGCGAAGAACACCGCGAGGCCGATGTAGAATGACGCGCTCAAGTCGCCCCCTTGAATATTCTGTTGATTTTTTCAGTCACGCCGTCGGCGTTGAACGGCTTCACGATAAAATCGACGGCGCCGAGCTTGACCGCCCTAAGCAGGTACTCCCTTGTGGTGTTGCCCGTCAGAAAGACCATAGGCGCGGTCTGCCCCGCCTCGCGCAGCTTCACCGCAAGCTCGAAACCGTTCATCTTGGGCATCTCTATGTCGAGTATGAAGAGGTTGGGGACAAATTTTTCGACGTAGTCGAGCGCCGCCGCCCCCGAAGTCACACCCGTCACCCTGTACCCCGCCTTAGTGAGCGCCGCGCTCAACAGGTTGAGCGTAACCGGGATATCGTCTACCGCCAGGATGCTGTTGGTATCATTGGCGTATATGACCTGGTACTTGCGCGTCTTAGGCTTGGAGGCCTCCTCGGCCCTGTGCTGCGCCATCTGTATATCGACGGAGAGCGTGGCGACCGAGGCCAGAAAATCCGTTATATTCGCCTCGAGCTTGTCGTGGCTCGCGGCGCCCATGCCGTCCCGAAGCCTCTCGCACTCCTGCTGCAGCCCGTCGGCGTGTATGTTGGCAAGCGTTTCGGCGAAAAGCGAGAGGTTACGCCCGAGCGCGGCGTTGTCGCCGATGACGACCGCCTTTTTGATGGCGGCCTCAAACTCCGGAAAGTCCTCCACAAAGTCGAAAAGCACGACGCAGTAATTATCCAACAACGCGGCGTCCTTGTCGAACAGACGGTCGGGCGGCTTCAGGGGGGTAATGGTGCGCAGCGATTCTTTGCTTAGTTTTGTGGCCATAATATATACAATATAATATAGCCGGGTGGTAAAAGTCAAAATCATTTACAGAGACGGCGGCGCGTCACATCATAAAAAACCGGACGAAAGACAAAGAAGTTTGATTGTGCCGCCTTTGACGCGGCATCCTCCCGAAATTATGAGGTTTGGGGGTTGGCGACGGGTATCGGCGAGCATGAGCCTTAGGGCTTTCCGCGGGTCGCCGGATGCTTCTATATTAACCCACGCCCCCACGCCGCCGGAAAGCGCTGGGAGCCAAATACTCCAACTGTGAAAATAAGGGGGAGGCCGACTGCCGGCCTCACCCCGCACAGTCCCCAACACAACGAACAGAAAAACCGTTGCTCACGTCGTTGTAGTTCTCGTTCACGTTGTCGTTGTTGTAGTTCATGTTCCGGTTGTACGCGTTGCCGCCCCCGTTCTCCGTAGCCGTCCACCAGTTGCCGTTGTTGCCGGCATTGTTGAAATTGCCATCGGAGTTGCGGTTGCCGCCCGGCAGAGCCGTAACATGGCGCGAACTTACGTTAGCCATGGAAAGGTTCCCATTGCTCATTTTCGACTACGCTCAATGAACGGGCGCCGAACTTCGCGGAAAAATTACCGTGGCTTTTACTCATGCTCTCCCGCCGTCAAACACGGGCGAACAAAGTTCGCCCCCGCAAACAGGCGGGTGGGAGCGCCGCGCCGGACTGATAATGGGCCTCTCCCGTAAACCTGGTGTTGATATTACGGAACTCTGCCCGGTACTGCCTCCTTTAAAAACGCTAACTTTTTACGGCCGCCTTACGGCGACGGGTATCGGCCGTCCCCATGAGCCTTAAGGCTTTCCGCTGATAATTTCGTTAATTTCGTCTGCCGAGAGTTCGGCAGTTTCGGCTATTATGTCAATGGCAACGCCTTTTTTGTGCAGGGCGACGGCTAATCGTGTCCGTTCTTCGGCTCGGCCTTTCGCCATGCCTTCCTTCCAGCCGTCGGCCTTTGCCGTCTCAAACGCGCAGTCGAGGCTGCCGCGGTTGTCTAAGTATCTATCGTAGGCTTTTTTCTCGGCGGGGGTCATTTTCAGATAGTCTAATTTGGCCTTGGCTTCCTCTATCCCGGCGGCCGTGAAGTCGTCGCGGGCGGCGGTGTGTTTCAGGATATACACCCATTCGTCGAACTTCCCGCGCAATTCATCGTCAAACATCTCCGGCAGGATAAGGTAGTATTCAGGGTGGATTTCGACCGTCTTTTTAGACTTTTTGCCGGCGGCTTGGGCAAAGGGGATGGTTTCGTCCCCGAAGTGGACGCCGTGGAACCCGCCGAACTTACCGTAAAACAGGTATTCGCGTTTCGCGGTAAGGTTAGAGTAGGCGATGTTTACCGAATAGACTTTCTTTATGTCGTACCGTTTTCCCGATTTAACCTGTTCGGTTATGGCCTTGCTCACGCCGAAGAGTACCCTGCCGAGCAGGTCGTATTCCCGGCGGAACTGGATTTCGAACACGGCAAGTTCGCCGTTATCGAGTTCGGCTTTCAGGTCGACGCGGTTGAGCTTTTCGTCGGGGGCGGACGTGTTGCTTTCGCTTTCGAGGATGTCAATGACCTCCACGCGGCGGCACATCAGTTCGCTTAGGAAGCCGCTCAAAATCACATAGTCGGCCTTATCGCGGAGAAAGTACTTCACCGCATAGTCGAATGATATTAACGGGCGGTCTGCCACAACTGCCTCCTGTATGCGCTTTATTTATTTAATAATCGTTTGCTTCGTCCCGGTTAAACCTAAACCCCGTCAAATCAAGCCGGCACCTGTCAAACGCGGCACGCCTCCGGGCGCGCCTTTCGGCACACCCGGCATCTGCCTCATCGTCCGCCGCCGGCGTCAATATTATCTTACCGGCCTCGCCATCCACCCTTATACGCTCCGCGCCGATAAAAGACAAAAGCGGCTCCGGCAACGTTTGACGGTCAATCACTAACGTGGACATATTGCCCCCCTCTCGGTTATGGCTATAATATACTAGAAAAAACACAAAAATCCAAAAAAATTTCGGCCCGCCTTGCGGCGGGCAACGTCAAAACAAGGGGTAAACATTACGTCAAAACAATCATCCCGCCCACGCTTCTTCTTCACCATCATACACGTTGTTTGCCCCTGCGGGGCTAACAACGGCACGATACGGTTCGCTACGCGAACCGCACCGCGCTTCAGTCCCCAACACAACGAACAGAAAAACCGTCGCTCACGCCGCCGTAGTTCTCGTCCACGTAGTCGACGTCGTAGTTCATGAGCCGGCGGTACGCGTAGCCGCCCCCGCTCTCCGTAGCCGTCCACCAGTTGCCGTAGTCGCCGGCATCGTGGAAACTGCCATCGGAGTAGCGGCCGCCGCCCGGCAGAGCCGTAAAGCCGTACTCGTCCGTCCCATAATAACTATCGCTGTAATAATTCCAGCCTGTTGTTGATTTCAATTTCCTGCCGGCAGTACCACCCGTACCATAAGTACCGGTTCCACCAGCCGCTATAGCCAACGCTCCCCACTCATCTCGAGTCGGCAAATGCCATCCCGACGGACAAGCCGTCATCGCCGC
>JAITCM010000007.1 GCA_031283085.1 Chitinispirillales bacterium | reverse complement strand
ATGGCTTTGGCGTAATTCTCCCGGGTTGCGGGAAGGACGAGATGGTTCCCGAAAGCCTTTGAACCCTCCTCAAACTTCGCGCACCATCCGTTGATTAAAGCCTCCGTGGCGCGCACCTTCTCTTCCTGGCCGGTATAGAGTATGGAGAGCCGCAATTCGGCGCGCAGGGACTGGATGGATTCCAGGATATGCGCGGCATCGCCCAGCGGCTGGCCGTGCGTATCTATAGAGTGGGAATAATCGTCGTTCAGGTCGTTCACGCGCACGATGCTCACTATGCCGACGGCAAGTATGAACATGATGGCGATGCCAAAACCCACAAACAGCTTCGTTGACACTTTAAGGTTCTTCATAACCGTAAACCCCTTTTAATGTGTTAGTTTAGTGATACATCTATTGTTAATAGTCCAACGTTTTAACGCAACACCCTGGATTGCCGCGGCGCTTCGCGCCTCGCAATGACCGTCATTGCGAGCGAAGCGAAGCAACTTGTTTATCTCGGCGAAGCCAATCCGGAACGTTATTAATAATCCAACGTTTAATCACATCGTTATTGTAGGGGCGGCCTATGGCCGCCCCTTCCGTTCCGCCTATCCAATAAACGGGGCGGGCTGACCCCGCCCCTACAACGTCAACACCATTGCCGGTATTAATGATGAAATCTCCGGTTTTTCTTGTACCTTGTACCTTGTACCTTGTAACCGCCCCTACGCCACCGCCGCCACGCTCTCCAACTCGGCGGACGACAGGACTTTTTCGATGTTGAGCAGAATCTTCACGCTCCCCTTAGCCTTCGCCATGCCGAGGATAAACGCGGTGTCTATGTTGGTCCCGAAAGACGGCGCCCCCTCGATATCCTCCCCGCGAATGTCGAGCACCTCGGAAACGGAATCGACAAGAATGCCTATCTGGATGCGCCCGTCCCGCGCCGTTACGTCCACGACGATGATACACGTCAAGTCGGTGTCGCCGGTCGCCTCCAACTCAAACTTCTTGCGCAGGTCGATAACCGGAATCACCTTGCCGCGCAGATTTATCACCCCCCGTACGAAAGACGGGGTGCGCGGAAGGCTCGTAATCGCCATCATCCCGATAATCTCCCGCACCTTGAGGATTTCAAGCCCGTACTCCTCGTCGGCGAGTTTGAACGTAAGGTACTTCCCCGCCAGGTCGGTAACCGCTTTTTCAGCCGTTTCAGCCATAACCCCTCCCAAATAAGTGTTTAATTATGTGTTAAAGTGTTAATTTTCAGTGTTGATGCCCCATTATTCCGCTATAATTCCAAAAACGCCAATCACGGCTCAGAAATATAATATGTATTATGGGAATGATGAAAATCAAATATTTTTTTTGTGGGATAGGATTTTGGGGTAGCGTGCGGGGGAGGGCGGTTGTTTTTAACGTTGGTTAATACCAATAATGTAACAATGTGCCGTAGGGGCGGCGTTAGGCCGCCCCGTTTATTTGGATAGGCGAACGGCAGGGCGACCGAGGACGGTCGCCCCTACGATGCGTTATATTGAACGATGCGATAATACGTTGGTTAATGACGAACGGCACGGGCGACCACACCGGCGGTTTTACCGCCGAGCCGCCCTAGATCCGTGCCTTATAATATGGGCAGTGGAATATGTTTCGTAGGGGAGGCGCGCCCCAGTGGGGCGCTGTTTGCCCTGATATGTTCCGCCCGCCCCTGCGAATTTCCAGAGTTAAAACGTGTTCAACTCATCGTCGTCTAACGGGATTAGTTCTTCGGCCGTTACCGCCTTTGTGGACTTTGCCGCCGGGGACTGCGGTTTGGCCCTGGTTTTGCCGACGGGGCCGGGAAGCGCCGCGACCGCCGGCCGCCGCGCCGCGGGGGGCGGCGGCAATGCGCGCTTAGCCCCGCGGCCCGCGCCGCCGACGCTCAGGGTGAACTCGCCCACCATGTTCGCAAGCTCCGCCGCCTGGCTCGACAGCTCCTCGGCGGCGCTCGCCGACTCCTCCGAGTTGGCCGCGTTGCTCTGCGTTACCTGATTCATCTGCGCCACGGCCGTGTTCACCTGCTCTATCCCCAAAGACTGCTCGCTTGAAGCGGCCGCTATCTCGGCTATCAGGTCGCCCACTTTGGATATGCGGTCAACAATCTGACCGAGGGATTTGGCGACCTCCTCGGTGATTTTGACGCCGCCCTCGGCGTTTTTGACCGATTCCTCAATCATGTTCGCGGTGTTCTTCGCCGCTTCCGCGCTGCGCATCGCGAGATTGCGAACCTCTTCGGCCACAACCGCAAACCCCTTGCCGGCTTCCCCCGCGCGCGCCGCCTCCACCGCCGCGTTGAGCGCCAAAAGGTTGGTCTGGAACGCTATGTCGTCAATCGATTTGACAATCTTGGCGGTGTTGTCGGATGAGGCCTTAATCTGGTGAATCGCCTCGGCCATGCGCTTCATGGAGGCGTCCCCCTCGTTGGCGGCCGTGCGCGCCTCGGAGGCTAAGAGCTTCGCCTGATTGGAGTTGTCGGCGTTCTGCTTCGTCATCGAGGACATCTCCTCAAGGCTCGACGATACCTCTTCAAGGGAACTCGCCTGCTCGTTGGCGCCCTGGGCCAGCGACTGCGAGCCCTCCGAGATTTGGCCGCTCGCGCCCGAAACCTGCCCGACGGCTTCGGAGACCTGGCTTAGCGCGTTGTCTAAAGTTTGCACAACGGTGTTTATGCTATCTTTCATCGTCGCGAATTCACCTTTGTACGCCCTTGCGAGGCGCTGCGACATATCCTTGCCGGCGGCGGCGTGCAACACCTTGCCGCCGTCTTCTATAATAAGGCCGCGCAGAGCCTCTATTGTCCCCCTTAGGGCCGGGCTTATCTCGTCCCGCGAATCTTTGGGGGATATCTTCGCGCTCAGGTCGCCGTCCGCTATCTGCTTCATCGTCCCAATGACGATGTTCTGCAGGTCTTCGGCAAACGCGTCCATCGACTTGGCCATCTCCCCTATCTCGTCCCCGCGGTCCATATTGAGCCGCGTGCCGAGATGCCCGTTTTTCAGTTCGCTTAGCATATAGACGGTCTTGAGAAGCGGCTTGCTTATGCTGCGCGAAAGAAAAACCCCTAAGAACACGCTAATCGCGACGCCGATTAAAAGCATTGTAATGAGCAAAACGGAGACGCTATGGAACGTTTTTGTGCTGTTCTCCCAGCCCGCTTTCGCAAAGTCGTTTATAAGTTCTTGCAATTCGGTCGCGTGGGCGGCAACTTCCAAACTGGGCGCCCTCGCTTCAGCCAAAGCGGCGGATATTGACGAATCCGCAACCGCCCTTTTTTTCTCGCTTACGTTCTTAACCGTGACGGACGCCGCGATAAAATCCTTGTAATATTCCTTTATCTCTTTCAGCAGTTCTTTCCCTTTCTCTGTCCGCAGAAGGCTCTCCAGTGTCCCGATGCCTTCGTTAACCGCCTTTTCGGATGCATCGAGCGAGGCGGCCTCACCCTTCCACGCCTCGTCGCTGGCGGCCATCGTCAGCGCCCGGAGGGCGATGCGCATCTTCGCCAGTTCGAGGTTGACCTGGTCAACGGCCTTGATGGTGGTAACGCGCACCGAGTACATCTCGTCGTTGAGCTTATCCAACGAGCTGGCGCTGTTTATCCCCATAATCCCGATGAACGCCGCTATCGCGGCGACTATGAGGAAACCCGCGAGGAGTTTCGTCCCCACCTTAACATTGTCAAACATAACCGTTCCTCCTTCGAATAGTGGTTAAGGGAGCCGGTTTCCTTTGTTTTGGCTGTCAGAAAGGACAAGCCCCCTATTGTATAGTATAGGTTAAGGCAAAGTAAAAAATCAAGTATTTCTAATAAATAATTATGATATTTTGTCGTAAGCCCATTCTGGCCGTTATTGATTCCAATGTATTATCGTATCAACCGCCAAAGGGCGACCGGGACGGTCACCCCTACTACAATACGTTGATACATTACCAAATATTAATCCAAACGTATTATCGCATCAACCGCCAAACCGTCGTTTCCGTAGGGGCGGCGTATGGCCGCCCCTTCCGTCACGCCTATCCAATAAACGGGGCGGGTTGACCCCGCCCCTACGAAACGTTGTTCCATTGCCAATATTAAAGAACGATTTATCGCATCGTTCAATATGGCGCATCGCAGGGGCGACCGTCCTCGGTCGCCTGCCGTTCGCCTGTCCAAATAAACGGGGCGGCCTAACGCCGCCCCTACGGTATGTTGTTACACCGCTGGTATTAACCAACGGTGTTAATACCACGGTCGTTTAACTCCCCGTCGTCCAACGGGATAACCTCCTCGGCCTTTACGGATTTAGCGTGCCTGGCCCCCCTGGCCACTGCCACCGCGATGGACCGCTGCTTCGGCGCGCCCCCCGCGCTAAGCGTGAACGCGCCAACCATGTCGGCTAATTCCGTAGCCTGATTGTTCAATTCCGCGGCGGAACTCGCCGACTCCTCGGAGTTCGCCGCGTTCTGCTGGGTGACCTGGTTCATCTGCGCTACCGCGGTGTTCACCTGCTCTATGCCCTGCGCCTGCTCGCCGGAAGCGGACGCGATATCCGCGATGAGGCCGCCAACCTTGCCCGTGCGGTCAACTATCCGGACAAGGGACTTCATCACCTCCTCCGTTATCTTGACGCCGCCCTCCGCGTTTTTAACGGACTCCTCAATCATGTTTGCGGTGTTCTTCGCCGCCTCGGCGCTGCGCATCGCCAAATTGCGAACCTCCTCGGCCACGACCGCGAAGCCCTTGCCCGCCTCCCCCGCCCGCGCCGCCTCCACCGCCGCGTTGAGTGCGAGCAGGTTGGTCTGAAACGCTATGTCGTCTATCGATTTAACAATCTTCGCGGTATTGTCCGCCGACTGCTTTATCTGGTTGATTGCCTCCGCCATACGCTTCATGGCGGCGTCCCCCTCGCCGGCGGCGGCGTGCGCCTCAGACGCCAGGAGCTTGGCCTGATTGGTGTTGTCCGCGTTCTGCTTCGTCATCGAGGACATCTCCTCAAGGCTCGACGATACCTCCTCTAAGGAACTCGCCTGCTCGTTTGAACCCTGCGCCAAACTCTGGGCGCCGCTTGAAATCTGGCCGCTCGCGCTCGACACCTGCGCCACAACGTCCGACACCTGGCCCATAGCCTCGTCAAGATTTTGCACGAGGGTGTTTATATTATTCTTCATAGCGGAAAACGCGCCCTTATACTCGTATGTAAGCCTGCGCGATAAATCTTTTTTGGCCGCCGCCATAAGAACTTTGCCGCCGTCGTCGATAATCAATTCGTGCAGCGCTTTCACCGTCTTTTGGAGGGCGTCGGATATTTCATCCCGGCTGTCCTTCAATTCAATCTTCGCGCTGAGGTTGCCGTCGGCAATCTTCTTCATGGTGCCGATAACGACGTTCTGCAGGTCGTCGGCGAATACGTCCATGGCCTTGGCCATCACGCCGATTTCATCGTTGCGGTTTAGCCGAAGCCTCGTGTCCAAATGTCCATAGCTCATCTCGCGCAGCATCTTTACCGTGGCGTTTAGCGGCCGCGCTATGCCGCCCGCTATGTAAAGGCCTATGAGAACGGCCAGCGCGCAGGACGCCGCCATTATTATTAAGACGATGGCGATTGTGGAATTTAACTGGTGTTCCGCGTCGGATATGTCCATCCCGGCAAACGTCATCCCCAAAACGCTGCCGGCGGCGTTGCGGATGGGGGAGTAGTACGTGTACATATTCTTGCCCGCCACTATCGCCTCGCCCATATAGTCTTGCCCGGCCAAAACCCGCTTGGAGACGTTTTCCACCGCCTTTGTGCCGATGTTGCGGTTGCCCTGGGCGTTGAAGACGGTCGTCATGACGCGCGTGTCGCCCAGAAACATGGTGATTTCGGCCCCGGTAAAGGACTTCATCTTATCCACAAAAGCCTCGACGCTCAGGTTGTACCCGCCGCTGGCCACGCCTATAAGCTCGTTGTTGAACATAATGGGCACCCCGCAGCGCAGCGCCAGCGGGTTGGTCCGGCTGCTTTCAAAAGCCACCGTCTTTTTGCCGCCCAGCGCGGCCTTAATGTGTTCGAGGTCGGCGTTGGTGTCGCCGAATTTGGCGGGCTGGTGCGTCCGCATCGCCACCGTCCCTTTCGCGTCGGTTATCGTGAAAAAGTCGGCGTTGCTGTACTTGGCCACGTTGAGCGTCGCGTCGCTGAGTTTTTGGCGGCTTCCCCCCTTTACGAACTCGGCAAGCCCCGCTACAAGGTCGTGGTCTTCGGCGGCCATAAGCGTGGCGCGCTCAATGTTGCTTTTCATGTCATCCAAAAAGCCGTTGAGCGTAGAGTTGGCCTCGGTGATAAACCGCTGTTCGGCGGTGGTGGTAAGGGACTTCGCGCTGTTTATGCTAACTATCCCGATAACCGCCGCGGTAAGCAGCGTTGTTACCGCGATAGACAACAGAATTTTTAGACGGATACTCACTTGTTAACCCTTTCTGTGCTGAAACTTATGTATTTAAGATGTTTATATGAACGTTTAATGCCGTTATCCCCATACTATGCCACAGCCGCTACGCTCTCCAGTTCGGCGGACGACAGTACCTTTTCTATGTTGAGCAAAATCTTTACGCCCCCCTTCGCCTTCGCCATGCCGAGGATAAACGCCGTGCCGACGTTGGTCCCGAATGTCGGAGCTTCCTCGATGTCCCCTCCCGCGATGTCGAGAACCTCGGAGACGGCATCTACCAGTATCCCGATTTGGACGACTCCGACCACCGCCGTGACGTCCACGACGATTATGCAGGTCTCGGCGGTGTCGGCCGCCGCCGTCAGCCCGAACTTCGTGCGCAGGTCAATTACCGGGATTACCTTGCCGCGCAGGTTTATCACCCCGCGCACAAACGGCGGTGTGCGCGGCAGGCTCGTAATGGCCATCATCCCGATTATCTCACGCACCTTGAGTATTTCAAGCCCGTACTCCTCGTCCACCAACTTGAACGTGAGATATTTACCGGCCAGGTCGGCCCCCTTTTTTTCGGTAACGTCCCCCATGCCCAACTCCTTTCGCTTTGGATATTAAAACGAACTCCGTACCGGCAGTTACAATTCAAGCCCGAACAACAAATGATACGGCGCAATAATATAAGGGCATCTCTAAAAAAGGTACATCGTTCTGGATTGCTTCGCTTCGCTCGCAATGACCGTCATTGCGAGGCGCAAAGCGCCGAAGCAATCCAGATTTTTAGAGGTTCCCATAAAATAAATATAAATAATCGCCGCCCGCTCAAATTGCAAATTTTAACGTTGCCTGCGGATTATTTACGGAAGCGTAGACTTCACAAGCCCAAAATCTCTTTGACTTCTTTTATAGAAAATACTACATTTTCCCGGCCAAAGCAAGCCTTTTTTTGAATATGGACGGAGTTGCCCCACATACCCCAATATCGAAAAAAACAAGCCGCACAGGAACACGTGCGGCAAAATCCCCGGTCAGGGAGAGCGGTGGCGGTAAAGCCGCCGTGAACGCCGCCGCGCCGCCCTCCGGCGGCTGTAGCTCTTCCGCAATGTCGGAAGCGCCTTTTTTATTTTATAAAAAAATTGACTTGTTTGATATACATTATATTATATTATACGTTGGTTAATATTGGCACTGTAACAACGCATCGTAGGAGCGGGGTCAACCCGCCCCGTTTATTGGATAGGCGTGACGGAAGGGGCAGCCATACGCCGCCCCTGCGGAAACGACGGTTTGGCGGTTGATGCGACAAAACGTTCTTTAATATTTGGCAATGGAACAACGTTTCGTAGGGGCGGGGTTCGCCCGCCCGTTTTTACGGTTTTGCGGCCAGCGGCGGGGCGGCCCGACGCCGCCCCTACGGAAACGACGGTTTGGCGGTTGATGCGACAAAACGTTCTTTAATATTGGCAATGATGTTGACGTTGTAGGGGCGACCGTCCCGGTCGCCCTTTGTTGGACAGGCGAACGGCAGTGCGACCGAGGACGGTCGCCCCTACGATGCGTCATATTGAACGATGCGATAATACGGTCGTTTAATTTAGACAGCGGCTACCGCGTGAAAAACGCCGAACAACGGGGTAACAGCGGGGGATAAACGTTTTTTTCGCGAAGGAATGAAAACAGTATGTTTTGCGGCTTAAAAACAGGTTAAGGCAGGTGATTCTGTCAGGCGATAAAACAAAAGGTTAAGGCTGTGGAACACTACTTAATGAGTGGGACATTTGAATTAATTACGACGTCAAAACCGGGGGCGGCGAGGCGTTTATTGTCGATGGGAACGACGATATGTCGAATTGATAAAACAATACCTAAAAAGTGTTGATTTTAAACGACCGAATAAATTAGACAATGGAGCAATGGAGACTGCGTAAAGATGAACATCGTTATTACCGGGGCAACCGGGTATTTGGGCGTCAGGTTTGCCGAACGCTTGTGTCAAAACCATACGTATAAAATTCTTTTGACGGTAAGAGATGAAAGTCGTTTGCCGGAAATATTTAAGAGTACAAAAAATATCTCTATTTGTAATATCAACGCCGATTCATTACAAAATCAGATGATAAAATTTGACGCGGATGTAATATTGAGTACTACTTGCTGTTATGAGTTGGATACCGAGTATTTATACAGAACAGTGGACGCTAATTATGTTTTTCCGGCCAAGCTCCTTGAAATCGCCGCGATGGCAAAAAAGAAAAATGTCAGATTCATTTCTTTGGGGACCGGTTTACCGTCGTCGTTAAATTTGTATTCGTTAACCAAAAGACACTTTGCCGAGTTGGGTAATTTTTTCAGGGAGATAGGAAAAGTAGAATTTATTAATTTGGCGCTCGAATCTTTTTATGGTGTAAATGAGCCGAACAACAGATTTATAACAAAATCTATTACGCGATTAAAGGCGAACCAAGAATTGCTTTTAACGGAAGGAACGCAAAAAAGAGACTTTATTTACATAGATGACGTTATTGACGTTTTATTGTTTTTTGTTGAGAGCGACACAATGAGCGTGAACATGGGCCACATCCCTGTCGGAACCGGCGTGGCCCCGTCTATAAAGGAGATTATTTTGTTTTTACATGAAGAACTGCGCTCCGGCTCAAGTTTGAGATTCGGGCACGTCAAAATGCGCGAAAACGAGCCGAGCACATGCGCGGATATTTCTGTCTTGAGAAAACTCGGCTATTCAAAACCGTTCATGCATTGGCGGGACGGCATGAGAAAAGTAATTGGGAGTGTCGTATGAAATTACTGATTACCGGAGGCTGCGGGTTTCTTGGGAGTAATCTCGCTGATTACGCGATAAGTCAAAATTTTTGTCTTACCGTTTTTGACAATCTAAGCCGCTTCGGTTCTTCCGAGAATCTTGCGTGGTTGAAATCCCGCGGCGAATTTACTTTCGTTCACGGTGATATTCGGAATCGAAATGACGTGGAATCCCTGATTCGCGAGGGGTTTGACGCGGTATTTCATCTTGCGGGACAGGTAGCTATGACTACGTCTATGGAAAATCCGCGTAAAGACTTTGAAATTAACGCGTTAGGTACTTTTAATGTTCTTGATTCGGTTCTTAAATACTGTAAAAACGCGGTGGTGGTATATTCTTCGACAAACAAAGTATACGGCGAGCTTGAGCGGTATGAGTATGTTGAAACGGATACTCGCTATGTATGTCCCGAGTACCCTCAAGGATTTGACGAATCAGTTCCGTTGGAATTTCATTCCCCGTACGGCTGCTCAAAGGGCTGCGCCGACCAGTATATGCTTGATTACCATCGAATTTTCGGGTTGAAGACCGTTGTTTTCAGACATTCCTCAATGTACGGCGGAAGGCAATTCGCCACATTCGACCAGGGATGGATAGGCTGGTTTTGTAAAAAGGCGGTCGAACTTTCCGATAATCATAAGGCGGAACCTTTTACAATATCGGGGAATGGAAAACAAGTTCGAGATATTCTTCATGCCGACGATATGGTTGATGTGTATTATCGGGCGGTATCAACGGAAAAAACTTACGGTAACGCGTTTAACATCGGAGGCTCGATGAAACAATCTCTTTCCCTGCTTGAATTGTTTCATTACCTCAATGATATCCTTAACGTCGATATCAGGTACACGCGGTTGCCGGTTCGCGCCAGCGACCAAAAAATATTTGTGGCCGACATCTCAAAGATATCTTCGATGACCGGCTGGACGCCTCGTGTGCGCGCTCGTGACGGAATCGTGAAGATGTTGGATTGGGTTAAAAAGGGGCTGCTATGAGCGTGAGTGTTATTTTGCCGGCGTATCGTGAGGGGGAGAGCTTGGCCGAGTTATTGCCGAGGATAAAGAACGCGCTTTCCGGCATCGGACAGCCGTATGAGATATTGGTTGTCGATACCGTGACAAAAACGGATAATACGGATGAGGTATGCCGGATAAACGGCTGTATTTATATAAAACGAAAAAACGGAAATAACTACGGTGACGCCATAAGAACGGGAATCGACAGTGTCGTCAACAAATATACGGTAGTTATGGATGCCGACGGTTCTCATAACCCCGACGATATAGCCGGATTTTACGCCGAAATGAAAAACGGTTACGATATGATTATAGGTTCGCGGTATATTAACGGAGGAAACAGCCACAATGGAATCGTCTTGAAAATGATGAGTTATATTCTGAACATAACCTATCGTATTTTTTTCGGAATAAAGGCAAAGGACATCTCAAATAGTTTCAGAATGTATAAAACCGAACAGTTGAAGCAGCTGTCTCTTGATTGCGACAATTTTGATATTGTCGAGGAAATAATAATAAAATTATCAAAAAACGTCTCATCTTTTAAGTTATTGGAAGTGCCGGTTTTCTTTGATAAGAGAAAATACGGCGAATCAAAACGAAACCTTGTAAAGTTCATGTTTTCATACGTGACGACCATAATGCGATTAATGAGAATAAAAAACGGACGTTATTAATAAAAAGCGGCGGAGGAGACCGATGAAAAATGAAAAAAGTTAAATTAACCGCGAAAAACGAAAACCGTAAAGACGGGCCTCGTCACGCCGGACCGGTCTCGGCGTCTCATGAGAACGGCGGTGTTGAGCTTGAACGGCGCGCCCTTGACGACGGATTTTCCAAAGGCGCCTTAAATATATTCGTTTTTGTAATTTGTGGGTTATTCGTCGCGTTTGCCGTGGGGTTGATGATGAATCCTTTAGGCACACAGCGGTATATGTTTTTCAACGGTATGAAAGATTTTTTTGCTGATTTTCTCAATGTGCTGCATTATATAGCGGAGCGTGACCCGTATTTTAACACAGTTAACGGCTACTGCGAACATGCGTATTTTCCTTTGGCATACATGATTTACTACCCGTTTTCGCAATTAGATAATTTTTCAATGATGTCGCTTTATGAGGCGTGGGGTTCAAGAATAGGACTTTTTTCATGTTTTTTACTTACCGGTTTCTTCGTGTTCCTGTTATTCGCGGCGCTATATCAAATAGTAAAAAAGTATTATGTTTCTCCATATATATTGATAAGCCTTGTTCTAAGTTACATTGTCATTCATACCCTTGAACGCGGTAATCTGGTAATACTTTCCGCCGCGTGTGTAGGCTTTTTTATTTGCAATTATGATTCCGAAAATAAGCGTAAGAGAATATGGGCCGCAATGGTCTTGGCATTGGCAGTTGTTCTAAAAAGTTATCCTGTTTTATTCGGTATTCTGTATTTGGAAAAAAAACAGTACCGGGAACTGTTGTTTTGCGCTGTGATTACTCTGTTACTGACCTTTGTGCCTTATCTTTTCTTCAAAGGCGGATTTGCCAATATTCCACAACATATCGGCAATTTACATCAGTATACGGAAGCTTATTCAATTCGTAGATTTTGTCCGAGGCTTAGTTTTGGCCATTTGACGTATTTTTGTTGCGTATTATTAAAATGTCCCGAAAAAAACATCCTCTTATTATCTTCTGCCGCTAAAATTATTAATATGATAATGTGTGTCGTATCAATAGGGTTTTCTTGCTTGGAAAAGAACAAATGGCTAAAAATATCCCTATTGACCATGGCGCTTCTTTTTCTGCCTACAAATAGTAACTACTATTGCGGTCTTTATATGTTTCCGATGATAATTTTGTTTTTTTCCACAATGCGTGAACGTGCAAGGCCTTTTAATATTTTTGTTTTTATTATTTTTATTGTTTTTCTTAATCCATTACAGATTGCGACAATTCAATGGTCACGCGGCACCGTCGGTACCGTAAATTATTTAATAGGGAATGTAGCATTGTTATCGTTGTATCTCGTATTGCTTATTTCTTCCGGGAGACAAATAGCCATGAATTACATCGCTTCGATTTCATCAAAACGCGCGTTTTTTAACAAGGGGGCGTGAAATGGAAAATTCCACGATAGTAAAGTCAGTTGAATGGTTTAGCGCCGCGTTAGGAATCATTTTGGCCGTCGGCGGCGTCGTTTTAGTTTTCGGCAAGAAGCTGCGCGGGAACGTATTGGCGGCGTGGTCTTGCGTCGCCGTGGCCGCCGCGTTCGTTTTGGAGGTCACGGCGTTCAACTTTCCGTTCTACTCTACTATGAGGTACTTTGCCGGTCCGCAAATCGGCATCACCGGGGTATCCGAAACCGACTCGAACGTCATACTTACCACCGACAGTAGCGTAAAAGCGGGATCGATTGAGGGCGGAAGGCGCTTCGCCGGCCTTAACGGGGCGGTTGCTTCCGTATTTGCGGGGATAGAGTTTAAAGAGTTGGAGACGCTGAGGATGCTGGTCAGGTGGACCGACGAAAAAGGTACGCGGCAGTGTGAAAAACGAATTTACAAATATATGCCTCGCGAAAATTACGCGGCGCTCCGTACACGCGGGAAAATATCGGAGTTCTCGATTATATTCGCGCCCGACGCGAATATCACTACGTCGTTTGACGTCGCGAATCTTGTGCTGAATAAACCCATTCCCTTTTACTTTAACGGGCTGCGGGTTTTTGTCATGTCGCTTTTGTTTCTCATGCT
>JAITCM010000140.1 GCA_031283085.1 Chitinispirillales bacterium | reverse complement strand
TGGGGCGACAAGGATTCCGGGCTTTCGGTTCGTTGTGTCGGGGATTGATAATTCATTTGATTTTCGCCAAAGGGGGCTGTTGCATGGGATTGTTTAATCTGTATGGACGGACGATTTTGTTGATGGCGGCGCAGTGTTTTGCGGCGGCGTGGCTGTCGTTATCCGCCGCGCAGGGGGCTGGAGAGGTGAGGACGTTCACCGACACGAGAGACGGGAAGATTTACAAGACGGTGAGAATCGGCGGCCGGACGTGGATGGCGGAGAATTTGAATTATAAAACGGGCAATTCTTGGTGCTACGGCAATGATACTTCCAACTGCGGCAAATATGGCAGGCTATACGATTGGAAGACGGCAAGGGACGCGTGCCCCTCCGGGTGGCATCTGCCTGTCCGACAGGAGTGGGATAAATTAGTAACAACGGCGCACGGGACGAAGTCGGCGGGAAATATTCTGAAAGCAAGGAGCGGTTGGGATTGGAATGAAAAGGAAGATATAACCGGCAACGGAATCGATTTTTACGGTTTTTCAGCCCTGCCGGGCGGCGTCAGGGATATCGACGGCAGTTTCAAAAGCCTCGGCACGGACGCTACCTACTGGGCGAATACCAAATGCGAATGCGACAGCGGCTACAACTCCGCTTATGGCCGATACATGGATGCCGGTTTCAACAACGCGAAAAATGCCGTCAACGAAGAAAGCGCGGGGCTATCGGTACGCTGCGTTATGACGGGTTCAAGCGCGTTCCGCGATACGAGAGACGATAAAACATACCTGAAAACAACTATCGGCAATCAAACGTGGATGGCGGAGAATCTGAATTACAAAACCGATAGCAGTTGGTGTTACATGGGGAACCCTTGCTACTGCGACATTTATGGCCGTTTGTATGACTGGAACACGGCAAACGGCGCGTGCCCCCCCGGGTGGCATCTGCCGTCCTACGATGAGTGGGATACCTTGGCGCGCGTGGCGGGAGGAGGTGAAAACTTGAAATCGGAAAGCGGTTGGGACACACGTTTCTCGGTTACCTGGAAGGATGAATACGAATTTTCCGCTCTGCCCACCGGCCGCCTCCGCAATTCCAGAGGCGAATACAACCCTGTCTACGGCGACGGCTGGGGCGAATGGTGGACAACCGCAGTATCCGGCAAAGACAGCGCTTTCGTCCGAACCGTGAACTACTATAATGATGACAGAATAGGCGAGTACAAAGTCAGCAAGAACAACGGCGTCCCCGTTCGTTGCGTCGAGGACCGCAAATGACCTCGCTTTGCCGCCGCCCATTAATTATATTTGATAAGAGAATAACATTCCCACAAAAGAGCATTGCCATGACAATCACTAACCGTAACCTCCGCGCTCTGTTCCTCGCGGCGGCGCTGTGCCTTGCGGCGGGGTGGCTGTCGTTATCCGCCGCGCAGGGGGCTGGAGGGGCGGGAACGTTCACCGACACGAGAGACGGGAAGATTTACAAGACGGTAACGATAGGCGGCAAGAGGTGGCTGGCGGAGAATCTGAACCATAATCTCAAGAATTCCGGGTGCTATGGCGACGATGATTCCAACTGCAGCAAATACGGCCGGCTGTATGATTGGAAGACGGGAATGATGGCTTGTCCTTCGGGGTGGCATCTTTCTACTCGTATGGAGTGGGATGATTTGGTGAAGTCGACGGGCGGTAATCAGGCCGGCAATGCGTTAAAATCATCAAGCGGTTGGAACAATAGGGGTAATGGAACGGATAAGTATGGCTTTTCGGCTCTGCCGGGCGGCGACCGCTACGCTGGTGGCAGTTTCGGCAATGCTGGCAGCCACGGCAACTGGTGGACGGCTACGGAGGGCGTTGCGAGTAACGCCTACTACCGGTATATGCTCTACAACTACGACGACGTGTACGAGTTCAACGGCGGTAAGAGTCGAGCGTTTTCGGTTCGTTGCGTCAAGGACTGACTGTTCATTTGGCATTCGCCAAAGGGGGCTTATTGCATGAACGCGTTTACACTTACCCGGCAAGTCCGCCCGCTATTGCTCGCGGCCGCGCTGGCGGCGCTTGCGCCGGTTTGTTTTTTTGCGGCGGCGGCTGAAGCGCCCGACGCGCTCATTGACGCCCGAAACGGGAAGACGTACCGGACGGCGCGAATAGGCGGCGCCGCGTGGATGGCGGAGAACCTGAACTACGCCCCGCCGAGCGGCAACAGTTGGTGCTACGGCGGCGACAGTTCCAACTGCAAAAAATACGGGCGATTGTACGATTGGGAGGCGGCGATGGCGGCTTGCCCTTCCGGGTGGCACTTGCCAACGCGTGAGGATTGGGACAGTTTGAGCCGGGCGGCGGGGGGCGCAACGAGCGACAGCAGTAACTTTCGTGGGGAAAAGTTTATTGTTTGGGACGGCGCGGGTTCAAAACTGAAATCAAAGGCAAGCTGGGTGAAGCAGCGTTGCTATGAGGATGATGACGATTGTGAGGATGTGGCAGGGTGCGTTGACTGGTGCGTGAAAGGGATTCCCGGGACGGACAACTTCGGGTTTTCCGCCCTGCCCGGCGGCTACCGCGACGATGACGAAGTTTTTTACGATGCCGGCGAATTAGGCGGCTGGTGGACGGCCACGGGGTACAGGGGGGGCCATGCCTATTACCGGTATATGCGCTACCGCGACGAGGTTGTGAACGAGGACTACAACCGCAATGACTACGGCTACTCCGTGCGCTGCGTCCACGACGACGCGCCTGTTATGTACACGATAACGCTAAAAGCCGGAGTCGGCGGAATCGCGTCAGCCGCCCCGGTTAAAGCGTCCTATAAGGCCGGAGAACGGGTTACGATTTCCGCCGTGCCGAATCGCGGGTACGCCTTCGTTAGATGGGTGGGCGGGCGGGTCGCAAACGACATATTCGCGGCCACTGCCGTTACCGCGGATTCTAATATGACAATCACCGCCGTTTTCCGCCTAATGCCTCCGCCCGGCGCTTACGGTACGCTTGCCGACGGTAGGGACGGGCAAAAATACCGGACGGCGCGAATAGGGGGGCAAACCTGGATGGCGGAGAATTTGGATTACCTCCCGACAAAGGGAAAATCGTGGTGTAATGACAATGACAATTCCAATTGCCATGAATACGGCCGGCTGTACGACTGGGCGGCGGCGATGGCGGTCTGTCCCTCCGGCTGGCATTTGCCTACGGAACAGGAATGGGACGAACTTGTGGGATGGGTGAACCTCGTAGGTGGCGGCAGGGCGGGGGACGAACTGAAAGCGGCGGGCGGATGGTGGAGCGGCCGGGACGCGAGGTGGGATGGGGGGTACAAAGGCGGGACGGACGATTATGGTTTTTCGGCGCTGCCCGGCGGCAGGCGCTACGATAACCGTTTCAGCGAAAGCGGCGGTTACAATGGCCATTGGTGGACGGCCACGGAGGCCCGCGGCGGCGCCTACCAACGGGAAATAGATTCATACGGCAACGACAGTTACCGCATGAAAGAAGCGAAATCCTACCCAAAAGACGCCGGGCTTTCGGTACGCTGCGTTATGGACGAAGATACATCCGTTACATACACGCTTTCGCTAAAAACCGTAACCGGAGGAACCGCGTCAGCCTATCCGCGCAAGGCGTTTTATAGCAACGGGAAAACGGTTACGCTCACGGCTATCCCAAAGAGCGGGTATCAATTCTCCAAATGGACGGGCGGGCCGGTTGCCGATTCAGCCTCTGCGGTTACTGCCGTTACCATGAACTCGAACATGGCAATCACGGCGAATTTCAAGAAAATCAATTACGGCATACTCACCGACACAAGGGACGGTAGGACATACAAAACGGTACTGATGCCGGACGGCATGGCGTGGATGGCGGAGAATCTTAACTATCAACCGCCAAGCGGTAACAGTTGGCCTTATATGAACAGCACATCATACAGCGACAAAAGCGGCAGGCTGTACGACTGGTACGCGGCGAAGGAAGCCTGTCCGGCGGGATGGCATTTGCCTTCGCTCCAGGAATGGGATAATTTGAGCCGGGCGGCAGGGGGCAAACGAAAAACCGATAATGACGGCAATGTAAACTGGACCGGCGCGGGTAAAAAAATGAAAACCACAGGCAACTGGGGCAAAAACGGCGATGGCGGCGGCACGGACGACTACGGTTTTTCCGCCCTGCCCGGCGGCTACCTCTGCGGCGTTGACTGCTACGGCGGCGGCTACAATGGCAACGGCGAGTTCGGCAGTTGGTGGACGGACGCGGAAAGCGATAATAAAAAGGCGCACTATCGGCGCATATTCTCCAATAGCGCTAATGTGGACGAGAACAACTCCCACAAGAGCGACGGCCATTCGGTTAGATGCGTTGCCGGCGCTAGCGGGTTCGCTAAGGCCAAAAAGCCCGCCGCGTACTCGCTAACGGTAACCGCCGGAACCGGCGGAACCGCGTCCGCCAATTCGGGCAAGGCGGTTTATAAGGCGGGGGAAAAGGTTAAGATAACCGCCGCGCCGGAGTGCGGATTCGCGTTCGTCAAGTGGACGGGCGGGCATGTTGCCGACTCAACCGCCTCTACCACCGCCGTTACCGTGAACGCGAACACAACGGTGGCCGCCAAATTCACGCGCGTAACGCCGCACATTGCCCACGGCCCGTTCACCGACGCGCGGGACGGCAAAACGTACAGGACGGCGCAAATATGCAAATACGTATGGATGGCGGAAAATCTTAATCATCAAACATCAAGCGGTTCCAAATGCTACGATGACGATACGGCAAACTGCGACAAATACGGCAGGCTGTACGACTGGGAAACGGCAAATAACGCCTGCCCCCCCGGCTGGCATTTGGCATCGGACAAAGAATGGAGGGAGTTAGTTGGGTACGCGAACGGTTGGAAAATAGAGGTGAGCGAATGGGGGGTTGGGGGCAAGAGGCTAAAAGCGAAGAGCGGCTGGAAAAAGCATGAGGGCGATAGAAAAGACAGGAGCGGCAACGGCACGGACGATTTCGGTTTTTCCGCCCTGCCCGGCGGCGGCTACGACTCTGAAAGCGGTTTCTTCCGTACAGGCAAGTTCGGCGGCTGGTGGACATCCACGGCGTCAAGTGATGGCGCCGCCTACCGCTGGGCAATTGAACATGACCGGGACGGCGTGGACGGCGACCATATGTACTCTAATCACTCCCGCGGCAAAAGCGCCGGTTTATCCGCGAGGTGCGTTAGCGATAAATATGAGACTGTTCCGCCCCCCGCCGCGCTAGCCCTAAAACTGATAGCCGCAACCGGCGGAACCGCGTCCGCCAACCCGCGCAAAAAGTCCTACATTGCAAGCGAACGCGTTACTGTAACCGCAACCCCGAAGCGGGGATACACTTTTGTCAACTGGACGGGCGGAAAGGTTGACAACGCAAAATACGCGGTTGCCATCGTTACAATAGACTCGAGCGTAACAGTAACGGCCAGTTTTAAGAAGAACGAAGCGCCGCCCGTCGTTTACGGTAAACTAACCGACAGACGAGACGGGAAAAAGTACCGGACGGTGGTAACAGGCGGTACGGTGTGGATGGCGGAGAATCTCAATTACGAAACGCCGGACAGTTCTAAGTGTTATGGCGACAGCGCCGGTAATTGCAAAAAATACGGCCGATTGTACACTTGGAACGCCGCGAGAACGGCTTGCCCCGCGGGGTGGCATTTGCCGTCCCGACAGGAGTGGGACGATTTGGTTGACGCGGCCGGAGGCGAAAAAAAGGCGGGCGCAAAACTGAAATCAAATTCAGGATGGGTCTTCTATGGCAACGGATGGATTCGGACCGGCAACGGCACGGACGATTACGGCTTTTCCGCCCTGCCCGGCGGTTACTACAACGGCGAAAGTTTTAACTATGCCGCCAACAACGGCTATTGGTGGACGGCCACTGGGAGAGACGCCGAAGATGCGTACTACCGGAAAATGGACGAAAGTGACGGAAAGGTGAGCGGGGGCGGCTACACTAAGAACTACGGGATGTCTGTGAGATGCGTTATGGATGAAGACCCGTCCGTTAACGCGCCGTACAAATTACCGCTTACGCTAACCGCCGCAACCGGCGGAATCGTGTCCGGCAAACAGAGCGCGACATCCTACCACAGGGCGGGGAAACGGGTTATCATAACCGCCACCCCAAACAGCGGCTACATATTCTCCGGCTGGACGGGCGGGCCGGCAAAAAACTCCGCCAACGCGGTTACATCCGTTACCGTGAACGCAAACACCGCGCTCACCGCCGGTTTCCAAAAGATTGTTCCCGGTTCGCCCGCCGGCAAATCGGCAATAGAGATGGTTTTCGTAAAAGGCGGGACGTTTACAATGGGCTGTACCGGCGAACCGAAAGATTGCTATGATGAAAACATACCGGCGCATAGCGTTACCGTTAGCGATTTTTACATCGGCAAGTATCAGGTAACGCAAAAACAGTGGCTTCAGGTGATGAAAGATTACCCGTATCGCGACTATAGGAAACGCGAGAAGGGGGATAGTTTGCCCGTCATTTACGTCGGTTGGAATGACATACCGGAGTTTATTGAGCGGTTAAACACAATGACGGGGCATAAATACCGCTTGCCGACGGAAGCGGAGTGGGAGTACGCCGCCCGCGGGGGAGCGAAGAGCAAAGGGTACAAATACTCAGGCGGCAACAATGCCGGAGATGTGGCGTGGTACAATGAAAATTCAGGCGATACGGCTTTGGACGAAGACAGTTTAGACGCGTACACAAGGGAACACGGTAGCAGAGCTTATCAGAGGCTGTTGGAATCCAACAACGGCGGGCCGCGGGCGGTGGGAACCAGGCGGCCGAATGAACTCGGTATTTACGACATGAGCGGCAATGTGTGGGAGTGGTGCGGCGATTATTTCGATGATTATAAACCGGCGGCGCAGACGAATCCCACAGGTCCGGCAAGCGGTTTTGACCGAGTGACCCGCGGCGGCGGCTGGTGCAACGACTCGTGGGGTTGCCGGGTGGACACTCGCAACAAACAATCCACCTACGACCGCGCCGGCGCCGTAGGCTTCCGCCTCGTGAGAGACCCGTAGAGACAAGGGGTATTTTATGAGATTGTTTACGCGATATGGAATAACGCCGTTCCTCGCGCTTGCGATGATGAACGCGGCGTTGAGGTGCTGGCACGGGACATCGTTACCCTCGCGAAAAACCCGCAATTGAGGGCGGCCATGGGGGAGAGCGCGGCGCGAAATACGTGCGGACGAAGCACGATATCGGCAGACAGGTTCGGAAAATTACGGGGGTTTACAGAGAGCGCGTGAACCGTATCACTTTTCCGCCGGCAGCACAAGCCTGAAACCTATATCTATCCCGCCGAGAATGGGCGGGTAATACCGGCGGCTTGACACGCGGCACTTCGCCGCCGCCTCGCGCCAACTGCCACCGCGGACTACGCGGTCGGCGCGCTCCATCTCATCCGCGTCCAATACCGGGCCTTTGGGGTTGCCCTTGGGCGACACCTTATAATATTCGCTGTCGTAAAAGTCGCTCACCCACTCCATCACGCCGCCGGACATATCGTAAACTCCCAATTCGTTGGGCATTTTGGCGCCAACCGGCCGCAGCCTGTGGTTGTTCCAAGACATCATCATATTCTTGTCCTTATCCTTCATTTTCCCAAAATCTTTGTCCGTTCTAAGCAACTTGTCGCCGGAATTTCCAAAGTGCCAGCCCGCGTCATTTATCCTGTCGCTTCCGGCAAAGGCGTATCCACTGCTTTTGACCCCGCCACGGGCGGCGTATTCCCATTCCGCCTCCGTCGGCAGGCGGTACCTTTTGCCCGTCATAGCGTTTAGCGCGCTTATAAAATCCTTAACGTGGTTGTAGGTGACATAATACATCGGGAAATCGTCCCCCTCGCCGTTCAACGGCTCTTTTGAATTCATGAACATATTGTCGCGCTGCTGGCGGACGGTTATCCCCATTACATCGTGCCACAGTTTTTGCGTTATAGGATATTTGGATATGTAGAAATCACCGAGCGTCACATCGTGCGCCGGATTTTCCTCGCCATTGCCGGAACACAATGAGTCCGCGTCCTTCGCGCATCCCATCTTAAACGTTCCGCCCTTAACAAACACCATATCAATATTAACCTTATTGCCATTGCCCCTATCCACCTTATCCTCTTTTGTTGCCTTGCCGCCCGGCGCTATGTCATTTTTGATTTTCTCGACGTTTGACGGCGACATCGCCAGACGCAAGCCGATAGACGGGTAAGGGTCCATATCCGGCATAATGAATAGGCGGGTGTGCACCCGGCAGAAGGGCGCGTCCAAAAAATAGGAACCGCCGCGCAGTATGCGGTAAGACCCCGTCGCCGGCCCCAACGGGTCGGTCTGCGAGCGGGACGGGTACACGGCGAACCAGTCCTGCGCCCACTCAAACACGTTCCCGCACATATCGTACAGGCCAAGTTCGTTGGGCGCCTTCGCCCCAACCTTGCGGACGGCCAAATGCGGGGTATTGCCGCTGTACCATCCCACATCGTTTATGTTGTCGCTCCCCGCGAACTTATACCCCTTGCCCTTCTCCCCGCCGCGGGCCGCGTACTCCCATTCCGCTTCGGTAGGCAGGCGATATACCCTGCCGGTTGACGCCTTTACCCGCGAGAGATACTCCTGCGCGTCGTCCCACGTAATGCCCTCGACTGCCGCAAAATCCCCCTTAATCATTGACGGGTTCGTGCCCATTACCTTTTCCCACTGCTTTTGCGTTACCGTGTATTTGGATATGTAGAAATCGCTGACCGTTACCCTGTGCGCGGGCTTTTCATGCTCCTGGCAGTTGCCCTGCTCCGCCGAGCAGCCCATAGTAAATGTTCCGCCACGAACAAAGACCATCTCCATACCGGTCTTAGGGTCGGTAAACTCCGCGATAGCCGGCGCCCCCGACGTTATCACCGGCTTAGGCGCGGCGCCGCCATCGGATTTTTGCCTCGAAACCGCCCCCCGCGCCGCGCCCTTAGCGCCGATAAGGGCGTCCGCCAATTCCTGCGCCACCCGTATCATCTCGTTGATATCCGCCAAATTGCTGCCGGCGGTGGCGGAACTGACCGTTTTCGCCGTTACCACGTCGATTAGACGCACATCAAGGTAATACGTGCCGCCCTTAACCTCGCTCACTTCCGCTATGCAAATGTATTGCGCGCCGAACTGCTTGCCCAAATCCTTTATCTGCTCGTCCATAACCGCGCCGCTGCGCTGATAGATATGTTCCTTGCCCAATACGCCTAAGATGGCATCGGTGCGGTTCACCGCTAAGTATTTATCGCTCTCGCCGATAGCCCGCGCCAGCTCCCCGCCCAAAATCTTGTACGCCCCCAAAATCTCCCTGCGCTCCTCCCCCGCCATATACACGGCTACGCTTTGCCTCTCATGTTCGGCCACAGCGGAAAGGGGGCGGGGTTTGATTGCCGCCATCCTCACCGGAATTCTCCATAGAAACGGAACGCGGGGACTGTTCCGGCTTATTCTGCCCGGCCATCGATTGCGAAACGGCGGATGCCTCCGGCGAAAGCGCGCCGCCCTTCCCGGAAGTCCCGGCGCATGAATTAAATATCAGCGCAAAAAACGAGGCGCACAGCGCCAACATGATTATAATGTTTTTTTTCATTCATAGAATATACATTAATTTACAACGCTAAATTCCGTTTTTTATAAAAAAAATCTGATGGCAATCGCGGCAGACGATTTATCCTTGCCGCGTTCCGTCTTTCGCCCCCGCGCGAATGTTAATTTGTACTTATCATCAATAATATCGAGAGGCTCTCGTGTTTGTTGCTTTTAGGGGCTATTTATGGCAGTTTGGGAACACTTCGGGCTACTTGTGGGACGGTAGTGGTATATTTATAATTCACTACCGTCCCATATGAAAATAAAGGCGCTCGTGGAATTGTTAATAATTGGAATTGCGGAAAGTCCCGCTAGGGACGTTACTCTATTAACCGGCGGTTTTAACCGCCGGATGTGGGACGCCGCGAAACCGGAAAGTCCCGTTAGGGACGACACATTGGTTTAAAGCGAAATAAAAGCGGATGTGTCGTCCCTGGCG
>JAITCM010000127.1 GCA_031283085.1 Chitinispirillales bacterium | reverse complement strand
TCAAGAAAAATCCGCAATATTTTTCGGTTTCCGGCATTTTCCGCCGTAGCCGCGGCTGTCTGTCCATATATTTATACCGCAAATTTCGTGCCAATCGCTTTTTGGGGGGCTATGGCCATATCGACTAATTATATATATTATACTATGCGCGCGACTAAAACGCAAGGTTTTTAAAATTTTTTGAAAGCAAAGGCCTCGTTCCGCTTTCCTTACGGCGCCGTATCCTCTCAAATGAGTATTAAACTATCTATCCGCTAAAAATACATATCGCCCTCCGTATCAATGAGTTAGATTATCTCACTTATTCAGTTTTTCATATAACGCCTCTCGACCGTCACCCCGGCTCTGCTAAACGTCAGCCTCACCGCCAAACCCGCGTTACCGGTGGTCTGTTTTTGGTCGAATACAAAATTTCCGAGGCTGTAGAATATCGGCTTTCCCCTGTGTATCCCCTCTTCCTGTATAACGTGCGGGTGGTGGCCGATTACCGCGTCCGCTCCGGAGTCAATCAACACACGGGCCTCATCGCGCTGGCGCGGGGTCGGTTCCTTCATGTATTCAATCCCCCAGTGCAACACGGCTACGGCGTAGTCGTTGGGGTGAGACTCTTTAAACGCCTTAACGCCGCGGCTAATCTCTTCCGCCGACGCCTGGCAAACGCCGGCTTCATCCTCCGAAAGTTCCCAGTCTTCCACACGAAGTAAAAAAGCGTTGAATATCGCGACTCTCACGCCGTTTTTTTCGATAACAACCGGTTTGCACGCCTCCCGTTGATTGATACCGTAACCTGTGGGCGTGATGTCAGCCGCGAGCAGGTTGTTGTACGTATCCGTTATACCCTCCCGCCCCTGGTCGATTGTGTGATTGTTAGCCATCGCTGCGTGCGTAATCCCCTGCCTCCGCAGCGCCGGGAGCCACTCCGGTTCGGCGCGGAACACGTACCGCTTTTTCAGCGGGCTGACGCGCTTTGTTACCGGGCATTCCAAGTTGATAACAACCGCGTCGGAGGAGAGGAACAGCGGCTTCGCGTCTTTGAAGAGGGAGTCTATGCCGATTCGCTCGATTCTCTTTCTCACTCCCCTGTCGAGCATTACGTCGCCGGTGAAGCAGACGGTCAAACCGTTATTGTATGAACAGCATATCAGCAATAACGGAAAGACGGCGAATACTACGCGTTTATTCGTAATCATAATTACCTGTCAATATCAATAATATCCGTTGCCCTCGGTTTATACCCATACAGCAGCTTATACGCCTCTTTGATAGAAATTTCCCGTTTAATATACCCGTCGTGCTTCAGCCCGAATCCGTGGTAGCGGTAAACGGCGACTAAGAACTTCCCGCTTTGCTCCCTCTCGATGGTCAACACTCTGGCGGGCGTTTCATTCTTTGTCAGCACAAAGTCTTCCAGCGGCTGCGACACCCTTGACCCCATCCACAGTTTACGCACGTTGCCGTCCTCGTCTATCTTGAATAAAAACGGCCGCTTTGCCGTAACGGGGTGGTACTGCGTGGTCTTGATTACCCCTACGGCAATATCCGGGGTGCCGTTGCCGGTTACGTCGCCAACGTCGAAGCGGTAAACGGGGTAAGGCAACCGGAATACGGAGGTATGCACGGGAACGCCGCCCACAATTGTTTTTACCGTAATCCGGCTGAGCGAATCGGAAACCTGTTCAAGCGAGATGAGCAGCGTCCTCTCCCCTGCGGCAACCTCGTATTCGCCGCGTTGCGGCTGCGATTGTTCCTTGCCGCAACCGCATAGCAAGAGGCATATCAATGCCAACAATCGGGTTAGCGTAATCATAGCGTTGATAATGGCACCCCTTTCGTTCCGGCGCTTTGCCCTATTCTACGCATAATTCAAAACACTCCGGCCCATCCTCGTTGCTCCACCCGCCTATTGCTTCGGGCAACGGCTTTTTATCCGCGCTAATGCTTTTCATCCATTCCTGAACCGGCGGGCGCTTTGCTCTGTCGTCTTCTATCTTCTGCCATTCTTCGTCGTTTAGGCGGGTGCCGAGCGGATTGACAAACTCGTAGTAGCTGAACGTGGCGCCCCTTGTCAGATAGAGATAACCGTTTATTTCCACGATTACATATATTTCATTCGCCCTGCCGGTGGCCGCGTGCAATATGCCGTTTTTGGGGTCACCCTGCCTGTTCCGGGTATAAACGTCCGCCACAACCGCGATGGAACGGTCAGAACCCGTAACGCTGCTCCATCGTAACCGCGTTGCGTCAATGTCAGGGTCAAGCACTGTTAGCGTAAAATTTTCCACCGCGCCGCCGATGCCCTTTATCGTTTTATACTCTTCGGCGCTAAGGGGCTTCTTAGCTAACTCTTTCTTTGAAACACCAATCAAAAAAGTAATGAATTTCCGCAGCTCGCCGGATTTGCGCCTTAACTCGGTGTCTAACAAACCGTGTTTGGCAAGCGTGCCGTCGGTTAATTTCACAAGTTCGTCCAATTTATTCCAAAACAAGATATTCGGCTCCACATATCCTACCTCTATATCCGGCAATGGAATGTATTGAAACCCGCATTCCCCGCTCTCCGCCGCGTATGGATAGTCGGTGTACAAAACAAAATCGTGCTTGAGCTCCGCCCACGACGCGAGCGACGTGTTAAGATTCTTGTAATCCCACGCTTTGGTATTCATAAACGCCGGATAGCCCTTGTCGCTTTTTTGAAGCGCCAAAAGGGATTCAATCCACTTGTTATATACGGATTTATTCCACCCGTCAAAGTTGTTGAACTTCTTTTGCAATTTATCCATTTCCGCCGGATACTTGGCCCACTTCTCTTTCTCTTTGTAAAAATTGTTGAGCACGTCGGCAGCCGTAACGGAGCCGAAGGCGGAGAACACGTCTAACCCTTTGGGAAAGGCGCGCGGCGCGTTATTGGTTGTGTCGGCCATCTCCTGCAAAACCTCGCTGTCAATCGCGTAGCGCTGGGGCATAAAATTTATCTTATCATTGCAGGAGAGCTGCGATTTGGGCTTGATGAGAATGCGGTTGGAGAGGGCAATAAGCATTTGGTCCGTTTTTTTGACATTTGCGCTGCTCAACGCGGCGGAGAGGTCGCTTATGCCCTCCTTTTTCAAAAACTGCGCGATGTCGAGAGTTGACAGGTTGTTCGGCTCGCCGGCTAAAAGAGCGGTGGGTTCAAAGATGGAGGCGTAAACATCAAACAGCGGCTTGCCTTTTGACGATACGGCGGTATTGAGCAAACACGCCGTAAATATATTTTGTTTCAGTTGCGGCGTGTCATTCCGGCAGGCGTAGGCCTTTTGCAGCCACATCATCGCCCGAAAGTATGCTTCCGTCTTAGGTTTGCGCGTGTAGTGCCCGCGCGGTTTGAAGAGGGAGTAGTGCATAAGTACTCCGTCGATGCCGCCGGCGCTTAAAAATTTTGATAGCACGCCGTCCGCCTTCGCGTCTTTGGACATATTAACTTCGTCCGCATAGTAATCTTGGTATTTTGCCGCTACTTTCAGTTTTTTGCCGGTCAGCAACGAGTATGGAACGGCGTAAAATACCGTGTTCCACTCGGCTATTTGCGCTATTTCGGCATCTCCCGATTTGCTCAATTCCATAGACGCCTTGTAGAGGCCGAATGTCAAATCCTCCAGCGCCG
>JAITCM010000118.1 GCA_031283085.1 Chitinispirillales bacterium | reverse complement strand
AAGGCGGCATAATGTATATTTAAAAAGTAAAACAACAGACAAAAGCAACATAACTTTAACACGGAGGAACCACCTTAAATCGTTCCGAAAAACTGTCTAAAAAATTAGGCCAGCTCAATGGAGGGGACAACAATAACAAACTTGCGAAAACCGTAAAGTTTATTCAGCTCGTAAATAGTGCGCAGATACACGTACGTTTTTCCCGTCCCGTCTCCATCTCCACCGAGAAATTCATCCCGTGAAACCCCGACGCGCCGTTTTCAATCCCGTTGCGCGCCTGAATTTTCCTGACGTTTTCGGCTATTTGTTCCTCATCTGTGCAAAGCCTGTTGCCGAACCCATCTTCGGAAAACATGGCCCCGGCGGCACCCAAAGAGAACTCAACCTCGCCGCCTCTAAGCCCCTGCCCCTCAAAAACATCGGTAACGGCGCGAATCGCGTCGAGTTGGTAGGGCTGGTTGGGATCGAAGCGGAGATTCATGAAAAATATTACCTCGCTAAATAAATAAATGATTGTGGCGCAAAACGTATATCATAATCACTAAGACACCGTGGCGAAGAATATTTTTGTACACGTCCAATTTTTATTGCATATGCCATGTTTTTATTACCAAAATAGGTTTTATACAACTTTTGGGTTATCCCCGAAAATTTTGATGTTTTTTCCCATACCTTTCTTATTGTATCTGATATTATCTCCTCAATCTCGAACTCTCCAATAACTTGTTGTATCGGTGATGAAACATACACTATTGCTTTCCTTACGTCATTCCGTTTAAAAATTGTTTTACGGAATTCATATTTTTTTGAGCCATCAAAAATTTGAAACGCAAATTGTGGCTTAATCGATAATAAAACAGTCATCACTTTTTGTCCTTTTTATAATTAAATCAAACTGTTCTTTCGTAATCGGTTTAAAACCTCTTGGCGCATCATTAACACCTTTGAGTATTTGCAATTCAATAAGTTTTTCCATATTTATTCTATAGGGAAAAGAATAAACATACAAAAAACTCACAACAAAAGGTTTTGTCGGTAGATAATCCCACATTTCTCGTAATGATTTTTCAGGGAATACTGTGCTTTTTCTACAATATAAAACAAATTCATCCACATCACGAAATTTAAATTTTATATCTTTGACAACACCTATTGTAGTTACAACACTTTTGTAGTATCCGCCGGTACGATAAAAAATTAAAACATCTCCCCTTTGGGGATATGGCTCAAACGCCCGTGAAACGTATACCTTATTGATCCCATTTCTATGGGGAAAGTCTTCTATAAAATCAATTGAAGACTCGTTATTTAATATAGAGTCGGGCAATAAATCGGTATGATATTCAGGATAAATAGGAACGATAAAAATCCCTTTCTGTACAGAGAAATACGGGTATGTAAACTGCAAATTATTTATATCAAACGCCGGTTTAAAGTTTCGTACATAAACTCGTTCCTCGCCTTTCGTTCCCCAAAAAACGAAACCCCACTTTTCGAGCAATTCAATCAGTCTCTGTTGTTCATCTCTTTTGTCAAAAATTGTTACATAGATTTCATCAACCTTGTTTTTAACAGCATTATCAAAAATGATTTTTATAAAACGTTCTCCTAACCTAAATCCGTTATTAATAACCTTAAACGTTCCGATCTTTAATCGTTTTTTGGGCATAAAAGAGGGTACAATATCATCATAACGCTCATCGGCACCCTCGGTCTTAAGGTACAAAAATGATAAAATCAGACCGTTGTTTGAATTAATAGTTATATAAGCGTATTCATCATACTTTTTCAAAAACCACTTGTCAAATCCAATATAATCTTCTTTTAAACTTGTGAAAAAACCATCAGATAAATCTATTTTCCCAAATTGAACCTTTTGTACATTCAAAACCTTGTAATTAACCAAGTCAGGATGTTCGGCAAAAACCTTTTCAAGGAAAGAGTCTATTGTAAAAACATTATCTTGAATGTTCAATAGTTCTGCTTTCCTGTGTATTTTTTTATCTTCGGTTATTAAAATATCCACCCGTTCACTAAAAACTTCATTTAAAAGAATGGTATCATTTCTATCGTTTTCAGAAACATCCATTTCGTAGGATACGATTTTAACCGCATCTTGTAATGGTGATGTTATCTCAATTTTTTCATAATTTGCTATTTTGGCTAGAAAAGTATAAACAGTTTCCTTGTTCGTGTTTTTACAAACTTCATCAATAGTAACTTGATGAATATACTTTGTATATTTTGCTCGTTCTATCCAACGGAATAAAATACCAATATCCTGATTGACTACTTTACTAGCTTCGCGATGAATAATGATGTTTGTATCAAGTAGTGCTTTCATTTTTCAACCTTTTATTAAAGAAAATATATATAACCCCAATTACTAACACTATCAACCCACAATAATATTCAACTGGTACTTGTTTAAACCAAGAGATATTATCTGACCTAACAACTCTAAAATTACCTATTGCGAACAAGAGATTACAAAGTATACTTATAGTAACAGCAACAATGACCTGCGATGTTCCTATTATTTCTTCGTTGAAAACACTAAAAAAGGAATATGTTTTCTCTTCGCCTTCTTTTGATTCATCCTTATTAAAAACAATAATATACCTGTCTTTCTTTAGTGACTTTACCGTTTCTAAATATTTTGAAAAAGCACTTTCTAATTTCCTGACGGCTTTGACTTTTGAATTATCTACAAAAGATATTTCAAAATTATCGGGTATTATATGAAAACAGAAACACTGTTTAATATTACAAAAATACAATTTATTTTTTGTGATATATTTATGTACGACATCAGACAAATTTCTCTTTTCATTTATCTTAATATCGTAAATATAACTTGATCTAGCAATCCCATGTTTTAATATTGCTAGCGTCTTACGTTCGATTTCTAAAAGGAATCTTATGTAAATTCGTTCGGTACAGCGTTCCGGTAATTGCATGGCTATTTTCAACGCTACACCATCAAACTCATGCTCTGCCGCGAGAATAGACAATTCTCCTCTTCCATCAAAGCTAACTATTGCACCATCTCGATTATCGCTCTTGTTAAAGGGGGAAACTGATTTTATCGTATCGTTAAAAATAAACCGTGAATTTGTTTGATCCGATAATTCATAATGAAGACTCCTAATCGTTTTGCTAAATTCTAACGATGGCGTAATAAGATACAAAGCAATATCGTTATCGTGCGTCTTCTCCAATTCAACCCCAAATTCAATTAACGCATCTTCTCTTAACAAATCCCATGTAGAAATATGCAACCTTGTAACGTTTATCTTTGATTCTGCCAATACATAAAACGAATTTTCCATAATCCCCTCCCCTTTCACACCGCCCCAAACCCCACACCCGCGTCCCTCATCTGCAACGCGGTGTTGGTTTTCATTCCATCGTTTACCCACAAAAACAACCCATTTTCCATGCCTGTTTGCGAATTTAAGCCCAATTTCACGCTCTATTATAAAAAATAATATTCGTGCATTCGGAATGCAAGAAAAAATATTTTTTTACTTCACCCCCTCACACCGCCCTAAACCCCACCCCCGCGTCCCGAAACTGCAACGCGGTATTGGTCTTAAGTTCATCGTTTCCAGCGAAAAAACGGTCCAAAACTATGACTTTCTGCGGCTTGGGAACCAACCCCAATATCCCCGCCGCTATTTCCGCGTCCATCTTAGTCAACACAATGACCAACTCACTGTTAATATAATAAAAATCGCCGCGGTTCTCAACTTTGTCCGTTGGCTTATAGCCGGACTTGAGCATCAACTCCACAAGCATGGCCTCGGCCAAACATTCCGGCTTTGCGCGGTCAACGGATGCCTCTGCATACGACAGCAGGTTCTCCTCCGCGATTTCGCCGCTTCGCCAAAAATTGAAGCTAGAGGGGGAGAGTTTGTACGACCTGAAACCCACCTCACCCCGACCCTCTCCTATCTGACAAATATGTTTTTCTGTCAACTCCACCATTTTTATTAAAATATAGAGCACCTTCTTCATATAACTCTAATAACCGTTCCTTGTTGTAACGAGGGTAACGCCCTTGCGGACAACTCCACGTTATTCCATTATCAAAAGTTACTTCGTATTTAGATTTTTCTGTTCCGCTTTTTGCGTGTAAAGGAGTCGCTTTCCGCAAATTATGCACCTCATTGGAGAGTCAAATTTTTCAAAAAATCAGTCAGGCTGATTGGAATAGCGTCATTTTTTTTTAAAGAACTCCAAAATCCGCGCATACCAACCCTCATTCACCGCCTCCGCCTCATAGACCAGCGTCCGCCCCTTGCTCAAATCCAACTCTCCAAGCGCGCCCTTTGCCGCCGTCAACTCCATTGCCTTCCCCCTCGCCCCGTCCACGTCCAACGGGAAGACCTGCAACTTATTACCGCCGGCTTTCTTGAAAGTAATCTTGCCGTCCAATACCTGCGTCAACACCTCGCCGTCTCCGGCGTTTTCCAATTTATTTCTCATAGCGTCGTAGCGTTGCCCGTTCATCTTAGCCGGACCCGTCGCCACTATGTAAAAGCGCTTAGACGACACCAAATTCGCCCCGTCGGCGGATACCGCGAATATCGACGCGTGCCTGTTTGACAGCTCGCACTTGAACGACGCGAAATCGTACCGTTCCCCCCGCCCGCCGATGAAGCCGCTTACCCCCTGTACGCGCGGAGCGTCTATTCGCATATATCCGACTTTCTCATTTATGACAAGTTCTCCGGTCTCCGACGTGATGACGCCGTTTGCGCGGTCGTAATATTTGTCGAACTGGCCGGCGTTTGCGCTTGAACCGCGGTCAAAACTCTTGGCGACTCTTGTAATGAACGGCAGGTGATGATTATTCTCCAGCGTATCGGAGTAATTAGGCAAGTCGCCGTAGCGCTCCTCCAAGACCCCCTCCACCACGGCGTTCGGCGCCGTCTTCACGTCGCCGCGCAGGAAAAGCGGCGCGGCCATTACCCATTGAGCCACATCCTCCGGCTGTACGGAGAGCTTATAATTTTGGATGCGGTCGACGCCGAGGCTCTGCAGGTTGAAATCGAACTGCAATATGCCGTGCCACCCCTGCAGCGCCCCGTAGGCGGCCATCAGCGGCACACCCTCCGACACATACTCGTTCGGGTAGCAGTGATTCCACTCCGTCAATATAAACGGCTTGCCTGCGACGCGGTAGTAGGCCTTGCTCAGGATTGAACTTGCCCTGAGATTCTTCAACTGCGAGCGGTTGTGGAAGGGCGCCTCAAGTATGCGGTCCCAGTCGTCGCCTATCTTCCAAACCTGGGGATGGTCCCAATAATCGTTTGAGCAGATGAGGTCGAGTTCCGTGTTGTCCCTGAGCATTGCCAGCAACGGCAACGGCATATTGCTGCCCGCGAGCACATAGCGTCCGCCTATGCCGTGAAAGTAATCGCGCATCTCCATGAAGTATCCCCTCTCCAACTCCGAGAGGAATTTTATGCTCTCCTTGACATCGCCGGAATCGGACGTTCGTTTGAGCCGCGCTCTGTCGCCCTTCCAGTCTATGCCGAACACCGCAAGGCTTTTGTAGGCGGAGGCGAGGCTGATAAATTCCACAGGTTCTATCCTGGCGAACCCGGATGGTCCTATATACGGTACCGCCGTCTCCGGTTCGGGCGGCGCCGCAGATTCGCTGTAGGTTGATTGGAATTTCGCGAATTCCGCTTTGGCCGCGGCCGACTTTGATGAGGGCGATTTCGCCGTAACCGATTTCCTGGAAGATGATTTTACCGGCGACGGTTTAGCTAAATTACGCTTCTCCGGCGCCGATTCCTCCGACTCCGCCTTGAGCAGCCGTTCCTCCCAAATATCCTCAAGCTCCTTGCGGTAGGCCTGCGTCAGTATGTCGCCGGAGAACGCGGTAAAGACGGTCGATTCATTTATGAACTCCGACGCCGCTATGGCCGGTTCGTCTTTGTAAGCTATTCCCGTGAATCGGTTGACGTGATTCAATAAATTAGCGATGTACTCTTTCTGCAAGTCGATAAGTTTGCGGGAGAAAAATCCCGCTTGCTTTCCGCCGAGGTCCGGCGGAGGGTCAAAAACGCCGTCGGCCGCAGTGAAATCGCGATGAACAAGAAAGTCGAGGAATATGTAGATGCCTCGCTCCTTGCAACGCGATATGAGATAGTCAAGCTGCCGCATAGACTCCGCGGAGAGGGCGCGGGTCCCGTCCGCGTTGTCGAAGATATTCGGCGACGTCCACGGAGCGTCCATGTGATGCAGGCGCAGCATATTGCACCCCATCTTGGCGAGCCGCGAGACAACGGAATCTAATTGAGCGTCGGAAGCGAATATGTCTTTCGCCACGAGGTTCGTACCCCAAAAGCGAGCGGCCACGCCGTCCTCAAAGTAGAGGTTGCCGTCTTTGGCTTTGAGGAACCCGTGCTTGCCGGCCGGGGCGTCGAGCAAGCGCGACCAGTCTACGTAGTGGCTGCCGGCGGCGCCGGATTTGCCTTTGATGGGGTACCACTCGCCATCGTCCATGATGCCGTGTCGCGAGGCGCGTTCGGCGGCGATTGGCTTTTCGAATCGGGCGGCGAAGATTATTGCCATTAATACCGGTATATATAACAGGTAACGCTTACGGTGGAACATGGGCGTCAGCCTTTCTCGGTTGCATTGATACATAAACCATTAATTATCCGTTATACATCAATACGTATTAACTTGCCGGTATATTGATACGCATATCAACGCATACGCGCATTCTGCGCCAACGCCATATCCGCCAAAACAATGGCCGCCATTGATTCTACTATTGGAACGGCTCTGGGGACGACGCATGGGTCGTGGCGGCCGGTCGGTTTCAGTACCGCGTCGTTTCCCTCGTAGTCCGCCGTGGTTTGGTGACTGCCTATTGTCGCGGTGGGCTTGAACGCCGTTTTGAAATAGACGGGTTCGCCGTTTGATATGCCGCCCAACACACCGCCGCTCCTGTTTGTCAATGTGCCCAGACCGTTTTGCTTTTTTACGAATACGTCGTTGTGTTCCGAACCGCGCATCGCGGCGCCGGCGAAGCCGGAGCCTATCTCGAAGCCTTTGGCGGCGGGGATTGACAGCATGGCCATAGCCAGCATAGCCTCCAACTTTTGGAAGACCGGTTCGCCCCAGCCCGCCGGCACGTTTCGGCATACGCAGGTTACCGTGCCGCCGACCGAGTCGCCGTTTTCCATCACGTCTAATATCGCCGCCTCCATCGCTTTGGCGCTCTCGGAGGCAGGGCAGCGCACCGGGTAGGCGTCGACCATGCCGCGTGTGAGGGTGTTTAGGTCTATGCACTCTATGCTGTTTTGGCTAATGGCGTTGCTGGCCGCGCTGTCGGCGCCGTCGAGCATTGGGGTGGAGGCGCTTATCCCGCCCACCGACGAGACGAACGCCACTATCTCAACTCCGAACCTCTCACGCAAAAAGGCCTCGGCGGCCGCCCCGGCAGCAACGCGCCCGACTGTCTCTCTGGCGCTAGCCCGCCCGCCGCCGCTCGACGCGCACACGCCGTACTTTACCTTGTAAGTATAATCGGCGTGCGAGGGGCGCGGGATGCCTTTTATGGAGTCGTAGTCGCTCGGACGCCTGTCCCCGTTGGCGACGACGAGGGCAATGGGCGTTCCGAGCGTATGCCCGCCCTCAACGCCGGAGAGTATCCGTACCGAATCCGATTCGCCGCGCTGCGTGGTAATAGCGCTCTGACCCGGGCGGCGGCGGTTAAGCTGCGTTTGTATGTTATCCTCCGTAAGCGGTATGCCTGCGGGAAGCCCGTCGACAACGGCACCGACAGAGTCGCCATGTGACTCGCCGAAAGTCGTTACGCGGAGACAGGTTCCAAATGTGCTGGACATAATTTTTTCCCTTTCCTTACAAAGATATCCGCTTTAATATTTCCGCCGCGACCTTATCGGGCGTAAGATATTCATTGTCTACCGTTATATCGGCCAACGCCGCGTATATCGGGTCGCGTTTCTCAAATTCCTTTTTGATATCTTCCGGCGCGCTTCCCATAGTGAGCGGCGTCCCTTTTTTATTCATCCTCTCCATAACCGTGTCCACGCCGCATCGGAGGTAGACTATACGGCCTATCGATTTCAGGCACGCCCGATTCGCCGCGTCCATCGGCGTGCGCCCACCGGTCGACAACACCGAGTCGCGCATCTCGGAGAGCGACTTGAGCGCGTCGTTCTCAAGCGCCGTGAAACCGCCCGCCCCTATCTCGCCGAAAATCTGCCGCACGGAGAGACGCGCCCCCGTCCTTTTCCCGTAGCGCTCCTCAACCACCCGGTCAAGGTCGACGTGCCGCATATCGGTCAGCCCGCAAATCGCCGTGGCCGTTATCGATTTGCCGCATGAGGCAAAGCCTATAATGACAATATTCACTCTCCGCCCTCCGCAAAATGCACCGCCCGATAAACCCAAACATCCGCTCGTTTCCAATCGTCCCGGCCCGCGCCGGCCTTCATCGCCAGATGTTCCAGGAACATCACTTTGTCCGGCAACTGCTCCCACACCTGAGGCAAAAAAGTGGATTGGCGCGGCCCCAGTTTCAGTATTACACCGTGTTCAAACGGGACCAGTTTCTTCAATATATCATCCGGCGACTTCGCGCCGAGAGGCGCGGGCCTGGTCAGCACCGACACCTCAATCTTTATGTCCTCAAGCTCCGTCGCCTTGATTTTCGGGAAGCGCGGGTCGTGGAAGGCGGCGTTCGCCGCGTTGTCGGCGATTCCCTTGTAGAGCGGCTTTATCGGTTCGATGTTACCGATACATCCGCGTAACTGCCCGTGAGAATTTAGCGTCACGAAGCAACCGTAATTCCGCGCCAGCCTCGATAACTCCGGCTTGGGTTTGGGCTGAGACTGTCGCGTATCCCCACCACGTACCGCCGATTTGAGCGTTTCTCTCGCCAACTTCAACATATATTCCCTCTCCTGTTGACTAAAATCCTCAGCCCCGCCGCCCTCCGCGCCGTTCTTGACGAACGCTATCGCCGCGTATCCGACAACGCGGTGCGGGTCGCCGTACTCCGGCGCGGTCTCGTAGGAAGTCCTGGCGTCGATAAGTTCCGCCGAGAGTCCTTTCTTCGCGGCTATCTCCATGGCGACCCGAATCGCCGTCTCGCCGCAGGCCTCCATGAAGCCTTCGGCGTTACCGGAGAGAACTGTGGATATCGTCGCGTCGTCTATGTCGCGAGCTTCCCTTTGCGGCTGGTAGTGGGAGAGGTCGCTTGAGGCAACGACCATTGTCGTATCATCAACAAACGGCAACAGCATCTCGGCGACGGCTTTTGCGCCGACGTTGCCCGTAATCAGCGGGACGATTGTGAATTTGCCCGCGCCTAATAACACTTGCAAGAACGGGAGTTGCACCTCCAAACAATGCTCGTTTTCCTCCGCCCCCGGCGCCCGCAGGCAGAGCGGGTGCCCGCTCAACTTCGCGTTGATTTCCTGATTAACCTCGACCTTGCCAAGCGGCGTCTCGTAGTACCGGGCGTCGGTGACGTGCACACCGTCGAAGCGTTTGTGGTGGGATGGGCCGATGAGGATGACCGTTTTCGCGGCGCGGGAGGCGCGGACGTAGGCGCCGGCGGCTACCGAGGCGGAGAAGATGTAACCGGCGTGGGGCGCGACCAATACATTTACGGATGCCGGCGTTGACTTATCCGTCGGCGCGGCGGCGGCAAGATACTTATCAACATCGTCCCGCAGTTCCTTGGGCGACGCGGGGTAGAACCGCCCCGCCACCGCGGACTTCCTGATTTTATCGTCAACGGCCATGTTTTTGACATCCTCCGGTTATAATTATTCACGCGGATTAATTATCATTATTGATACGTATCAATACCGGTCATTAACACATATTGATATGCAAATTCTACGAAGCCTCAAAGAATCGATTATCCGTCCCCCCCGTGCCTATCGGCAACTTAACCCGCCTCCTGCACTTTGGGCAAGCGCCCTCGTAGGCGTCCTGCCCCCTGTTTTTGTATATGCGGCAATAGATGCCGCAGCACTTGAAGTGGATGCCTATAAACGGCTTTGGGCCGCCGGCGCCCCGCCCCTGACCACCGTCACCCTTGCGAATATCCATACAGCTCTTTCTCCCTTATATATTTGAGAACGGCGTCCGGTATCATGAATTTGCACGAATGCCCACTGCCCAAATACTCGCGCAACATCGTGGAGCTTGAACCCCACATCGGTCCCGGAAACATCTTTATGTCCGCCGCCGCCAGCGCCTCCGGAATTGCGGCCTCATAGCCCGGACGGAAAGCCACACAGAACGTTACCCGTTCCATGATACCCTCGTATGAACGCCACTTGGCTATCTCCGGCAAGTTGTCCGTGCCTATGATAAAATAAAACTTCGCGCCCTTATACTGTTCGCTCAATTCGTTTATGGTATCAATAGTATAGGAGTATCCGCTACGGCGTAACTCTCCGTCCCAAACGCCGCACCCCTCCACGCCCACAAGCGCCAACTTGAGCATATTCAGGCGGTCATCGGGAGAAACGACCACGGCGGACTTGTGTGGCGGCGCACCGCTCGGCACAAATATCACCTCTTTCAACTCAAAGTGCTCCCTGGCCAAGAGCGCGACGGCAAGATGCCCGCAATGCACGGGGTCAAAGACCCCGCCGAGTATGCCGATACGAAGCATATTGATATTTAATCCTTAAAAAATCAACATTAACTAACCGTTATCTTTTTCAACCGCCGGCCCCCCCACCTTCTGCCTGACAGCCTCAATCCGTCCCCTGAGCTTCTCGTCAAACGCCGTGGCGTCCAGCTCGCCCACCGCCTCCGCCGCCTCCCGTGTGCGCTGCAACACCACAAGCATCTCCGCCATCCCCACGACGGCCTCCGACGCGAACCTGGACTCCGGATACTCGGAGAGCACCGCCCTGTAGTAGATGAGCGCGGCGTTGTGCTCCTTCTGCTTGCGGTAGAAGAGCGCGTTGTTGAACTCCTTCTCCGCCAATTTGTTTAGCGACAGCGAGTATAGAACCCTGGCGCTGTCAACATGAGCCCCCCTGGGGTAGAGGTCCACGTAGTCATTGAAGAGGCGCATAGCCTCCCTGGTATCCGTCTGGTCGCGGAAAGAGGGCAACGACCGCATATAGCGCATATGGGCAATCCTGAAATGCGCTTCCTCCACAAATGGGGAGCGCGGAAATTCGGCGTAGAGCGACTCGAACTCCGCACGCGCCTCATCGTACTGCTTCAGGCGGAAGTGCGATATCGCCGTATAGTAGTATACGCTGTCCATGACCGGAGAGCCGCCGCACTGGAACTTTACGTCGTCGAGTATGCGGATGGCGTCGGTATAGTTCTTCCTGTCCATCCGCTTAACCGCGGTTTGCAGCCGCTCGGAGCAGTTGTACAACCCCTTCTTTATGAGCTTTTTTGAGGAGGTACCGGAGCAGGAGGCCGCCACCACGGAGAGCGCAACGGCGACAACGGCGACGGCGGCGATAAGCGGCGGCCTTTGGGGATTCGTGTTGGCATTCATCTTCATAATGTACGAACAGCGCCTTTCGAGAATTGTGGGCGACGGGCGTCCGGCCGGCGTATTACCGGGGATGCCATGAGTATATGCATAATATATATAATGGAACATCCGGCGGGGCAATGTAAATTTTACTTTGGCGGCTTCACAGCCAAATAACCGTTTTTATCCGCGCCGATGGGGCTGTCTCAAAATCTGTGTAAACTGGTTTTGGTCAATATGATTGGATTGGCTTCGCCGAGATAAACAAGTTGCCTACGGCGAGATAAACAAGTTGGCTTCGCCGAAGTAAACAAGTTGCT
>JAITCM010000141.1 GCA_031283085.1 Chitinispirillales bacterium | reverse complement strand
GGCACGATGGCGGGGAGCCGAAAGCCTTTGCGCTCCCTTACGTTTTTATCCGTGTTTTTAAAGATGTCGCAGAGCAGTTCAACCATGTACCGCAACAGTCTGAACGGCATTGTAAAGTCTACTTGCGACTGCAGTTCTACCAATACGTAAAAATATACGTCGGCGTCGCCTTTTTTCAATTTGTATATAAGGTCGGCGTCTATGTTGCTATACTCTGATGTAACGTAACTATTGTCCACCCTCACCAAATCGCCGGCGACGATGCTTAAGGTCCACGGTTCGGCGATGTATTTCTTCAAGAAATGCAAGAAATTGTTCTTGTCGGACAACACGGACTTGTAGCCCTCGTCGTGCTTTTGGTTCTGCTCCCCGGCGTCTTGGCCCAGGGGTTCGTCGTTGTCTGTCGCGGCCATATTCGGCGATTCCTGTTGTTGTTAGGGTGTTCTATCAATAATATACCATATTGCGCGAGGGAAAGTCAATTTTTTTGGCTCTTCATTTCGTCAACGGTGAGCTTGTCGAAATGAGCGTTAAAGAAACTAGTACGAAAGCCCGCCATCCGTCCCCGCCAACCGCAATCCCGCCGGTGTGTCTGGGGTACGGTGCGGTTGCGGTGGTTCGTGTCTATATCTCAGCTTCCAATAATTTTTTATTAAATTCATAAAAAAATTCACTGCCATCCCATAGAAAAACAAAGGTGCTCGTGGAATTGTTAATAATTGGAATTGCGGAAAGTCCCGCTAGGGACGTTACTCTATTAACCGGCGGTTTTAACCGCCGGTTCTGGGACGCCGCGAAACCGGAAAGTCCCGTTAGGGATGACACATTGGTTTGAAGCGAAATAAAAGCAGATGTGCGGCTGCTTTTGTTACCTCCGCAACCTATGCGGTTAGTCTATGCTAACCTGTTTTTAAAGAATTTTTAACTTTTTTCAAAAAACTGTTGACTTTTGAGTTAGCATAAACTAACTTTATATATTAGTTAGTCATTACTAACATGTGAAACTATTAACTGTAAGGAGATATAAATGCAAACGCTAAAGGAGACGAAGCCCGGCCAAATCGTGCGGGTGACAAAAATCGGCGGTTCGGGGCCGGTGAAACGGCGGATTATGGAGATGGGTCTCACTAAGGGGGTGGAGGTTCATGTCCGAAAGGTGGCCCCGCTGGGCGACCCTATGGAGGTTACGGTGCGAAACTACCAGCTCTCCCTCAGGAAGGCGGACGCCGAACTGATTGAGGTCGCCGTCCACAGTAAGGCCGCGGCGCCGCCTGTTTTGATGGGGAATGTCCCGGTAAAAACGGCTCTTGCCGGAAAGCCGCCCGTTGATAAGGGGAAGAGGCCCGTTAAAATCGCGCTTGCCGGAAACCCCAACAGCGGCAAAACCACGCTCTTCAACGCCCTCACCGGCTCAAACCAGTTTGTGGGCAACTGGCCCGGCGTAACGGTGGAAAAGATAGAGGGCAGGCTGAAGGGCTATGAGGACGCGAGCGTCACAGACCTGCCGGGCATATACTCCCTCTCCCCCTACACGCCGGAGGAGGTCGTCGCCCGCAATTATTTGACGGATGAGCGCCCCGACGTCATCCTCAACATCGTCGACGCCACGAATCTGGAGCGAAACCTGTTCCTTACGACACAGCTCACCGAACTCGGCATCCCGGTCGTAGTGGCGTTGAACATGATGGATATCGTGCGTAAAAACGGCGACAGGGTTGATACCGCGAGGCTTGCCGAAGAACTCGGTTGTCATGTTGTGGAGATATCCGCGCTCAAGGGGCATGGCATTACGGTGGCGGCGGACGCGGCTGTCGCGGCGGCGGACGGCGTGAAAACGGTGCCGAAGCACAGCTTCTCCGGCGGCGTGGAGCACACTCTGGCGCACATCGAGGAGGCCGTGCTCCACAGCCTCCCGCAGGAACGGCAGCGCTTCTTCGCCGTAAAACTCTTTGAGCGCGACAGGAAAATCATCGAAAAGCTGAACCTTAAACCCGAACAGGTCGCCCACATAGAGCAAGACATCAAACGGCGGGAAACGGAGATGGGAGACGACAGCGAAAGCATCATCACCGCCGACCGCTATCGATACATCGATTCGATTATCGAGGACTGCATCAATATAAGGAACAGGGGCGTTCTGAGCGCGTCGGATAAGATTGACAGGGTGCTGACAAATAGAATCCTGGCGCTCCCGATTTTCGCGCTTGTCATGTTTATCGTTTACTTCGTTTCGGTCACTACGGTAGGCTCAATAGCCACCGACTGGGCCAACGACGGCGTCTTCGGCGACGGCTGGCACCTCTTTGGTATCGGCTCGTCCGCTTATGAGGAATCCGTCGCAAAATTTACAGACGGATTGATTGCGGAAGAACCCGACCCGTCCGCCTTCGGCGTATGGATTCCGGGCGTCCCGGTGTTTTTGGGCAATATGCTTAAAGCCGTAAATTGCGCGGAGTGGCTGCAAAGCCTGATTATAGACGGCATTGTGGCCGGCGTCGGCGCGGTGCTGGGCTTCGTGCCGCAGATGTTTATACTCTTTATGTTCCTCGCTTTTTTGGAAGCCTGCGGCTATATGGCGCGTATCGCTTTCATCATGGACAGAATCTTCCGCCGCTTCGGGCTGTCCGGCAAGTCTTTCATTCCCATTCTGATAGGCACGGGCTGCGGCGTTCCGGGCATCATGGCCTCCCGCACGATTGAGAACGACCGCGACCGCAAAATGACCGTCATCACCACAACGTTCATTCCATGTTCGGCCAAACTGCCGATAATCGCGCTGATTGCCGGCGCGCTCTTCGACGGGGCGTGGTGGGTCGCCCCCAGCGCCTACTTCGCGGGAATCGCGGCCATCGTCTGCTCCGGCATAATCCTGAAGAAAACAAAGGCGTTCGCCGGAGACGTCGCCCCGTTCGTCATGGAGCTTCCCGCCTACCACTGGCCGACCGCCGTCAACATCATGCGCAGTATGTGGGAGCGCGGCTGGTCGTTTATCAAGAAGGCCGGGACAATCGTCCTTTTGGCGACGATAGTTGTCTGGTTCGCTTCGGATTTCGGGTGGGGGGAAGGCGGCTTCGGCATGGTGGATATGGGCGACAGCATTCTGGCAAGGGCAGGCGGCATCATCGCCCCGCTCTTTGCGCCGCTCGGCTGGGGAAACTGGCAAGCCGCCGTCGCCGCCATCACCGGCCTCATAGCCAAAGAGAACGTGGTGGGCACGCTCGGCATCCTGTACAACGCCGGGGACGGCGCGGAGACCTGGAGCGGCCTCCAAAACAGCTTCGGCGGGCTGGCCGCGTACTCGTTCCTGCTGTTCAACCTCCTGTGCGCCCCGTGCGCCGCCGCGATTGGCGCTATCCGGCGGGAGATGAACAACGCCAGGTGGTTCTTTGGGGCAATCGGCTACCAGTGCGGCTTGGCCTATATCGTGTCGCTCTGCGTCTATCAATGGGGAACGCTGTTTTCGGGACGCTTCGGCGCAGGGACTGTCGCGGCGTTTTTGCTGACCGGAGGGGCATTGTACCTGCTGTTTCGTCCGGCGGCGCGGAAGTAATTGAGGGCGGATAACGATTGGCGATTAGGAATGGTCGCATTGCTCATTTCGACTACGCTCAATGAGCGGGATAATACCTGCGCACAATGAGCGGGTAACACCGGAGGCTGAGCGTAGTCGAAGCCTTTTTTCAATGGTTGGCGATTAGGAACCGCCGTCATCACTGTTCATTTTCTTTGACGGGAGGAATGTATGGTTGCTTTTTTGTCGAATAACGCCGGGACAATTTTTGCAGGGTTGATACTGCTTGGAATAGTCGCGGCGATTATCGTCAAGATGTGCAGCGACAGGAAAAAAGGCTGTTGCGCGTACGGTTGCGGCGGCTGCGGAAGCCGCGATTCATGCGAGAAACGGAGGCGCGTTGCGTCGGAAAGCCCGCCGAATTAATGGAGCTCTGTCCGTCTTTCGCGCCGCGCCGGACGCTAGTAAACAAACTCGATGTCGTCCGCCTGCAAAGACCCTGTATCCGGGGCCGGGGCGGTAGCCAAAAATCCGGCGTCGGTACACCGCACGCCGGGTGAGAAGATAAGCGTCCTGACCGTCTTTAGCACCTCGGCTTTGATGTCCGGCTTAACCGCCGCCCAGCCGGGATACGCGATTTCCGACATTTTCAGAGTAACCGTTTGCTTTTGGGCGGTCACCGAAAGTTCCCAGCCGTAATCGCTGCTCGCGCCGTGTTCCTGGTACACATCCCAGTTGCCGAGAGAAAGCCTCCAGTTTCTTGCGGTGTCGCCGCGCAGCGTGACGCGAATCTCTTTCAGGTTCGAAAGATTAGCGGGCTGTTCGAATTCCGGTTGGAAGTTGCCCCAAACGTCCCAGGCGTTAGGGTTGTTAGTTTCCCTGAAAGAAAAATCGAAACGCATATCCGCCGCGCCGGATAGCGGGTTTACCCTGTTATGGGTGACGGAGCCCCCGCTGTTCTCGGAGAAATATTTCTGCACCCAGTGCATATTGTCGGAGGCAAGCGTAAACTCATAGTTATTCGGCTGAACAGGGCTTAGATATCTGTTGGCGTTTAAGTCCGTTTTTATCGAGTGTATGTGGTTTGAAAACTTTGTGACGAGGTCCGGCAAATACAGTATGAGCGTGTTGACATCGTTTGTCCAGGAACTGTTGCTGATGTTCGGGTCCCGCTGTACGGATTCCGAAATCACCTGTCTGTGGGTGTTTATTCTGTCGATTAACCGTTGGCTCGCGAACAGGTCTCTTAGAAATTGTTCGCCGAGTTTCACGAAGCGGTTCCAGAAGACCGAAGCCATGAGTTTGGTCAGTTTGTCGCAGTTGGGCGGCCTGATGTATTCGCCGTTCCACGTCGGGTGTCCGCCGCAGTGCTCCGGGGTTTCGTTCCACTGCGGTACTTTGGCGGTTTCAAAGTATGGGTCGATTTCCCAAAAAGTATTGTCCATGTCCCAGGGAACAAGCCAAATTTTTCCTCCGGCGTTTTCTTCTTCGTAAAAATAATAGTTATGGTTGCTTGACCACTGCCGCGCAGTTTGGTCGCTGTACCAAGACCTGATGCCGTCCCAATTGTGAACGGCCACATCCACCGCCATGTAGCGCAGAAAGTGGTCGAAGTCCATGTACGGTGAGAGGTTTTGCGCAAAGGTCTGCTCGTTTGACGCGGCAATAGCGTTGTAATACGCTATCATTTTTCGCACGTCGGGGTTATCTTCCGGGTCGTCATTGGTTTTGAGGCCGTTTTTGTAATGATTTTCCGAAGCGGAAGCCGGCCATACTTCCTTGTATAGATTGCCGTCCCCGTAGTCGGGCCATCTTGATTTGGTAAACCGGCCGTCAATTTCTTCCACGGCCAGAAAAAGCCCCGCGAGGCGGTTGTTGACATATACGTTGGCGTATGACGTTCGCGGCGCGTGGATTCCCATATCCCTGTACAACTCGTATGCGAGCATGTCGTGTACCTTCGTGCCGTCCCCGGTCAACGCGTGCAGATTGATTTTCTTCATGCCGTAAAATCGCTTAGCCGCGTCGTACTCCGTAAATTTCACCTTATAGGATATCTTGGGGCACGTCTTGCCGGTAGAACCCAGGTCGCCCGTGGAGCCCAAGCCGAAACATCTCGGAAGGGTGTACTCCGACCCCTTATAGCGAAGCCCGATATCTCCGTAAGGCGTACCCTCGAATGTCATAGCAGCCCGAACAAACTCTTCTTTCCACCCGTCGGTATCCAGCGTCGCCGAGTCGGCCGGACTGATTGTAAAGCGGTATTCGCGTATTTTTGACTGGTCGAAAACAAAGCTCCTTTCGTCAGGTCGGAGAGAAACGCTCATATTGTTATTGGGGCCGTCCGCGTTTACATCTTTCGGATAGTAGTCGTCGTGGCGAAAAATTAGCCGTTCCGGGGAGGATGAGGTTTGCGCCGGCTTGGTTAGACGCGGAGCGCCGCCGGAGAGCGTTGTTGTGTGAAATGTAAAGGAAGACGTCGTCCGGTTTGACAGGATTACCCGCGCCTTACCGCGCAGCCCTTGTTTCCCTTGTATATCAAGCAGGTAGATTCCTTTCGCCGGAGACGGCAGTTCGATTACCATTGAGGGTGGAAGCTGACCGTTAAAAACCCTTTTGCCGTTGACGGTGTAAATGGATACGGAATTTACGTCGGGGGCGGAACGGAAGTCGATAGTTCGATTGCGAAAGTTCCAACGTGCCCTTAAGGATTTCGTTTTTGAAGACAGGCGCGCGGAGCCGACAGATGTTGTTGAAAGGGCAAAATTGCCGTTGACGTCCGTGCGGGTGTGGAATTCAGAATGTCCCAACGAAACCAAAACGCCGCCCACCGGGTTCCCGGTCCTTTGGTCAATCACCGTGCCGCCGTACCCCTGGTCTTGGGCCGTTGTCGGGAACACGCAGCTTAGAACAATGCTTATGGCAAAGAGTCTGGATATTTTCATACAAAATCCGTCCTTTCAAAATACAATCTTCTCCACATCAAACCGCGCCTCATGCCTGTCCGACGGCGCGGCGTCGGCCGCCGGATAGCCTGTGGGCAGCATTGCCACGGGAATGAAGCTCTCAGGCAGGGCGAAGAGCTCGGAGGTCTTCGCGGCGTCGAATTTCATGACCCAGCAGCTGCCCAATCCCGCGTCCTGGGCGGCCATCATCAGGTGCGTGGTCACGATGCTCGCGTCGATTGCGCCGCTGGTCAGGGCGCTGTTTGTCGGGTGCCGCCAGCAGACGGTCTTGTCGTAACAGACGAGTAGCACGACGGGCGCGCCGAAGCGGCAAGGGGTGCACTCGTCAATTCTGGCAAGGTCGGCGGGGGCGGAGACGACCTTGATGCGCTGCGGCTGGTTATTGCAGGCCGTAGGCGCGAGTCGGGCGGCGGTGAGCACTTTTGACAGCTTCTCCGGCTCAATGGCCCGCGGGCAGAAACTGCGCACGGAGTAACGGGTAGCGGCGAGGTCGAGGAACGAGGTCATGGCATTGCTCCTTTTTAAGGTATAAACGAGGCGTTTCATCAAGACTGCGCGACAGGCGCATACTACTAATCTACATTATTGTTTTACGCTTAGGCAATAAATTTCACTTCGAGTGTCCAAACCACTTATAATAAGCCTGAACCGTTGGAGGTGACCGGGGGGGACAGAACCTATATATTTCCAAATTTTAATTTACATTTCATTGACTGGAGTAGATTATGGCTTTTTAGGCCGTCCGGCCCCGCCCATTTAGCCGCCATAACCACCAAAGAAATGCCGCGTTTTACGCCTATACCGGCCATCCAAAAAGAATTATAAGTGTGTTCGGGAGACGTGGGACGCGGTAGGCGCAAGCCAACCGCACCTAGAAATAAATAAAATTCTTGGCATATTTATGCGCAATATACTATATTACTCTATATGTGGCCAATTGAATATACACAAGAATACGAGGACTGGTTTTCGCTTCAGGAAGAAGAAAACAAAATGGCCATAAACGCAAAGGTCATTTTGCTATCGGAATTCGGTCCACATCTCGGTAGACCTTACGTTGATACTATTCATGGTTCAAGATATAAAAACATAAAAGAATTAAGGGTTAATTTTAAAAAGACTGTTTTCAGGATATTATTTTGTTTTAATAAAAACCGTAATTGTTGGTTAATCATCGGAGGGAATAAAAAAGGTAAGAATGAAGATGATTTTTACGCAAAAATAATTAAGCAGGCAGAAGATTTGATTCATAAATATCCTGAAATCTTGGAGGGTGACGATGCATGACGCCATAAAAATGATGGAATCAAAGATGACCCCGGAATCCGTAGCCCGTTCGCGTTTGATGGCGGAACAGGAAATATTGGCTATAAGGCTTGGTCAATATCCGTCCTCTCCGTCGCCGCGTTCCGAAAACAAAAGTCTGAAAGCCGTGGGTGCGCAGTAATTGGCAATAGCGGTCTCAACCCGGTTCTCACCCCTGTAACCAGGGGCGGCAACAATGCCGCCCCCTACCGCCAATAATCACGGAAATTCCCGTCGTTGCCGCCAGTCGGCATTTTTTTTCGGTTACGGCCTGCGCGATGATGATTCTGCCGGCGTGGTCTTTGTTCTGCCATTAAAAAGATTTTTATTTTGATTTTCCGCGTCCGATTAATTATATTAGAGGAGACAGCACACCATAAAGTATTTTTCATCAATGGAACGTCTCGAAGGCACAATCGAAACCGTCACCTACCAAAACGAAGACACCGGCTATACCGTCCTGCGCCTTTCCACCGCCGCGGGGCTCTGTACCTGCGTGGGCGGCGCGCCGGCCGTGCGCGCGGGGATGAGCGTGGTCATCGACGGCGACTGGGTACAGCATAAACGTTTCGGGCGGCAGTTCGCCTTTGAGCGCTACGACATCACGCGCCCTACCACTGCGGAGGGCATCACCCATCTTCTTGAATCCGGCCTCATCAGCAACATAGGTTCCAAGCGGGCGCGGCTCATCGTCGAGAAATTCGGGACGGAGACGCTGGACATACTTGACAACAGCCCCGAAAGGCTCTACGAGATTTCGGGCATCGGCAGGAAGACGCTCCGCAAGATAAAAGACTCCTGGGCGCAACAGCGGCACATCCGCGACCTTGTGCTGTTTTTGCAGGAGTACGACATATCGGCGGCCACGGCCAACCGCCTCTACAAGACCTACGGGGACAAGGCCAAGATGCGTATATGCGAAAATCCGTATTCGTTGATAGACGATATATGGGGAATCGGCTTTGTCAAGGCCGACGCGCTCGCGGTCAAGATAGGCTTTGACGTCAACTCTTACAAAAGGATAAAGGCGGGGCTCATCTACGCCCTGCAAAACGCGGCGACGGCGGGGCACACATACCTCCCAAAAGCGGAGCTTGAAACAACGGCGGCGGAGCTTCTCGGCGTGACCCCTGAACAGATACTCTACACGCTTGACCACTGCGTTAATCAAGACTATCTTATTTGTCGGGAGGAGTGCGTATATCTGCCGTATCTGTACGCCGCCGAGACGGGGGTGGCGCAGCGCCTGTCGGAGCGGATTCGCGGCGGTGACCGCAATGGGGAGCGTTCTCTCAGCGATAAAGGGATAAACAACTTCATCGCCCAATACGAGAAGAGAACCGGTTGGGCGGGGGCGCCGGAGCAGCTTGAGGCCGTCCGTTGCGCCGCCAAGAGCGGCATATTCATTCTCACCGGCGGCCCCGGCACCGGAAAGACCACCGTGTTACAGGTAATAGTCGCGCTCTTCAAGGAGATTGGGCTTAGGGTGGAGCTTGCCGCCCCGACCGGCCGCGCCGCCGCCCGCATGGGCTCCATATCCGGCATCGCCGCCCGCACCATCCACCGCTTGCTTGAATTCAAACCCGGCGGCAAGGAGGGCGGTTTCACCTTCCAACGCTGCGAGGCCAACCCCATAAACGCCGACGCAGTAATCCTCGATGAAGCCTCAATGATTGACATCATGCTGATGAAGAGTTTCATCGCGGCCGTCAAGAACGATACCAAACTCATCCTGGTTGGCGATAGCAATCAGCTGCCCTCCGTCGGCCCCGGAAACGTGCTCGCCGACCTCATCGCCTGTCCCCGCATTCCGCACGTGGAACTGAAGCGCGTCTTCCGCCAGTCCGCCAAGAGCCGCATCGTCACGGCAGCCCACGAAATCATCGGCGGCGACACGCCAGAGTTCTCAAACTCCGCCGCGGACAACTGTTTTCTCATGATTGAAAACGACCCGGAAAAATGCCTCGAAACCGTAGTGGACTTAGTCGGCCGCCGCCTCCCGGCGCGCTACGGGCTTGACCCAATGGCCGACATACAGGTGCTCTCGCCCATGCACCGCGGGACGCTGGGCACCATAAGCCTAAACGCCGCGCTGCAAAGCGCCCTCAACAAGAATGATAAGAAAGTCCGCATAGGACAGAACACGTTCGTGCTCGGCGACAGGGTTATCCAGGCCAAGAACAACTACGAGGCGGGTGTCTTCAACGGCGACATCGGTTTCATAACGGAAATAGGCGACGGCAAGGTGACGATAGCGTTCGACAAGACGCCGGCTGTCTACGAGGAGCGCGACCTCGACCAGATTATCCCCGGCTACTGCATAAGCATACACAAGAGCCAGGGGTCGGAGTTTCGAGCGGTGGTGATACCGGTCTCAACGCAGCATTTTATAATGTTGCAGAGAAACCTGATTTACACCGGGCTAACGCGGGCGAAAGAGCTGTGCGTGTTCATCGGGGCGCGTCGGGCGCTTGGCATGGCTGTGCAAAACGATAAGGCGCTGACGCGGAATTCCCGGTTGACTTTGGGGTTGCGGTAGGTTCAGAACTCAAACTCCGCCACCTCCACATATTCATATTTATCGTCTCCGTCGTTTCCGTTGCCCGCGTCATCTTCGTCTTTTTGCTCGTGTTTTTTCCTTGCTTTCGACAATTGCAGGCACACGATTCTGCGCTGTTCGGTTTTGCCGGCGTATTTTGTATAGACTTCCGCCATGACGGTTGACTGCCCCTCCGGGGTGACTCGGCGGTCGCCGAAATAGTTGACGCAGACCTTGTATTTTCCCTTTACCGCTTTTTTCAAAAGGAACTGTTCGGGTCCGTAGCCGCTGGTATTGTCGGCGCTTATACGCCCGCCGATTTCCGTTTCGGTGTTGCCGTAATAACAATCATTGTCGTTCGGGTCTTTTATGTGCAGGTCAATGTCGGTGTTGTCCATATTCCAGTTTATAACCACGCGAATATCAACGTGAGAGTTTATTCGCGCGTGCCTGTTGATTTTTGATTTGTTCAGGTTCGCGTTTTGGGCGAGCAGGCGATTTATTTCCATAATTGCGGCCTCTTCTATTCCCGTGGCGCGGTTGCCGATATCTTTCGAATAGCTCTTTGTGAGCATTCCATAAAGCGAGTCGAGCGCCGCCTGCGTCTCTCCGTTGTCGGCGAGGGCTAAGGCGTAGTCGCGGTAGCTTTGCGGCTCCATCGGCCGCCACTGAATTACCTTTCGGCAAACGAACTTTTCCAGCGCGTACTCGCCGTATTCTTTAAATCGATATCCGAGCAATCGGTAGAGGGAAGCGTTTTCGAGCTCCAAATCGGCGATGGACGTAAGTACGAGAAGCGCGGTTTTTTTGTCGTTGTGCGTATAAAACCAATCCGCCATATCAAAATAGAAGTCCGGCGAATCGGCGTAATCGTCTCGCAGTTTTAGATATATTTGATAGTCTTCCGCGTTCTTTCCGGTCAATTTGTTAAGGTAATCATTGTTTTTTTTAGTCGGTTTGACGGTAATGACCGGTTTCGCGTTTCCGTCTTTTTGTCCGGCGTCGGCGCGGTTGGACGATGAAATCGTGAGCGAGCCGTGCATTCTTATTTCGAGGCTTCCGCCTCCGCCGCCCATCAACCCGCCCAACATATCGTCTATCCTGCCGCCTCCGCCGGCCATCAATACGCCATACAAATCGTCTACCCCTCCGCCTCTGCGCCCCTCATCTTCGGGTGGGTCCGGCGGCGTTGGATATTTGGGTTGTTTGGGCGAAAAATCGGTATTCCACCATTTTCTTATCGCATTAGCCGCCGCGAACGCGTTTTTTAGCAGACTGCTTTTCGTATCGCGCTGTTTTTCTTCCGATTCTTTCCGCGTACGCAGGTATTCCGCCAGCAGTTCGGCGGGCGGAGTGATATTATAGCGGATATAGTCGCCGACGGTCTCAAGCACAATGAGCGATGTGTTTCGCGTAACAATGCCGAATTGTTGCCCCAGTTCCGTGAGCTCGGCGCTGTTTTTTTTGTAGTTTAAATCAAGCTCCGTAATTTTCTTCTGCGCCCAAAGTTTATGTACGTTTCCATGTTCGCCCGCGTTCTTCGCGTTTAATCTTATTTTGAATCTTTTTTTAACCGTATTGCCGAAACCGAAAAGCAAGGTCACCTCGGCGTCATTTGTGTCGGAAATGCCGGAGAGCGAAAAACCGCCGTGAACCGGGCTCGCGATGCTCGGATATACCTCGCGTACCGATTCTCCGTGTTCCGTTCCCAGGAATTGCAGCGTTTCGTTCAACAATTCGGTTTTCAATTGTTCGGAGGAGAGAGCGTTGAGATTCACAAATTTACCCCATGTTTTGCCGGCGGTCAATTTCATCACGCTGTAATCGGCTTTCGCGGAAGAAACGACGCAATGTATGGGACGCTTCACCGTTATATTCTTTATTGAGTCGGCATCGCTCAATGTTGATATGCCGTCGGAAAAAAACAGTATCTCGTTTCCGGCAATGCCGTTTAAATCGATTTGTGAAAAATCGGTTCCGCCGTCAAACACCGCCGAGTTCAGCGTATTTTTTAATTCGTCCCACTTTCCGTCAATAACGTTAAATCCTCCGTTTGCGGGATTGGCTCGCGCCGCGGTAACCTCGGTACCGCTTTCGCCGGAATGATTGCCGTCATTGGTAATCTTCTTTAATTTATTATTCAAAAAATAAAGATGGACATTAGCGTTTTTCTTTTCGGCGAAGATAATCTCCAGTATCTCCGTTTCCCGCCGCAAATCGCGCTGCGAGCCGCTGAGCGATACGTCCCAAATGATTGCCAAATCGTCGGCCCATTGCTTTTTGCGCGTTTCCGCCTTAGGCGTGATTGACGCTAAAAAACAGTGGCTTCCACGCGCCGGCTGCATTATAACCCGCGGGGCGTCAACAGGCGCCGGCAGCGCGAAATTCAGCGCGCCGGCGGGGCGGTGATTTTTACGGATAAACGAGGCGACGTAGTTTTCTCCCGCCTTATCAAAAATAAGTTCATCGCCGGATTCGGCGTCAATCGGTTTGACGCCGCTTTTCCAAACGGTCGCCGTTACGGAAAATCTTTCGAGCGAGTCGGAGTATGCCATCGGCAGCCGGTAACGCAGTAACTCATTTTCCGGCGGCAATTCTTCTTCATAACCGATTGCGACGGTGCGTATTCCATTGGCCGGAATGGGGTAGATGCGCGTGCGGAAGTTGTTGCCTTCCACCCTTTCGAGCAATCCGGGGTCAACCTGCCTCCGTTCTATCTCCTCAAAAATCGCCGTAGCTTTCGCCTTGTCCACCGGTACAGCCTCTCGCATCTTGCCGTTGACGTCCACGGCGTAATAGGTTACGCTGCGCCCGTCGGGCAATGGAAAAGTCAGTTCGCCCTCCAAATCGCGGGCGGTTTTGTTTTTAAAAACCAACGTGTGGCGCGTGGAGGCGATGCTTCCCGTTACCTCTATTTGAATATCCAACGATTGCAGACAGACGGCGGAATCCGCCTTCCCGCCGATTTTTAGAACCGGCGATTTGGCCTGCGGTAAAGCCGGGCCGGCAACGATATTTTTTGCCGTTATCGGCAAAGCGGATGCCGCGAGCAGAAATGCCGCGGCTGCGATTGCCATACGCGATTTCAGTGTTTTCATAATCCCCTTCTCGTGAGTAAAAAGTCAATATGTATTAAGACAGTCCAATTTTCTTTAAGTTCAAAACTCAAACCCCGCCGCTTCCACCGGCTCCTTTTCCCGCCTCATAACTTAAACTCCGCCACCGCTACCTTTTCTCCGTTATCTTTCGCCCGATTTTTGCCGGACGTTCTGCCGGCTGGTTCTCCTTTGGCCGGCAAGCGCTTACAGATAACCCACCTCTTGTCCTCCTTGCCGCCGCCGGCATATGCGTAAATTTCCACCATAACCGCGGAAGGCCCGTCCGCCGTGACTTGACTGTTCCCATAATAACCGGCGTAAATCCGATAACTCCCCTTTACCGCGTTCTTTAACATGAACTGTTCCGGCCCATGGCCAGTTGTGATGTCGCCGCTTATGCGCCCGCCGATTTGCGTTGTCCGGTTGCGTGTGAAGCACTCTTCGCCCCGTGGGTCGGTAACGCGCAGCTTGATGTCGGTGTTGTTCGGGTTCCAGTTTATAATCACGCGAATGTCGACGGAGAGGTCAGCCGTCAAGCGCCCGTCAACTTTTGAAGTGTCTATGCCAGGGTTTTCGGCAATCAGGTGATTTATGTCGGTAACCAGAACCTCATGGAACCGGCTGTTGCGGTCGATGATATTTCCCGTGTAATCCTTTGTGAGCAGCGAGCAGAGCGAGTCGAGCGCAGCCTGCGCCTCCCCGTTATCGGCGAGGGCAAGGGCGTAGTCGCGGTGACTCTGCGGCTCCATCGGGCGCCACGTTGCCACTTTTCGGCAAACAAATTTCTCCGGCCCATACTCTACGTACTCCTTTAAGCGGTAGCCGAGCAGCCGGTACAGCGACGCGTTTTCGAGATTCAGTTCGGCGACGGAGGTTAACACGCGGAGCGCGGTTTCCTTGTCGTCATGCGCATAGAACCATTCCGCCATATCAAAATAGAATTCCGGCGAGTTGATGTAATCTGCCCTCAGTTTTAGATATAATTGATAATCTTTCGCCGTTTTTCCCGTTAGTTTTTTCATGTAGGCGACGTTATCTCCGCCATACCCGCCGTACTTGTACGCGGTACTCCCGTCCGGCCCCGTTTTTTTTTCGTCCGGCGCGGGGTAGTTATTCCACCATTCTCTTAGCGTATTGGCCGCGTTCACCGCCATGGCGAGCATAGCGGGGTCGTTCTCGCGCGCTTCCGCCGTTTTCGGCGCCGTTTTTGCCTTTTTCGCCTTTCGCGGCGGAACGGCCTCGCCGTTGAAAAACAACGGGCATTTAACCTCGGTCACATCCCCCGGTTTATCGATTTTCTCAAAATACCACATCTTGATTAAGTTCGCGATATTATTCTCCAGCGCGGTGTCGTTCATTGTGGATGCCTCCGTTTGGGCGTATATCACCCGTCCGAATTCATCTATCGCGAAGTTCAGGGTAAATTCGCCTTTCAGCCCGGGTTTTTCGCGCAATCGCCTGTTGTACCGGTAGCGGATACCGGGCATATTCCGCTCAAACACGTGTTGGACGCCCTCTCTGGTTCTGCCGCCGGCAAGGCTGCCGCGTTCGCCTGTCTGGAAGCCGGGCATAGTTACAATGCGCTCGCTTTGGCCGCCTACGCTGGCGAGGAGGTCGTCAACCTCTTCCGGCAAGTCCTCCGTCTTTCTGGCATTGGCGTACCGGCCGGAGAGGATGCCGAGAACGCCCATTTTGGTGACGCGGGCGCGGGGATCGCCGCCGCACTTGTTGCTGCCCACGCCGGGGGTCGCGGGGATTAACTTCTTAGCGTTAGCGCCGCCGCCGTTGTCTTGCCCTTGCCTCGTTGACGTTTGCGCCCCTTTTTCCCCCGGCGCTTGACTTTCCGCGCCCGCGGCCATACCGTCGAATCCCGATACATAATCCGGCGCGGGGAACCGGCCAGTTGATGGGCCGCCGAACCGTTCAACGCCCGATACATCCTTGCCCCGGCCGTTTCTTATTTCGGACTGATACTCCTTCTGCAAATCCGGGGGCGGCGGAACGCCGTAACGCATATAATCGCCAAGTGTCTCCAGCACAATGAGAGATGTATTCCGCGTAACAATGCCGAATTGCTTTCCAAGTTCCGTTAATTCCGTTTCATTCTTCTCGTACCCCAAGTCAAGTTCGGTTATTTTCTTTTGCGCCCAGATTTTATACACGTTAGCCTGATTCCCGGCGCTTTTCGCGTCCAAATTCACCTTTATCCGCTTTTCAACCTTATCGCCGAAACCGAAGAGCAAAGTCAATTCCGCGTCGCCCGTGTCGGAAATACCCGCTGCGGAAAAACTGCCGAGAAAGGGTGTTGCGATGCCCGGATATACCTCGCGTACGGATTTTCCGCGTTCCGCCCCCAGAAACAGCGGTGTCTCGTTCGACAGTTCGTCTTTTAATTGTCGGTATGATAACGAGTTGATATTAATGAATTTACCTTTTGTCTTTCCCGCAATCGATTTCATCGCGCTGTAATCGGTTTTCGCGGAGGAGACGACGCAATGTATCGGGCGGCTTTCCATTGTCTGAGGTATAGTTAAGAAATCGGCGTCGCTAAGCGTTGAGATTCCGTCCGAGAAAAATAAAATCTCATCTCCGATAATATCATTTATATTGATTTGCGAAAAATCTGTCCCCCCGTCAAAAATCGCCGCGTTCAACGTATTTTTTAATCTGTCCCATTTTCCGTCGGTAACGTTAAATCCTCCGTTCATGTGGATTACCTTTTTGTCGACAATCTTCTTAAACCTGTTATTCAAATAATAAAGATGGACGACAGCGTTTTTCTTCTCCGCAAAGATAATATTCAATACCTCCTTTTCCTTCCGCAAATCGCGTTGAGTTCCGCTTAATGACACGTCCCATACGATTGCCAGCGTATCGCCCCACCGCTTTTTGCGAGCCTCCATCGCCGGCGCGACAGACGCGAGGAAGTAGCGGCTCCCCTGCGCCGATTGCGTCAGTACCCGCGGAATGTCGGCCGGCGCCGGCAATGAAAAATTCAGCGCGCGGGCGGGGCGGTAATTCTCGTGCGCAAACGCGGCGACGTAATTTTCCCCAACCGTGTCAAAACGAAGTCCCTCTTCAGTCTCCGGCGCAACCGGCGTTTGTTCGTTTTTCCAAACGGTAATTCTCACCGAAAACTTTTCAATCGGATTGGCGTAAGCCATCGGCAAATTATATCGTAATTCCCCCTTTTCAAGCGGCAATTCCTCCTCGTAGCCGATTGATATTGTACGTGTTCCGTTAACCGGGACAGGGTAGACCCGCGTGCGGAAATTGTTGCCCTCCACCCTCTCCAAAAGCCCGGGGTCCACCCGCCGCCGCTTAATTTCCTCAAAGACCGTCGTCCCTCGCGCTTTCTCCACCGGCACCGCCTCGCGCATTTTGCCGTTAATGTCCAGCGCGTAGTGCGTTACCGTGCGCCCGTCGGTCAGCGGAAAGGTCAGCATACCCTCCAATATCCGGTTCGTCCTGTTTTTGAAAACCATAGTGTGGCGCGTGGAAGCGATGTTTCCGGTTACCTCCACCCGAATATCAAGCGATTGCAAATAGACGGAGGTGTCCTCCTGCCCGCCGATTGTCAGGACGGGCGATTTGTCTCGCGGCGAAGCCGTGCCGAAATCGAAATCGGCGACATCTTGCGACGGCGCGTCTTGCTTTTTACCGCACGTTACCAGCAATAACAGCGACAAAACCTGAACCGCAAACAAAATTGCCGTCGCGGCGCCGACAGGACGAAATTTTAGCGTATTCATAATACGATTATTCCTTTTTGTGAGTTAGAGTCAAAAAAAATGGCGGATTGACCCCCAGCCCCCCAACCGCCAATGTCAACACGTTGTCTTTTAATCCTGAAAATCCTTTAAATCCCGTTAATCCCAATCAAAAATCGAAATCGGCCACCTCTACGAAATTATTGTTGTTTCTCTTTGCGTTCGACATTTGCAAGCATACGACTCGGCGGCGTTCGGCCGCGCCGGCGTATTTTGTGAAAATTTCCGCCATAACGGTCGACGGTCCGGCGGATGTAAACTGTCTGTCGCCGTAGTAATTGACGTAGACCCGGTATTTTCCGGGTATCGCTTTTTTCAGAAGGAATTGTTCCGGCCCATAGCCGTTTGTGTTGTCGGTGCTTATACGTCCGCCTATATTTGTTTTGCGGTGGCCGTAATAACACTCTTCGCCGTTAGGGTCTTTTACGTGCAGGTCAATGTCCGTGTTGTTCATATTCCAGTTTATAACCACGCGAATATCAACGGGAATATCCGTTATCACGCTTTTATCTATGTTTGATTTGTTAAGATTCGCGTTTTTGGCAATCAAGCGATTTATCTCCGTGATGACGACTTCGTCTATTCCGCGGCTGCGGCCGCCGATATTCTCCGAGTAGGTTTTTGTGAGCAGTCCGTATAGCGAGTCGAGCGCCGCCTGCGCCTCTCTGTTGTCGGCGAGGGCAAGGGCGTAGTCGCGGTAGCTTTGCGGCTCCATGGGGCGCCATTGTATTACCTTTTCGCAGACAAACTTTTCGAGCGCGTACTCGCCGTACTCTTTAAAACGATAGCCGAGTAAGCGGTAAAGCGAGGCGTCTTCAAGCTCCAATTCCGCGATAGACGTAAGCACGCGAAGCGCGGTTTCCCTGTCGCCGTGCGTATGGAACCAGTCGGACATATCAAAATAAAATGTCGGCGAATAGGCGTAATCCTTTCTTATCTTCAAGTACAGTTGATAATCTTCCGCCGTTTTTCCGGTCAATTTCTTCAAATAATCGTTATCATTTTTGACAGGTTTAAGAGTAAGGGTCGGCTGTTCAAAATCTTCGACCTCTTCTTCGGACGGTCTCTCAAGCGCGACGGATACTTCCTCCGCGTAAACGAGTCGCGCTACGCGCTCCTCAGGGAGGCTCTCGAAGAAGTCTGTGGAAACGCCCATCATAAACCTGCCGATAAAAAAGTGATACAATCCGTTTGCGACAAAATCGTACAATCCGCCGACAGCCTCGGAGAATGCCCGGAAACCGGTGACGCGCGCTCTATTGCCGTCGCCGTCGTCCCGCGTATTGTTACGGCTATTAGACGTGGTTGGGCCGACATTCCCCTCCGGTTTAGGTCTTTTAAGCGGGAAATCGGCATTCCACCAATTTTTTATGTCGTAGGCCGCAGCCGTCGCGTCTTTGAGCATATCGTGTTGCCGCGTTTCCTCCTTTTTCAACTCGCGTTGATATTTCGCGTACAAATCCGGTTCGCTCGCGGGCGGCGTAATATTATAGAGTATGTAGTCGTCAACGGTTTCAAGCACTATGAGCGACGTGTTTCGCGTGACAATACCGAATTTCCGTCCGAGTTCCGTGAGTTCGGCGCGGTTCTTTTCGTAGTTTAAATCAAGCTCCGCGCTCTTTTTTTGCGCCCAAAGTTTATACACGCTTCCTAAACTGTCGGCGTTATTTGCGTCTAATTTTACGGGTATCCGCTTTTCAACGTTGCCGCCGAAACCGAAGAGCAGTGTCAATTCCGTCTCATCCGCGTCGGAAATACCGGACAGCGAAAAATTGCCGTGAACCGGCGTCGCGATGTTCGGATATACCTCGCGCACTTCCTTTCCGTGTTCCGTTCCCAAGAATTGCGGCGTTTCGTTCAACAGTTCGTTTTTTAATTTTTCGGAAGAAAGCGCGTTGAGATTCACAAACTTGCCGTATGTTTTGCCGGCAATCAATCTCATCGAGCTGTAATCGGCTTTAGCGGAAGAAATGACGCAGTGTATAGGACGGTCTGATTCGGCGTTTTTGAGGAAACCGGCGTCGCTCAACGTTGAAATACCGTCGGAGAAGAATAAAATCTCATTTCCCATAATGTCATTCAGGTCGATTTGCGAAAAATCGGTGCCGCCGTCGAAAACCGCCGTTTTTAAGGCACTCTTTAATCCGTCCCAATTTCCGTCATTAACTGCATATTCGCCGTTGGTAGTATTTTTATTGACGGATTTTTTTAATTTGTTGTTCAAGAAATAAAGATGAACGTTAGCGTTCTTCTTTTCGGCGAAAATGATATTCAGCGCTTCCAGCTCACGTTTTAAATCGCGTTGCGAGGCGCTTAAAGACACGTCCCAAATGACGGCCAACTCGTTCTCCCAGCGCTTTTTGCGTGTTTCCGTTTTCGGGGCGACAGACGCGAAGAAATAGCGTATTCCATGCGCCGATTGCGTCATAACCTGCGGAATATCGGCGGGCGCGGGCAGCGAAAAACTCAACACGCGGGCAGGGCGGTAATTTTCGCGGGTAAACGCGGCGACATAGTTTTCGCCGGCTTTGTCAAAACGAAGTTCATCGGCAGACTTGGGTACAATCGGCTTTAGGCCGCTCTTCCAGACCGTAGCCGTTACGGAAAAATTTTCGAGCGGGTTGGAACAGGCCATCGGCAGCCGGTAATGCAACGATTCTTTTTCGAGCGTCAACTCTTCCTCGTAGCCGATTGAGATTGTACGCGTTCCCTGGGCGAGAAATGGATAGATTCGCGTGCGGAAGTTGTTGCCGGCCACCTTTTCGAGCAATCCTGGGTCAACCTGCCGCCGCTCTATCTCCTCAAAAATCTCCGTCGCTCTCGCCTTTTCCACCGGCACTCCCTCGCGCATTTTGCCGTCGATATCCAACGCGTAATATGTAACTCCGCGGCCGTCGGGTAGCGGAAATGTCAGACTGCCCTCCAAAACGCGGTCGGTTTTGTTTTTGAAGACCATCGTATAGCGCGTGGAAGCGATGTTTCCGGTTACATCCACCCGAATATCGAGAGACTGTAGATAGACGTCCGGGTTTCCCTTCCCGTCCATCTTCAAAGCGGTACGCTTAGCCGGCGGCAAAACCATGTCGGGCGCGGTCCGGGAATCTTCTTCTTCAATCCGCCGCGCCTCCGGTTCTTCAACGTTACTTTGGTCGTATATGAATAACAGCCCGACTACTGCGAGCAAAATTACCGCGGCGTCAATGACTAAATACCATTTTAATGATTTCATAAGACAGGCTCGTCTTTCTTCAAAGATTTTTTAACCGGGATTTCCATAATGTTATTAAAATCCCGATTCGGACGGTGTTAATCACAGTCAAAACTCAAACTCCGCCACCTCCACCATATCCTTTTTACCGCCGCCCTTTTTCTTTGCGCTGGACATCTGCAAACATATAACGCGGCGCTGTTCGGTTTTGCCGGCGTATTTTATATAGACCTCCGCCATGACGGTTGACGGCCCGTCCGGGGTGAATTGGCGGTCGCCGAAGTAGTTGACGTAAACGCGGTATTTTCCCTTTGTCGCTTTCTTCAAGAGGAATTGTTCCGGCCCGTAGCCGGTTGTAATGTCTTTGCTTATGTGGCCGCCGATAACGGTTTTGCTGTGACCGTAATAGCACTCTTCGTTGTTCGGGTCTTTCACGTGCAGGTCTATATCGGTGTTGTTCATGTTCCAGTTTATGACCACGCGAATATCGACGTTAGAGTTTAACATCAGGCGTTTGTCAAGTTTTGATATATTCAGGTTCGCGTTTTTGGCGATTAACCGATTTATTTCCGTGATAACTACCTCCTCGAGCCCGCGGCTGCGGTTGCCGATGTTTTCCGAATAGGTTTTTGTGAGGAGGGAATTGAGCGAATCAAGCGCGGCCTGCGCCTCGCCGTTGTCGGCGAGGGCGAGGGCGTAGTCGCGGTAACTCTGCGGCTCCATGGGGCGCCACTGGATTACCTTTTTGCAGACAAACTTTTCCAGCGCGTACTCGCCGTACTCCTTAAACCGGTAGCCGAGCAGCCGGTAGAGCGACGCGTTTTCAAGTTCCAATTCGGCTATGGAGGTGAGCACGCGCAGCGCGGTTTCCCTGTCGCCGTGCGTGTGGAACCACTCCGCCATATCGAAGTAGAAAGCCGGGGAGCCGGCGTAGTCTTCCCTCAGTTTTATGTATAGTTTATAGTCTTCTGCGGTTTTCCCGGTTAGTTTGTTCAGATAATCGTTATCCTTTTTGACAGGTTTGAGTTTGATGACCGGCTGAGCGTTTTTCTCTTTTAGCTTCGCGGTGGCGTAATCGCGAAGCCGCGCGGATGCCAAATCGTCAATGCCGCCGCCGGCACCGCCAAAACCGGAGCCATAGCCGGAACCATAACCTATTCCGCTAACCACTTTTCTCGTTGAGCCGGATGAGCCGGACGAACTTGATGAACCGGCAGCCCGCGGCATAGAGTTGAAACTGCGGTCAAGCGTAATGGGGTCCGCGTTGGGGTCGTCTATGTCAACGATGTACGTGGGAGTCGGGTTATCCAAATATCCCATAACTTCAGCACGTTCAAATGCGATGGACTTGGAGGAGTCGCCCGCCTTAGACGTGTTGGATGCGGCGCTTGACGATTTAGTCGGCGCGTTTTTGGAAGCGCTGCCGTCTTTCGCCGCTCGCAGGGAACCATGATGTCTAATTTCTCTGCTTTCTACACCGCCGCTGCCGCCCTGTAACCCGCCTAAAAGTCCGTCAACTTCGCCGCTAAAACCATTGTCCCTTTCGTTGTTTCGGATAAGAGCCCCGCCTTTAACAAAGTCCATGCTATGCGCATCTTCATCAGGCACAGGGTATTTGGGCTTCTTGGGCGTAAAATCCGTGTCCCACCATTTTTTTACTTTTTCCGCCGTTGCCACAGCCTCTTTGAGCAGGTCGCGCTCTGTGTCGCGCTGCCGCTCTTCCCGCCCCTTTTGCGCCAGCTGATACTCCGCCAGCAGTTCGGCGGGCGGCGTAATCCCGTAGCGGATGTAGTCTTCAACCGTTTCAAGCACTATGAGCGACGTGTTTCGCGTAACAATGCCGAACTGCTGTCCGAGTTCTGTAATGTCTTCGCGGTTGGCTTCGTAGTTTAAGTCAAGTTCGGCGATTTTCTTCTGCGCCCAGATTTTATGCGCGTTCCCCTGCCGCTCGGCCTTTTTCGCGTCTAACTTTACCTTTACCCGCTTTTCAACCTTATTGCCGAACCCGAAAAGCAGCGTCAGCTCCGCGTCGCTTGCGTCGGAAATGCCGGCTACCGAAAAATTGCCGTGAAGGGGTGTCGCTATGCTCGGATATATCTCGCGGACGGCGTTTCCGCGCTCCGCCCCCAAAAACTGCGGCGTTTCGTTCAACAGTTCGTCTTTTAATTCTTCGGCGGATAAGGCGTTGATATTGATGAATTTCCCATTTGTCTTTCCGGCAATCAGCCTCATTACGCTGTAATCGGCCTTAGCGGAGGAAACTACGCAGTGTACAGGGCGGCTTATATTATTATTCTTTAAGAAATCGGCGTCGCTAAGCGTTGAAATCCCGTCGGAGAAAAATAAAATCTCATTCCCAACGACGGCATTTACGTTGATTCGCGAAAAATCCGTCCCGCCGTCAAAAACCGCCGCGTTCAGCCTGCTTTTTAACTCGTCCCACTTCCCGTTCACAACGTTATACTCACCGCCGGCCGTATTTTTGTTGACCATTCTCTTCAGCCTGTTATTCAAAAAATAAAGGTTGACTTTGGCGTTCTTTTTTTCGGCGAAGATAATCTCCAACATCTCCATTTCCCTCCGCAAATTGCGCTGCGAGGCGCTTAGCGATACGTCCCAGATGATAGCCAGGCCGTCGTCCCACCGCTTTTTGCGCGCCGATATTGTCGGCGCTACCGACGCGAGAAAATAGTGGCTTCCCTGAGCGGGCTGCACTATAATCTGCGGGATGTCCGCGGGCGCGGGCAGTGAGAAAACCAGCGCATGGGCGGGGCGGTAATTCTCGCGGGAAAACGAGGCGACGTAGTTTTCCCCCGCCGCGTCAAAGCGGAGTTCCTCGTCGGATTCCGGCACAAGCGGCTTGACGCCGCTCTTCCAAACGGTCGCCTTTACCGAGAAATTTTCGATTGGGTTGATGTATGCCATCGGCAGCCGGTAATACAGCATCTCCTTTTCGAGCGGCAACTCCTCTTCGTAGCCGATTGACACCGTGCGTGTTCCTTTGGACGGGATAGGATAGACGCGTGTGCGGAAATTGTTGCCCTCTACCCGTTCCAGAAGCCCAGGGTCAACCTGCCGCTGTTCTATCTCCTCAAAGACCTGCGTCGCCTTGGCCTTCTCCACCGGCACCGCCTCGCGCATTTTGCCGTTGATGTCTAACGCGTAATATGTTACCGTGCGCCCGTCCGGCAGCGGGAAGGTCAGCTCGCCCTCCAAAACGCGGTCGGTCTTGTTTTTAAAAACCATTGTGTGGCGTGTGGACGCGCTCCTTCCGGTCACCTCGACTTGAATGTCGAGCGACTGCAAATAGACGTCGGGGTTTTCCTTCCCGCCGATTTTCAGGACGGGCAGCCGGGACCGCTCCGCGTCGGGGGCTGGAGCTTTCTGCGCCGGTATTGAGACGGGCAAGGCCAGCGCCGCGGCGAGCAGTAAAAACGCTTTCAGTGATTTCATAAAAACCTCCTTTTTATATTAATATAATATCAAAACTCAAACTCAGCCACCTTCGCTTTTGATTCTTTTCCGTTCACTTTTTCCTTTGGTTTCGACAACTGCAAACACACGACGCGGCGCTGTTCCCCCTTGTCGGCGTATTTGGTGTAAATCTCCGCCATGACGGTCGTCGGTTCATCCGGGGTAACCCGGCTGTCGCCGCGGTAGCTGACGTAAACGCGGTATTTTCCCTTTTTCGCTTTCTTCAGGATGAATTGTTGCGGGCCGTAGCCGTGTATAAGTCCGCCGAGCTTCGTAATCGGGTGGCCGTAGTAGCACTCCTCCTTCTTCGGGTCTATCACGTGCAAGGCTATGTCGGTGTTGTCCATGTTCCAGTTTATGACCACGCGAATATCAAAACGCTTTACGTCTGTTATCAGGTCTTTTTCGATATTTGACGTGTTCAGGTTCGCGTTTTTGGCAATCAGTCGGTTCATCTCCGTAATTACAACGGGTGTGCATGACCTCCACCAATAACGGCCAAGCAGCAAGTTGAGCGTGTCGAGCGCCGCCTGCGCCTCACCGTTGTCGGCAAGGGCCAACGCGTAGTCGCGGTAACCATGAAACTCCAACGGGCGCCACTCAATCACTTTACGGCAGACAAACTTTTCGAGCGCGTACTCCCCGTACTCCTTAAGCCGGTAGCCGAGCATCCGGTAGAGCGGCGCGTTTTCGAGTTCCAATTCGGCGATTGAGGTAAGCGCGCGAAGCGCCGTTTCCTTGTCGCCGAGAGCGTAGAACCACCCCGCCATGTCAAAATAGAAAGCCGGCGAATCGGCGTAATCATCCCTTAGTTTTAAGTATAATAGATAACCTTCCGCCGCCGTTTTCCCGGTTAGTTTGCCTAAGTAATCATTATCTTTTCTGACGGGCTTAAACTTAACGGCGGGCGCCGAAATGCCGCCGACGCTTGAACCGGGCGAACTTGATGAATTTGACGGCGCCGGATTGTCCAAATACCCCACAATCTCCGCAGTCTCAACGTTCATGCTTTTTGTCAAGGCTTTTTTGGGAGTAATCTTTTTAAGCTCGTTTTTCAGGACGTAGCCCTCATCGCCGCGAGCGGTGCGGACCTTGTAGTGGTACATTCTGACCTTGATGACCGTGAGAACGTCGGATGGGTCTGCGGTGGCGATAGGCCCCTCGTATGGCTCTTGTGTCTCCCACTCGTAAATCTTCGTATTCCTTTTTTTAGGATACATATATGAGAATTCCGATACCGCTCTTGGAACCCGCCACCAGCCGCTACGCGGGGGTTTTGCCTGTTGCACATTCTCCCTGACTTTTGCCTCCTCCTGATGCCGCTTCAGCCGCGCGTGACGTTCTTCTTTCCGGCGCTTGTCCTCCTCCCGCCACCGCTGTCCATTCTCTTCAATCCGCGCTTGGCTCTCCTTTCTCCGATGTTCGTCCTCATCCTGCCGCCGTTGCAGTTCCGCTTGCAGTTCGAGCGGCAGCGGAATCTCGTACAGTAGGTAGTCATCAAGCGTCTCAAGCACGATAAGCGAAGTGTTTCGCGTAACTATGCCGAACTGCCGCCCAAGCTCCGCAATGCCGGCGCTGTTCCTCTCGTAGTTTAAGTCAAGCTCCGCAATCTTCTTCTGCGCCCAAAGTTTATGTACATTTACATTATTTGGGAGATTCCGGCTTTCGCCGGAATGACGGTTACCATTCGTATCGTCATTGCGGGTTTGACCCGCAATCCACTTGCCGCTACCGATATTCTCCGCGTCTAATTTGACCGTGAGCCGCTTTTCAACCTTGCCGCCGAACCCGAAGAGCAGCGTCAATTCCGCGTCGCCGGTGCCGGAAATTCCGGCTATGGAAAAATTGCCGTGAACCGGCGTTGCTACGCCCGGATATACCTCGCGGACATCTTCCCCGTGCACCGTGCCCAAAAATTGCGGTGTTTCGTTCAACAGCCCGTCTTTTAATTTTTCGGGGGATAAGGCGTTGATATTGATAAATTTGCCGTTTGTCTTGCCGGCAATCTGCCTCATAGCGTTGTAATCCGCGTTAGCGGAGGAGACGACGCTGTGTATAGGGCGGTTTATATTATGAACCTTTAAGAAATCGGCGTCGCTTAAAGTTGAAATACCGTCGGAGAAGAATAAAATCTCATTTCCCGCAATGTTCTTTAAGTCAATTTGCGAAAAATCGGTACCGCCGTCAAAAACCGCCGCGTTCAGCGCATTCTTTAATTCGTCCCAATTCCCATTAGTAATATTGTACTCGCCGGTTTTGATATTTTTATTGACAATCTTCTTCAACCTGTTATTCAGATAATAGAGATTGACAATCGCGTCTTTCTTCTCGGCAAAGATAACATTCAGCATCTTCATCTCCCTCCGCAAATCGCGCCGCGTTCCGCTTAATGACACGTCCCAGATGATTGCCAATGTATCACCCCACCGCTTTTTGCGAACTTCCAAATCCGGCGCGACAGACGCGAAGAAGTAGCGGCTCCCCTGTACCGATTGCGTCAGTACCCGCGGAATGTCAACCGGCGCCGGCAATGAAAATTCCAACGTGCGGGCGGGACGGTAATTCTCGCTGGAAAACGCGGCGACGTAATTTTCCCCAACCGTGTCAAAACAAAACCCATTCGTATCTTCCGGTACAATCGGCTTTTGTTCGCCTTTCCAAACCGTAGCCTTCACCGAGAATTTTTCGATTGGATTGATATAAGCCATCGGTAAATTATATCGTAGGAACGTATTAACGGATGATACCGGTGATGGCGTGTCAATACGCGGCGTCTCCTTTTCAAACGCCAATTCCTCCTCGTAGCCGATTGATACGGTGCGCGTCCCGTATGCGGGAATGGGATAGATTCGCGTGCGGAAATTGTTGCCCTCCACCCTTTCGAGTAAGCCGGGGTCTATTCTCCGCCGCTCTATTTCCTCAAAGACCTGCGCCCCCCGCGCCTTCTCCACCGGCACGGCCTCGCGCATCTTGCCGTCAATGTCCAGCGCGTAGTACGTTACCGCGCGCCCCTCCGGCAGCGGGAAAGTCAGCATACCCTCCAAAATCCGGTTTGCCCTGTTCTTGAAAACCAATGTGTGGCGTGTGGACGCGCTCCTTCCGGTCACCTCGACTTGAATGTCGAGCGACTGCAGATAGACATCGGGGTTTTCCTTCCCGTCAATCCTCAAAACCGGCAGCCGGGTCTGTGCCGCCGTCGATACGGGCAAGACTAAGGCCGCGGCGAGCAACAGGAATATTTTTATTGTTTTCATAAATCAATCTCCGCTACCTCTACCATCCCGCCCTCTATTTTCGCGTTGGACATCTGCAAGCACACGACCCTGCGCTTCTCCGCGTTTCCGGCGTATTTCGTGTAAATCTCCGCCATGACCGTTGACGGCCCGACGGCGGCGACCTGGCGGTCGCCGTAGTAGTTGTTTCATAAAATTAACCTTTCCTTTTCATAGACGGTTATTTGTGATACTGTAGGGGCGAACCGCGTTCGCCCGCGTCACGGCCTAATATTACGGGCGAACACAGTTCGCCCCTACAATATTACAGACGGGCCTTCAAATGGCCGACGACAATTACTCAATAACAATCTCCGCCACGGCACACGCCGTACCCGAGGCCAGGAAATCGCGTTTGAACCAGTCCGCCGGGCTCGGCTCTTTCTGCAGCCGCCGGCACACGACCTCCCGCTGTTCGGCTTTGCCGGCGTATTTTTTGTAAATCTCAACCATGACGGTCGTCAGTTCGTCAACGGGTCTGGTGTCCGCTTGGTAGTTTACGCAAATCAGGTATCTCCCCTTTGCCGCTTTCTTCAACATGAACTGCTCCGGCCCGTAACCGTTCCTGACATCGTCGCTCAGGCGCCCGCCCGTCCCACTTCCGCTCCAATTAAACTGGTAACGATAACACCATTTCCCGCCGGGGTCTCTCACCGCCAAGTTCACGTTGACGTCGTCGGTATTCCACCTGATAACCACGCGGATATCGGAGGCAATGTTTGTGAGCAGGCGCTTGTCAACCTTTGAAGTGTTCAGGCGCGGGTTTTTGGCTATTAGGCGGTTTATCTCCGTAACCGCAACCTCTCCTATACCTGGCCTGTCGCTGCGGGTTTCCGGCAATGGCCTTTTGAGCATGGAGCAGAGCGAATCGAGCGCCGCCTGCGCCTCCCCGTTGTCGGCGAGGGCCAGCGCGTATTCGAGGTAACTCTGCAGTTCCATTGGGCGCCACCGGAGCACCTTCCGGCAAACATATTTTTGCAGCGCGTACTCGCCGTGTTCTTTGAGCCGGTAGCCGAGCATCCGGTAATTCACGGCGTTCTCAAGTTCCAAATCGGCAATGGAGGTAAGCACGCGGAGTGCCGTTTCCCTGTCGCCGCGCGCGAAAAACCAATTTGCCGCGTCAAAATAAAACTCCGGCGACGCGGCGTGTTTCTCCCTTAGTTTCAAGTATAATTGATAATCCGTCTCCGTTCCCGCCGTCGTGTCCTCAAAATAGGCTTTGTCCTTAAAGCATTCGCGGGAACCCGCGCCCCCGTCGCTATCCTTTTCGTCAGGGGGCGGGTATTTTTGCGCAGTGCGCGTAAAGTCGGTATTCCACCATTTCCTTATGTTGACGGCCGCCTCCACCGCGTCTTTGTGCATATTTCGCCCTATGACCCGCTCCCTGAGCCTCTCCAACTCCCGCCGCGCCCGTTCTCTTTCCTCCCGTTCCCTTAAAGCCTTTGCCAATCTTTCCCTTTCAGCCGCCTCCCTTTCTTTCTTAGCCCTGAGCCTTCTTTCCCTTTCCGCCAACGCTTCTTCGGCTTTTGAGTTCCAGCCATAGCCGCCGATGAAAACAAACCGGTGAGTGGCATCCGTCCATCTACCGCCCCATCTATCGCCTTCATCAAAACGCAATTTCCCTACTTTATTTACAACCGTCCGTTCAAACACTGCGTCGCCCATTGTTGATTCCGCAACTCTGGCAAATTCTACCTTTCCGGACTCATTAATAACGAATGCTACCGTAATTTCGCCCCCCAGCCCTGGTTTTTCCCGCGAACGCTTATTGTAGGCTTCGCGGAACGCGCCCATATTCTCCGTAATCACGCGCTGTATGCTTGCCTTGCCTCTTCCGCCGGTAAGGGAGCCGCCTCTCAAAAAATC
>JAITCM010000059.1 GCA_031283085.1 Chitinispirillales bacterium | reverse complement strand
AATAGCCTCGGCAAGGTTACCGAGTTGGTGTTGCTTCCGGGTTTGATGGAGAACTTGAATTCGCAGTTTGGGTATCAATTTGACAACATATCCCCAAACAAGATATTTACCGCCGGCGGCAAACAGTATGCGGAGGTTGATTTGTTCCTTGAAAACGGCGATGCGGTCATGGCGGTGGAAGCGAAAACAGTGGCTACGAAAGATGAAGTAATTAAGCACGTGAGCCGGATAGTCAGGCTGCGGGAACACGAAACTAAAGCCGGGTTGACCGGCAAGACGATTTACGCCGCCATGGCCGGGATTACCTTTGACGCCGACGCACGGGAGCTTGCGCGGGCGTCGGGGATGTATTTGGTGGAATTAGACCATAGCAACGCCCTGATTACAATAGAGCCGCCCGCCGGAGCGGTGGGGAAGTGGTAATTACGGTGTCTGAAAGGTACGGTATGGGTTTTACACTGTCACTCATAGTCCCCTGTTACAACGAAGCGGCGACCATAGAGGTCTGTATGGGGAAGCTTATGGACTTCTCGCGCGGTCAGCCTTTTTCGTTGGAAATCATCGCGGTAGACGACGCCTCGACCGACGCGTCGGCGCGGATTCTTGAACGGGTCGCCGCGAGGCATGAGGGCGTAATCAAGGTTTTCAGGCATGAGAAGAATCGCGGCAAGGGGGCGGCCTTGCGGACGGGGTTTGCCCACGCTACGGGCGACTTTGTGGGGATTAACGACGCGGACGACGAGTACAATCCCCGCGACTATCTCGTAATGCTTGAACCGTTGCTTGCCGGAGAGGCGGATGTGGTGTACGGCTCCCGGTATTTGCGTCCCGATACCCGCCGTGTGCTTTACTACTGGCATACCTGGATGAACAAGTCTCTGACCCGTGTGTCGAATATGTTTACCAATCTTGATATTACCGATGTGGAAACCTGTTACAAGCTGTTCCGGCGGGAGGTTATAGGGCGTATCGCCCCGCGGCTCAAGGAGGAGCGTTTCGGGTTTGAGCCGGAGATAACGGCGCTGGTGGCGGATGCCGGGTGCAGGGTATACGAATGCGCCGTGTCTTACAATCCCAGAAACTACGCGGAGGGTAAGAAGATAGGGTGGAAAGACGGGGTGCGCGCCCTGTACTGCATATTCCATTACAGCGCCCACACCGCGCCGCTGCCTGTGCAGATACTGATTTATCTGTTTATAGGCGGCGTGTCCATGCTTGCCAATATGATATTTTTCATGCTCGGCAATTCTTTCGCGGTTCCCGTGGATTATTCCATTGTGGGGGCGTTTTTAATGGCCGCGGCGCTCAATTACGTGTTGTGCGTTTTAATCCTGTTCAGGCATAAGGTGCGGTGGAAGACGACGGGGGAGCTTTTTTGGTACGGAGTTACCACGGGACTTATGGGTTTGATTGATTTTGGGGTCACAAGAGCGCTGCTCGCGCTTGGCGGGCCGCTTATTTTGTCGAAGTTCACCGCGTCGGTTGTGGGCTTTGTCGGCAACTTCCTGCTGAGGAAGTGGCTGGTGTTTCCGGAGAGGAAGAGGGGGTGAGGGAAGTCGTTGATTTTAAGGCGATTAGAATCTATAGCCCCCACAAATTTAAAGACCCTGTTGTTTTTTCACGCCCAACATACTATAATAATATAGAGTATCGATACAGCCGTGGGCATAAAAAAGTTGTTTTCTGCGTGAAAATCGTGTAAGTTTTACGTATATTATACAAGGGCGGCCGCGTATAGCCGCCCCACAATATTTGGACGGAGGGGCGTTTTATGTCGGAAAGCGCGACGCGTAAGACTATTTTTATGGTAGACGACAACCTTACCAACCTGACTGTTGGCAAGAACGCCCTGCTCGGGGCGTACAGGGTTTTCACCATACCGTCGGGCAAGAAGCTTTTCGAGATGCTCGACAAGACCACCCCGGACATGATACTGCTCGACATAGAGATGCCGGACATGAACGGGTACGAAATCATAAAGCAGCTGAAAGCGAATGAGGCCGTCGCCCACATACCGGTGATATTTCTCACCGCCCGCAGCGACAGCGGGTCGGAGCTGGAGGGCCTGTCGCTGGGGGCGATAGACTACATCTCCAAGCCCTTCTCCCCGCCGCTGCTGCTCAAGCGCATAGAGGTGCATATGCTTGTGGAGGAGCAGAAGCGGGAGCTTGAAAACTACAGTTGCAACCTGCAGGGCATGGTCGAGGAGAAGACAAAGACGGTGCTCGACCTGCAAAACGCCATACTGCGGACGGTGGCGGAGCTCGTGGAATGCCGCGACGACACGACCGGCGGCCACATCGAGCGCACACAGAGCTACCTGCAGATACTCGTGGACGCCCTTTGGACCGACCCGATATACAGGGACGAGGTATCGTCGTGGAACATAGACTTCCTGCTGCAGTCGTCGCAGCTGCACGATGTGGGCAAAATCGCCATCAAGGACAGCATCCTGCAAAAGCCCTCCAAGCTGACTCCCGAAGAGTTCGAGGAGATGAAGACGCACACCACCTTTGGGATAAAGGTTATAGAGAAGATACAGGAGAACACCTCCGAGGCTACGTTCCTCGAGTACGCCAAGATATTCGCGAGCACGCACCACGAGAAGTGGGACGGGTCGGGGTATCCGTGCGGGCTTGTGGGGGAGGCCATTCCGCTACAGGGGCGTTTGATGGCCATAGCGGACGTTTACGACGCGCTTATCTCGGAGCGCCCCTACAAGAAGGCGTTCACGCATGATGAGGCTGTAAAGATAATAACGGACGGGAGCGGGTCGCACTTCGACCCGCATCTTGTCAAGGTGTTTTTGGAGCGTGAGCACGAGTTCAAATTGATATCAAAGAGTATGGGCATGGTCAGTCCGGCGCTGTCATCGTAGGCGCGCGATAAAATCGCGCCCGTCCCGTATTGAATAAGGAGCGATTATGATTAAGTCTTACACCGTGGCGGTCAGGGAAATTGACGAAAGCGCGGCGGCGGTCGGGCAGGCCATGGAGGCCGTCGCGTCCTTGCCGTTGCTTAAAAATACGGTGGGTATTATAACCGCGCACCCGGAGAGCGTCCCCTCCGGCGTTTTCCGCGATGTGGCGAGGGCGCTGCCGTTTCCGAGCGTGGGAATGACCACCATCGCTCACTGCGCCGGCGCCGAAGCGGACACATATATGCTGTCGATTTTGACGCTGACGAGCGACGACTGCGCTTTTTCCTGCGGTGCGAGCGCTCCGATACCGGAGAAGTGCGGTGTCGAGACGGCGCGAGAGGCCGTGCGCAAGTGCTACGGGGAGCTTACCGGCCGCTTGCCGTCCGAACCCAGGTTGGCGCTTCTCTACTCGCAATTCTTCCTCGCCCCGCGCCAGTACCAGTTCACCGGCGCCATTTCGGAGATAGTTCCGCGGCTTCCGGTGTTCGGCGCGGTGGCAAACGACGACAAACAGAATGTGCGGCCGCAAACGAACGCCCGGATTCTGGCCGACGGCGAGCTTTACGACGACAGGCCTGCCCTGCTTTTGGTATCGGGCAACGTGTCCCCGAAATTCTACATAGCGTCCGTCACGGAGGATGCTATAATCATGCCGAGGGTTGGGGTGATAACGGAGGCGGACGGTATCAAGCTGCTCAAGGTGAACAACATCAACGCCCCGGATTTTTTCAAGCAGATAGGCTTTTTATGCGCGGAGTCGGGCGGCTGGCGCAACGGCGGGGAGGGGCTGCTGTCGAGCCTCTTCGTCCTGCACATCAACGACGACTGCGGCGGCGCCGCCGACATCACGCGAATTCCGTTCATGGTGGACGCCGAGGCCGTCTACTGCGCCGGCCCGCTCATAGAGGGCGCGGCTATATCAATAGCTTTTAACACACAGGACGGCGTGGTAGAGACCGCGTCGCGAATATGCGAACAGGTAAAGCGGGACAACGCCGGCGGGACGGCAATTATGTATACCTGCATAGGCAGGCGCTACGGTCTGCTGGGCGAACCGATGGCCGAACTTTCGGCGATAATCGACCGCATGGGAGACGGATTCGTCTACACGGCCGCCTACGGGTCGGGGGAGATGTGCCCCACAAGGATTACGAAGGACAAGGCGTTCAATCAGGACCATAGCCAGACCATAGTCGCTTGTGTCTTTTAAGGAGATTCCGAATAATGTCCGATAATGCCCGGCAGCACCCCGACATCGCCGCCTTGCGAAAAGAGAACAAAACTCTCTCGCGCAAGCTCAAAGAGACCGAGTACCTCGTCTCCTCCTACGAGCAGTACGCCGTCTTTCAGAAGAGCATATACGAGTCCATAAAGAAACAGAAGAGCGAGCAGGACACCTATCTGCGCCTGATTTTCGGCAACATTCCCGACGTTATCCTCGTACTCGACGCTAACCTGATTTATGTGCTCGGCACCAAGAATTCCATGCGCGCTTTGGGGATAAACACCGACGCTCTCACGGGGCAGAATGTCTCGGCCGTATTCTTGCAGATTATGCATATAGAGTGGGTGACGGCGCTTACGAAAGATTTGCGGGATGTGCTCTCGACGGGAACCGCAAAGCGGTTCGGCAGGTTAATGGCCGCAAAGCACGGCGAGGAATATTACTTTGAGACGACCATCATCCCCATCAGGGACGACAGTACGGGCGGCGTGACGGGGGTAATCCTAATCATGCACGACGAGACCACGCTGCACGAGGCGGTGCTCGGCGCGGAGCGGTCGAACATGGCGAAAACGAACTTCCTTGCCAAAATCAGCCACGAGATACGCACGCCCATGAACGCCATAGCCGGAATGGCGGAACTCATCCTGCGCGAACACATTTCGGGGCTTGTCCGCGAGCACGCGCTCAGCATCCGGCAGGCCAGCGGCAACCTGATGGCGATAATCAACGACATCCTGGACTTTTCCAAAATAGAGTCCGGCAAACTTGAAATCGTGGAGACCGAGTACCAGTTCGCCTCCATGATAAACGACGTGATAAGCATCATAAGGATGCGGGTCATAGACAAGCAGATATTCTTCACTACGAACATCGACTGCGACATTCCGGGACGCCTTGTCGGCGACGAGATACGTATGCGGCAGATACTCCTCAACCTGCTCAGCAACGCTTTCAAATACTGCGACCGCGGCTTCATTTCCATACACGTAAGCTGCGAGGAGACCGGGGACGGCGCGGTGACGATGGTCTTCGACATATCCGACAGCGGCATCGGGATAAAGCCGGAGGACCGCGGCAAACTCTTTACCGACTTCGTCCAGTTAGACAAGGTCTCCCACAAGGATGTGGAGGGTACGGGGCTGGGCCTCGTGATAACCAGGAGCCTGTGCGAGGCGATGGGCGGCAGCATAGATGTGTACAGCGTTTACGGGGAGGGCAGCACGTTCACTGTGCGCGTACCGCAAAAGTTTATCTCCTACGAGCGATTCGCGTATGTCAACAATCCGGGCGGCAAAAACGTCTTGATATACGAAACGCGGCTGCCGTATTCGAGCTCCATAATATGCTCCGTTGACAATCTTGGGGTTGGGGGCACACTCGTGTCGAACCAGTCGAGGTTTCTTGAGGAGCTGAATAAGAATAAGTACACGCACGTATTCGTATCTTCGTTCCTCTTTGAGAGCACGGAGAAGATAGTCAGAAACCTGGGTATAAATATCACAGTCGTTCTTTTAGCCGAGTACGGGGAAAACGCGGTGAACACGGAGAGCGTGAAGACGCTTGAGATGCCGGCGCACTCCATTTCCATAGCGAATCTGTTGAACGGCGCCACGGATGTCGTTTACGCGGAGAACCCGCAGGGGGCCACGCCGTTCATGGCGCCGTCGGCGCGGATACTGATAGTGGACGACCTGATGACGAACCTGCGTGTGGCGGAGGGGCTCATGTTGCCGTACAGGATGCAGATAGACGTTTGTCAGAGCGGCGCGGAGGCTATAGAGCAGGTGAAAGGAAAACCCTACGACATCGTCTTCATGGACCACATGATGCCGGAGATGGACGGGATAGAGGCGGCGCAAAAGATAAGGGGCCTGGAGGGCGGCGAGTACGGGCGCTTGCCCATAGTGGCGCTGACGGCGAACGCGGTGTCGGGTGTGCGGGAGATGTTTTTGCAGAACGGATTCAATGATTTTTTAGCGAAGCCGATAGAGATGATGAAGCTCAATGCGATACTGGACGCGTGGCTGCCCAATGAGAAGAAGATGCCGTACGTGACCGAGGAGGATGACGTCTACGCGCCGGCGTTTGAGATACCGGGTATAGATGTGCGAACCGGCGTGCAGATGACGGGCGGCGACGAGCGTAACTATTTGCGCGCGCTCTCGGTGTTCCACAAGGACGGCATAGACAAGCTGTCGCAGCTCTCCGAGAGTTTTGAGCGCGGCGACACGAAGGCCTACGCGGCCTGCGCGCACGCGGTTAAGGGCGCCGGGGCGAGCGTCGGCGCCGTGAAGCTGTCGAGCTTCGCGAAAGCGCTGGAACTGGCGGCGAAGAACGAGAATTTGGACTATATAAGGAAGAACCACGAAACGTTCATGGACGAGTTCAAGGCGCTTTTAGGCAATATCCGTTACGTGGCGGCGCCGGATGGGAAGCCCGCGAACGCCGTTATGCCCGACACGGAGTTCATAAAGGAGCGCCTCACGGAGCTGCGGAACGCGCTTGTGGAGTTCAACATAGAGGCGGCGGATAACGCGCTGTCCGTGTTACTGGGAGAGCGGTCTGACGCGGCGACGGGGGAGATGCTGGAACGGGTGTCGAACAAAATCCTGATTTGCGAGTACGACCAGGCGCTTGTGATTGTTGAGGAGATGTTGGGATGTTGACGTTTATCGTTAAAATTACAATAAAGGGGGAATTATAATGGAAGACTATATCAAGAATAATATTGAGGAGTTTCAGCAGGACGGGAAGAACTTCATATACTTCAACATCGCAGGCTTGTCCGACAACGACCAGTTTGAGCACTACGCAGCCGCGGCGAGAGAAATTATTAAGAAGTACCCCCCCAAATCCGTTTACGTTATTACGAGCCGCATGATGTTCTTCGATACGCGGACTAAAGATATATGCTCGGAGTGGATTGTCTTCAACAAACCCTACGTCATAGCCTCAGCGCTTGTGGGTATCAACGGTATCACGCGGATGGTGGCCAAGAGCATCTATAAGCAGGCGGAGCGCGATTTCGCGCCGCCGTTTATCGGCAGGGACGAGGCCGTGGCGTGGCTGCTTACGCAAAGCTGATGATTGTCAAATGCGACAAAACTTGTGGGCTATGTATATGTATACCTAAATACTGTGTTGATTTTTGACCGGTTTCAATCCTATGATAATAATTGTGTGGGGATAGACGTATAGTGTATGGGCTGTTGTGAGAACGGCCGTAATCGTAACAATAACATGAACTTTTCGAAAGGGGAAAATTTATGACAGTCTCGTCAAGGGGGCGGTACGCGCTGCGGATGATGATTGACATCGCCGAACATTGCGGTGTCGGGTTTGTGCCGATAAAGGACGTGTCAAAGCGTCAGGCCATCTCCGTCAAATATTTAGAGCAGATAGTCTCGCAGTTGACAAAGGCGGGACTGTTGCGCAGCGGCCGCGGATCGCAGGGCGGCTACACACTGGTCAAGACGCCCAGGGAGTATTCAGTGGGCGAGATACTCCGCGCGGCGGAGGGAACACTGGCGCCGGTGGCCTGTCTGGCCGACCCGAACTTCGGATGCAATCGCGCGGACTTCTGTCCGACGCTTGGGTTCTGGAAAGGTCTGCACGAAGCCGTCGACAAATATGTGGACGGTACAACGCTGCAGCATCTCATAAAGAATAAGGGGCCGGCTAAACGGTCTAAGTAGTATTGTTGGGTTGGTGTTAACGCGGGGGCGGGGTTTAAACCCGCCCCTTTTTAATTCAGGCACGATAGATTTACCTGTTACCGGGACGCGACCTGAGCGACCATCTCGCCTTCGTTGTTAACTATCTGCTGGGCGATAACTTCGCCTTTGGCGTCAATGGCGCGGATGATATTCCCGTCGCGCTCCAGCGTGAAATCGGCTTTGTTGCCCTTGACGTCCGTCATGCTCACGGAGAGCGACCCGTCGGTGTTCCTTACGGCGTAAACCTTATTTCCGTCCGCGTCGGTTTCCTGATAGATATCGCTGTTCATGGCGACAGGGTTTGAACCCGTCCAAAACTCGATGGTGTTGAAAATGAGCAGGTCGGCGAATAGACAAATCCCGTAAACACCGACGACCCAAAATACCAGATTGACCACCGCCCCGACATATTTTCCCCCAAGATTTCCGCCGAACTTGTGCGCGCTGTTAAACAGCGCGTACTTACCGTAACAACCGCCCACACTGACACAGGTGAACGCCGCCAACACCGCCGCGCAAACAAACTTCCTGATACGCATACTGCCCCTCCTTAAGTTAAAAGGTTATATTATTATGTGTTAGAACGTATACCTGAGAGCAAGGCAAGCGCCGTTAATAATGTTTCCCAAAGTCATGCTATTGTGGCCCATCAGGTTAATCATGGGCCGAGAGTCTATTGACAGGTTGAGCGGAGCGCCCACGGCGTTGAAATCATACTCGATTCCGATTTGCCCGCCGATACCCAAATACAACTCGCTTTTTGTTTCATTTCTGTCGAAGACACGTGCCCAATAAGGGTCGGTGGGGATAGTAACGGTTTTATAAACTTCGTATGTGTACGAGTGAAAACCTACGCCGATACCGGGACCGGCATACCAGTTAAATCCGCCTTTCGCCGCCGTCGGGCTGATATTCCAATGCCATTGCGGAACGGCCGAGACCGCAATACTGTAGTCGTTGTCACCCCCCCAAAGGCTTGCGCCTATTTCAAGACGTTTGGAACCGAACAGCCACATGGCTCTTTGGTAGTTGAATTCGCCCCCCAATAAATTGCCGCCGATAAAACGCAGCCCAAGCGCGTTAGGCTGAACCTCCGCGCTTGTCCCAATGGCGCCGGCGCACAACATCGCAACCGCCGCGCAAATAAGTTTTTTTAATTTTAAGGCCATAACGCCGCTCCTTTTGGTTTACAGGTAGACTGTTATATGGATTCCTCAATTTTACGCAACGCCTTCTCCACATTCTCCCGCGAGTTGAACGCGCTTATCCGTATGAACCCCTCGCCGCGCCGCCCGAAACCCGCGCCCGGCGTGCACACCACGCCGGCCCTGTTTAGCAGCATATCGAAAAACGTCCACGAGTCGGAGCCGCACTCTATCCATATATACGGCGCGTTGACCCCGCCCGTACAGTTGTAGCCGAGTTTCGTCATTTTTTCCAGGATAAGCCCGGCGTTTGCCATATAGTAATCGATGATTTCACGTACCTGGGACGGGCCGTCGCCCACGTACACGGCTTCCGCCGCTCTCTGCACCGGATAGGAGACGCCGTTGAACTTCGTGCTGTGGCGTCTGTTCCACAGGCCATGCAGCGAATGCCCGTTTCCCTCTTTGTCAAACGCTTCGCAGGTCTTGGGGATTACCGTGAAGGCGCAGCGTGTGCCGGTGAAGCCGGCGGTTTTGGAGAAACTCCTGAACTCTATGGCCGCGTCTTTCGCCCCCTCTATCTCGTAGATGGAGCGCGGGACGGACTTATCTGTGATGAAGGCCTCGTAGGCGGCGTCGAAAAGTATCAGCGCCCTGTGCGCCCTCGCGTAGTCAACCCACTCTTTCAACTGCGCTTTCGTGGCCACCGCCCCCGTCGGGTTGTTCGGGAAGCAGAGGTATATCAGGTCGGCGCGCCCGCTTGGGGGCGATGGGACGAACCCGTTATTCCTGTTGCCCTCCAGATAGACGAAGCCGCCGTAGCGCCCGTCCGCAAAGGCGGCGGAGCGGCCGGCCATCACGTTGGTGTCGACGTAGACCGGATAGACCGGGTCGGGCACGGCCACGGATATGTCGCCCGCGAAGAGCTCCTGTATGTTCCCCGTGTCGCACTTCGAGCCGTCGCTGATAAAGATTTCGTCCGCGTCTATGTCCACGCCGCGCGATTTGTAGTCGGCTTCGGCTATTTGTTCCCGCAAAAAGGCGTAGCCCTGCTCCGGCCCGTAGCCGCGAAAACCCTCCGCCTCGCCCATCTCCGCGACGCCCCTGGCGAACGCCTCGACACAAGCCTTAGGCAGCGGGCGCGTCACGTCGCCTATGCCGAGACGGATTATCTCCTTGCCCGGGTTTTGCTTTTGAAAATCGGCCACCCGGCGGGCTATCTCCACGAACAGGTAGGAGGAGGTCAGCTTCAGGTAGTTTTCGTTTATCCGTATCATTCAGGCCTAATCCTCCAGTTTGTTGACGATTTTCAAGACCTTATCCAGGTTGGTCAGCTCAAACAGCCGGTTTAGGTAGGCGCTCTTGTCGGGGTTTCCGTTGACTATCACTAAATCTCTCCTGTCCTTCTGCATGAGCGTGTGAAAGTAGACGACCACGCCTAACCCGTGACTGTCTATGAAGTCGGCGCGCGTCACGTCGAGCGCAATGCGGGAGTGCGCCTTGTTCTTGTAAAGAAGGTCCAACTGATGCTGGATTTTCTTCACGTCCACATCGATTATCTTGCCCGAAAGCTCAATAATGGGGGCGGCGCCTTCCGACCTGATGACAACTTCCAGTGCCATTTCATAACCTCTTTCTTAGTTAGTGTAGCCGTTACGGTTTTATAAATAATTATATTAAAATCGGAATCCGACACCATAAAATATTATTTTTACATAATAAAAGTCAATACTTGCGCGGATTTTCATTTTTACGGCGATTTTGAAGTCAATTTGAAAGAGAGTATTCCAAAATGATGACCGTATACGACGTCCATCCGGTTAATCCGCAAAAGCGCAGCATGGAGTCCGCCGCCCGCGTCCTCTCCGTGGACGGCGGTATCGCGGTCTATCCTACCGACTCCGTATACGGCCTGGGGGCCTGCGTGACCAACCCGCGGGGTATCGACAAAATCGCGCACCTGCTTGAAAAGGACAAAGACCGCCCGTTTTCCTTCATTTGCGGCGATTTTTCGCAGGTCAGCCGCTACGTCCGCCTCTCAAACGCGCATTACCGGCTGATGAAGCGCTGCCTTCCGGGACCGTACACCTTCATCCTCAACGCGACCAACCTCGTTCCCAAGCGCATCGCCCCAAAGCGGCGGACTGTCGGCATACGCATACCCGATTCCGTCGTCGCGCTGGAGCTCGTCAGGCTGCTCGGGGAGCCGCTGGCCAACACATCGGTCAACATATCCGGCGAGACGGCGAATGACCCGGAGGAAATCAGAAAAGCGCTGCGCCACGAGGCGGACGTCATGCTCAACGCCGGCCCCCTCGACGACCCGGAGCCGTCGACGGTGGTAGACCTTACGGGCGACAAGCCGGCGCTGGTCAGGCAGGGCAAGGGCGAGTGGGACGGCGGCGGCTGCTAAAGTTCAAACAAAAGGCCGTTTCAGTTGTCAGGCTCCCCGGCAAACGGCAGTTCCTCCGATTCCACCTGGGTTTGCAGATAATGGGAGAGCGTCTTGTCCTCATCATCCGTGTCGGGTTCGTCCTGAAAGGCCTTTTTCTGCTGCTCAAAGAAGCGTTGCCGCGCCTCGCTGCGAAGGTGGTTCTGCTTCACGTCGCACACCTGCGCCCATACTTTCTTCTCGTCAAGGTCGAAGAGCTCGTGTATGAGCTTCAGGTAATGCGCGGCGGCTTTGGAGAAGAGTTTGTGGATGAAGAGCGTCTTCTGCTCTTTCATGCACGCGTCGAAGACCGTGTCGTAGGGGATGTACGTCTCCGTGATTTTTTCGCGGTAGAGGGCCTTGAGCGCCTCTAAGTATTCGAGCTGGCGGTTCGTCCCCCGGAAGGCGTTGGGGACTATCTTGGTGATGGCGCAACAGTCGTTGAACCGCTTTTTGAGGATGCGGTGCAGTTCGATTATGCCGTTCACGGCGAAGAAAGAGAGCTCGGTCGGGACGAATATCTCGTCCGCGGCCCTAAGCGCCGCCTCCTGCAGAATGTCTATCCCGGGCGAATTGTCGATAAGGACGTAGTCGTAAAAGCGTCCGAGGCTGCAGTATTCGAAGACTTTGCGCAGTATGTACGGGTCTTTTATGTCGTGCCCGGAGAGCTCGGCGTGCGAGGGTATGATGTGGAAGTTGCGCAGTTTCGTCTCGATGATGGCGTCGAGCAGCTTCTTTCCGGCGATTCCGACGGAGGAGCGGTATATGTCGCGGATGCAAGGGGTGCGCTGCCAGTTTCCGTCAACAACGAGCGACAGGTGGTGCTGGCTGTCGTTGTCGATGGCTAAAACACGGAACCCCGACATGGCCAGTGCCTGCGCGACGCTGATGGTAAACGTGGTCTTTCCGACCCCGCCCTTGTAGTTAAGCACGGCAATAGTGCGCATAAACGTGAATCCTCCGTACCGCCGGCCTTTCGCGGGCCGGCTTGAAATACAAATACATACTAATTATACAATATGGGCCGGATAAAAGCAAATATAATAATATATGCGCGTCGAAAAAGCCAAATTCAAAATCAAAAAAACAAATCCTTTTTTACCCGATCCGCGTAGCGTCGTAATGTATATTAATAAAGAAAATGCTCACGCTACCGATACTCTTGCTCGTCTGTATATTAGGCACCGGCTTCTTCTCCGGTTCGGAGACGGGCTTTGTCTCCTGGAACCCGCTCAAGGTTTCCCACGCCGCGGCTCAGGGCGGTTTTTCCGCTCGTTTGGGGATGCGGCTTATCAAGGGGCGGAGGCGGCTTTTGGCGACCGTTCTTATCGGCAACAATGTGTGTAACGTGGGGGCGGCGCTCATATTCGCAAGCCTCTTTGAACGGTTCGACGCGGCTGTATCGCTTGACCTCTCTAAGATACCGTCGCCTGAGTCGTGGTTTCTCACGCCCATAGTGTTGCTTTTCGGCGAGGTTATACCCAAATTTCTGTATCGCAAGTACGCGTTCTCCATGACTTTGAAGTCCGTTCCGGCGCTTGCGTTCTTCTTCTGCCTTGCGTCGCCCATATTTTGGGTTTTGGATGTGTTTTCCAAGATATTCGGCATAGCCGCGCCCCCCCGCGAAGCGGATGTTCGCGAGGAGATACTGCTTGTGGCCGTGGAGGGGGTCAGGCGCGGTAACATTTTCGAGTGCGCCGACCGAATTATGAAGAATACGCTTGAGATGAAGGGGAGTAGCGTGGGGGAGCTCGCCGTGGGTATATGCGAGTGGAAAACGCGCTATACGGTCTACAGGCGTTCGCAGCTGCTCTCCGAGTTTTGCGGGGACGGAGGGCTGTGCGCCGACGAGGTCGTCGTCTTTGAAGATGATTTTTCGGCGCCTGTCGGCTGCGTTTCGCTGCTGGACGCGGCGGCGCGGCGCGGCGGCGCTCCCCTGACGACGTTCGGGGCGCTCATGAAGCCCATGCCGCGTCTGCGGGCGGGTATGGAGGCGCTCTCGTGCCTGCGGCGGATGCCCCAAAATTCCCCGCGCTACTACTTGGTTCTAAACGAAAACAGGGTGACGGCCATCCTCGACAAGAGGGCGCTTTTTGAGGCCGCGTTCGCGAGAAGCTGAAAGATTTATTGTAAGTTTTTTTTAAAAATCTTGACTTGCGCGTTACCAATATATTATTATTAGTAGTATGGATACGTGTTTTTTTGAGGGACGCCGCTTGATATCGGTTGACCGTTTATTGATACCGAAAATCAATCGGCGGTATTGTTTTTGTACGTTTTTTTGCGGTTTGATAAAATATTTTCACGTTGACTATTGATTTTTACCGACGGTCGATGCTAAGATTGAAGCAGTGGGAGATGTGGCAGGAGGAACTTTAATCGTAAACAAGGTTGGTCTATTATGCGCAGAAGTAACTGGAATTTAATCGCGTCGGATCCCTGCGAGTCTGGGAATCCCAGAACGGTAAGGGTGCCGGGGGCGGTCGTGTTGTTCGTCGCCGCGTTGGCTTTTGTGGGTTTGGCGGGTTTCGCCCGTTTGGTGTATGTCAGTTCCAACTACGCGCTTGCGGCGCACGATATGGCGGAGGCCCGTCGTGAGAACGGTAAGCTCAAGGTCAGGATTGCGAGCATAGAGCGGTTCGTCAAGCAGGAGTCCGGGGTAATGGCCGACCTTATCGCCTACGAAGACAACGCGCGGTTGAAGTACGGCTTGGAGGCCATCAGCGGCGATGTCCGTAAGGCCGGCGTCGGCGGACTGCCCTCCAACGACGATATCCTGTTCGCCTCAATATTTGACCCGCTGCTGGTCAAGGTCGAGTCGTTGCGTTTGCAGGCCATGTCGCTCAACTACCAGGCCGAGCTTCAGGAGTCAACGTTCTCGGAGGTGTCGAGGTGCGCCGCGAAAGCGCGCAGCGCGTGGGACAAGCGCCCGTCCACATGGCCGATAAACGGCGGCCGCATAACCTCCACATTCGGTTACCGCGACCACCCGGTCCTTGGCAGGGTGCTCATGCACGAGGGGCTTGACCTTGCCAACAGCGTGTGGACGCCCATCTACGCGCCGGCCGACGGAAAGGTTGAAGAGGCTTCTTTCGGGCCGTATTTTGGGAACGTGGTTAAAATCGCGCACGACAGCGTGTACACTACGGTATACGGCCATATGCAGAAAGCCACCGTCATAAAAGGGCAGTTCGTGAAAAGGGGAGACCTGGTTGGCTACGTCGGCACCACCGGAAGAAGCACCGGCCCGCACCTCCACTACGAGGTTCACAAATACGGAAAACCCGTAGACCCCATGGGCTTCATAGTAGCGACGGATCAGACCGTAGATTAGATGTGGACATTGCGGGAGCGCCCCCTTTTTGATTCCACGGTGGCTGAGCGAAGTCGAAGCCACCGGAGATGTTGCCGAAGCCGCCGAATTTAGCGTTACAGTTGCTTGAACTTCTCCTTAACGCTGTACAGCTGAGACACACGTACCGCCATCTTGTCGCCAACCACAGTTATCTCCCCCTTGGCCAGCATCTTCTTGCTGATGAATACGTCCACAGTCTCTCCCGCCATGCTGTTCAGCTTTACGACCTGCCCCTTTTTCATCTTCAGCAGCTCGCGTACGGTCATCTTGGTCTGCCCGAGCTGAACGGCGATGGGGATGTTCACGTCTAAGAGCATATTGATTGTGTTTGGCATTGCCGGGAACCTCGTTAAAGTTAAAATCGGTATCGGTATTGACGACAATAAATAAATATATATAATCCGCGTTGAATAAACAAATAAATCTTCGGCGGGATTCCTTTGGATAAATTTTGACGTGGACGGCGTGCATATAGTATATTTATCAATATTTTTTGATTTTAAAGATTTTGACTTTAAGGAATGGTCGATATGGAGCAGCCGAGGGGCATAGTTGTAAAGCATTCTGCCGATCGGATGAAAGCGTATGTGTCGCTGTCCAGTGATTTCGGGCAGATTACGGTGGGTATGGTGCTTGCGGAGTTGCTCAACAAGGGGGTGGTGCACGGGATAGACAACGAGGCGATTCGGTCGGTCGTTGATGAGCCGGATTTTAACTCGTTTGTGGAGGTTGCGAGCGGGACCGAACCCGAACCCGGCGTTGATGGCCGGGTTGAGATGCTCATCTCCGCCGCCGACGGCGACGATGAGGGCGGCGGAGATGATAAGTTGGTGTTCGTTGAGTCAGGGGACACGCTGGCGCGTCATGTCCCGCCGGTGCCCGGGACGGAGGGGATGGATGTCTTCGGCAATATTGTCGCCCCGCCGGAAGCCGAAGACGTCACGTTCATAGCCGGCGACGGCGTTGTTAAAATGAGTTCGAGCAGCAATCCCGATATACTTGTTTCGACGTGCGACGGCGTTTTGCGGCGCCATCCGAACGGCAAAATAGATGTGCGTCCCTACAAGGACATTTACGGTGACATAGACAGGGCGGCCGGGCGGGTGTCTTTTACGGGCGACATGAAGATAACGGGAAGCATCCGTTCCGGCGTTACCGTTGTGGTAACCGGGTCGCTTGCTGTCGGCGGGGGCATTGACGGCGCCTCCGTGCGTTGCGGCGGCGATCTCTCGGTGGGGGCTTTGGTGCGCGGCGGCGGGGTTGCGGTGGTGGAGTGCGGCGGCAGCGTTGAGGCCGCCGGTATCGAAGACGCCAAGTTTTTGGTCGGGGGCGATGTGACGGTGCTCGGCGACATCCTCAACTCGGAGGTCAACGCCAGAGGGCGCGTAAAGGCCGGCGTCATCGCCGGCGGAAAGGTATCCGGCGTCGGCGGCGTGTCCGCCGACAGGATAGGTTACGACGCCAACAACGAGCAGACCGTAATCGATGTCGGCGGCATACACCGCTTGGCCGGCGAACGCGCCGTCTTGACGGACAGCATGGTTGCGCAGCGCCTCCTTTTGGAGGGGTGCGTATCCGAATTGTTCAGCTTCGTGCGCGACAATATGGGCGCCGACGGTAAGATACCCCGCGATAAGCTGCACAGCCTCGAATGGTACGAGAAAAATTTGACCGAATCGATAGGCCGGTGCAGAGAGGTTGAGAAGAGTTTGGACGAGCTGGACGAGCTGATGAAAAAAATGTCGGGTTGCAACGTCTCCGCCAGGGAGGTGTACCCGAATGTAACCATTAAATTGGGTTTTGCCGACAGGCAGATAAGGGAAGTTATTAAGAATGTTTTACTGAAACCGTCAGGAGTGGTGTGATAAAAATGAGAATCAGCAGATATCGTGTAATCCTTGCCGGCGCCTGCGCCGCGCTCGCGTGCGCCGCCGCTTTCGGCGCCGACGACTCGGGCGAGTATATCCACTACCGCCTCGCCGTGCAGTACAGGAACGAGAAGAAGACCGATTTGGCCATAGAGGAATTTAGAAAGGTATTGGCCGCCTATCCCGACCACTACAACTCTTATATGCAGCTGGCGGAGATTTACACGAAGCAGGGCAACTATAAACTCGCGATTTACAATTTGCAGAGGGCGCTTGTCTACAATCCGGGTTGGAGCAAGGCGCAATTCATGCTGGCCGAGTCCTTCGCCGCCGACGGTCAGTTCGACAGGGCGGTGCGCGAGTACCAGCACTGCCAGAGCAACGGCGACCCGGCGGTCAAGGACAGTCTGCAGAATGTGATTAACGCCATCATGGACAGGATGAGGGGCGCGCCGCCGTCAGTCTCCTCCGGGCGTCAAGGCGGGCAATCCGCCCAGGCGCCGTCCGCCGCGAGGGGGCAAGCGCCCGCCGCTCAGGGGACGCAGCCCGTCAAACTCGACCCACGGGCGGAAGAGGCCATGAAAAAGGTCATATCGCTCTATGACCAGGGCAAATACGACGAAATGCTCGTTGCGGTTAAGGAGGTACTGGCCATACAGCCCAACCACCCCGGCGCCTACTACTACGGGGGGCTTGGACGCGTGAAAAAGGGTGAGCTCGACAAGGCCAGGATAAACTTCTACAAGGCCGTATCTCATCCGGTATACGGCGGCGCGGCCTACTACCATTTGGGCGTGATACTCGGACAGGAGGGCAATAAGAGCGAGGCAGTAAAGTACCTCAGGGCAGCCCTCTCCACCAGGTCTACGGATTTCGACAGAAACGAGGCGGCGAGGCTCATTGAACTCTACGGCGGCCAAAAGGTTCCGGCGAGCGTGATTGAGGTACGGCAGCCGATAACGTCGGCGGACGCGAAACCGGACAGCGTCGACGCCCAGGCGGTTACGCCCGAAAAGTACGCCCCTGTCGAGATACGAATAGACTCCATGCTCTCAATGATGACCGTCGATACCATCACCGACGCCGGACAGAAACTGCTCAAAGCGATTCGCGCCTTCGCCGCGGGCCGCTACGACGACGCGTTGCGTGAGTTCAAAAACGTGCTCGCCGAAAACCCCGGCGGCCCCGTGGCGGCGCAGTGCCTCTACAACGCCGGCATCTGCTACTACCGTCTGCGCCTCTACAGGGACGCCGAAAATCAGTTACAGCTCTTCTTAGACCGCTTCCCGAACCATAAGTTCGCGTCGCGCGCCGCTTTCTTCAAGGCGTGCACGTATCAGGAGAGGAGCGACTACGCCGTCTCCGAGAAGCTCTTCCGCAAGTTCATACAGGACAACCGTGCTCACGAGTGGGTGGGCAGGGCATACGAGCGCCTCGGAGACAGCTACGCCGACCTTGAGCAGCATAAGAAGGCGATAGACGCCTACACACAGGCGCTCGCCGGCAATACGCCCACGCCCAACGACAGGGTGATAATCAACTATAAATTAGGCAATTCCTGCGCCATGCTGGGCGACAACAGCCGCGCCGTAAGCTACTTTGCCGCCGCCATTGAACTCGGAGAAAAAAACGGCGTCTACGTACGTGTCCCCGACAGCTACTACAAGGTCGCCGACATCAATTTCAAACAAAAAAACTTCTCCGCCGCGCTTGACGGTTATAAAAAGGTGACAAGAAAATACCCGGCGTTCCAGGAGACCCCGTGGGGCCTCTTCCAAATCGCCGGCATCCAGCGCGGCATGAAACTCTACCGTGAGGCCGTGGAAACCTACAAAGACCTCATGCAGAGGTACCCGGACGACTACTGGGCCAAGCAGGCGCAGTGGAAGCTGGAAGACACAGTGTGGGAGCACGAGTACCGGCAGGGGGCGGCGAAGCAATAGATTTTATTTGAGTATAACAGTCTATTAAATACTGAATAATGACCGGACGGATAAATTGAACAATTCGCCGCAAGTGATGATAGGGGAGCTGCGCGCCTCTTTTGAGCGCCAATTGTCGGTATATCGGGAACTCAGGGACGCCGTCCGTTCCAGCATGAGCAAGTTGATTCTTGCCCGCGGCGACCCTGGTGTGCTCATGGCCGGCGTCGACAAAAAGGTGAAGCTCATAGCCCAAATAAACGCCGAACGGGAGTCCGTGGCCGGGCACATAGAGTTTTGGCAGGGCTATCGCCAAACCCTGTCCGCCAACGACAGAGACGCCGCGGCGCTAAACGATATATTGAATAAGACGGAAGCGGTTATAAAAGAATTTCTGACGGAAGAAGAAAAGCTAAAACAGTATGTGGAGAAGATGTACAGTAAGAGCGGCTGATTTCGCGTTAGGATTAGCGGGATTATTAAAACCGATTACAGGATTAAAAATATTATGCCGGTAACAGCAACGACAACAACGGCCCAACCGGACGACTACATCTCCGTCGAAACGTTTGACGCGCTTAAAAGCATGTTCAACGATTTCTTAGAGAGGTCTAACCAGCTCGAAAGCGCCTACGCGTCGCTGCAGGATGAGGTCAGGAAGGTCAACTTGGAGCTTGAGCGTAAGAACGCCGAACTGCGCAGCAGTCTGGCCCGGCGCGAAGCCCTGGAACGGGAGGTGCAGCAGGCCAAAACTATGGCGGCCCTGGGCGAGATGTCGGCGACCGTGGCCCATGAGATAAGGAACCCGCTTGGGGCGATGGGTATGTGGGCCGGGCTTTTGGAGAGGGATATGGACCCGCAGGACCCCAAACGCAAGACGCTGGGCAAAATAACCGACGGATTATCGAAGCTCAACAAAATCGTCACAAATCTGTTGGTTTACACGCGCCCCATGACGGCGGAGTTCAGGATTATACGCTTAGACGCGCTGCTGGAAGAGATAGTCGATTTTACGGAGGTGGAGATAGGCAGGCTGGGTCGGAAGATTACGGTAGAAAAGAAATTCGACCGTTCGGACGGCCTCAATGTCAAAGCCGACCCCGAAAAGATAAATCAAGCCGTGATAAACCTGTGCCTGAACGCGATACAGGCCATGGAGGACGGCGGGAAGCTAAGCGTTTTGCTTTCGACAGACGGCGATTACGCGCTGTTCTCCATAGTAGACACAGGCTCCGGTATAGGCACCGAGCACATCGCGAAAATATTCGACCCGTTCTTCACGACAAAAGAAGACGGGACAGGCCTGGGTTTGGCCATAGTCAAAAAGATAATAGAGTCCCACATGGGAACAATAGAAATAACCAGCGAACGCGGCGTAGGAACGTGCGTAAAGTGTTGCTTGCCGGTTGCCGGAGAAAACATTGTCTGAATAAGGAAAAAAACATGGAAAAAAGAAACATCTTGGTAGTAGACGACAAGGACTTCATGAGAGAGTCCATCTCCGAGGTTCTGCGCCGCAAAGGTTACGACGTTAAAACCGCGTCCGGCGGCCGTGAGGCCATGGAGGTATTCGTGCGCGAGCTCTTCGACCTCGTCATCTCCGATTACAAAATGCCGCAGATGAACGGCGTGGAGCTTCTGCAGAACATCAAAGCCGTCAACCCCGACGTGCCTTTCCTGATATTCACGGGCTTCGGTGAGATAAAAATCGCGGTTGAGGCTATGGAAAAAGGCGCGTTTACCTTCCTTGAGAAAGACGACACCCTTCTGCAAAAAATCGAATTGATGGTTGACAGGGCGCTCCAGCACAGCTCGCTCATTACCGAAAACAAGGTGCTCAACACCGAGAACGAGACGCTCAAAAGCGAGTTGCGCGACAGGTGGAATTACGTTGGCTGCGCCCCCAAGTTGATGGAAATCCGCCGGTTCACGCAGAGCGTGGCGGGCAGCCGCTCTACCGTGCTCATCACCGGAGAGTCGGGGACGGGCAAGGAGCTCATCGCCCGCTGGATACACTACCACAGCCCAAGGCAGGTAGGCCCGTTTGTCAAGATAAACTGCGCGGCGCTTCCGGAGAACCTCATAGAGTCGGAGCTGTTCGGCCACGAAAAAGGCGCTTTCACCGGGGCGATAAGGGACAAAGTCGGTAAATTCGAGGCGGCGAACGGCGGGACGCTTCTCCTGGACGAGATAAGCGAGATGCCAATGAGCGCGCAGGCCAAGCTGCTTCGGGCCATACAGGAGAAAGAGATACAGAAGGTGGGCGGCGACGACCCGCTGAAAGTCGACGTCAGGATATTGGCAACGTCAAACCGCGACCTGTCGGCGGAGATAGAGAAGGGGAACTTCCGCGAAGATTTGTACTACCGCCTCAACATCTTTCACGTGGAGCTCCCGCCGCTGCGCGAGAGGAAAGAGGACATCGTTTCGCTGGTCGAGCATTTTGTAGGCAAATTCAACGACGAAAATGACTTCAACGTCGCCGGCCTCGACGAGGGTTGCGAGAAGCTCTTATGCGCGTACGCCTGGCCCGGCAATATTCGGGAGCTGGAGAACAAGGTCGAACGGGCCGTGGTACTGACGCGCGCCGGCCTGATAAAGCCGGCGGCGTTCAACCTTACAACCGGCGGCGCGCGCGCCAAACCCTCCGGCGGCGGCGGGCTTGAGGCCGGAATGACCATAGCCGAAGCGGAGAAAGAGCTCATAATAAAAACGTTGGAGCATTGCGGCCAAAACAAAACTAAGGCGGCGGAGATGCTGGAAATATCGGTACGGACATTGCGGAATAAACTGAACGAGTACGCTCTTGGGGCGGATGAGGACGATTGAGCGGTTAATTTATAAGGTTGACCGCTTCATGATGCCCTGCACAGGTCATTAACCGTAGGCAACGAGTCAATACCCCATCCCTTGATTCCCTTGAACAGCGCGACGGAGTTTGCGAATTCCGCCGCGGCGAAAGGGTCATAGCCGTTCGCGATACAGTTTAGGAAAGCGCCGTTGAACGCGCTGCCGGCAAGCGCGGGCGTTTTGAACGGACTGATACCGTCGCCGCAGGCGGGTTGCGGAAAGGGCTTTATGCTCCTTTCGGTGCCAACTATGCACCCGTCGGCCCCCATCTTGACCACCACCGTGCCCACGTTCCTGTTCAACAGGAAGCCTATCACGTCTAACGGACGCTCGTAACCGAACAGCGCTTTGGACTCCTCCGGCCACGATACGAAGAAAACGTCTACCAGCGGCAACACGCCCCACAAACTCATTCTGGCCTCCTCAAACGACCAGCGCTGCAGCCGCAGGTTGGGGTCGTAAGCGACCATTATCTTATTGGTGTGCGCGAATAGAAAAGCGTTGAAGACGGTACGCTGCGTTTGGGGTGAGACCGATTGCAACTCGCTTGACGCGTAGACTATCTTGCTGTTCTCCAGATATTCTTGGTTCACGAGCGTCGGTATGATGTGCTTGCTCGCCGTACCGGGGTGGTGGATAAGGTACTCGCGGTACTCCGGATACCTTGTGCTTGTGATATAGATCCCGTTGTAAGACTGCTGGCATGTCGTCACAAGACTGATGTCGATTTTTTGCGCGGTAAGCCGCTCGCGTATGAATCCGTGAAACTGGTCGTGCGCGATGGCGGATATCAGTCGCACTTTGGAACCGAGCCGCGCCGCGGCGGCGGCCACGACTATATCCGCCCCGCCTATGTCCATCTTGAACGAGCCCGCGTTCACGACATCTTCGTCGCACGTAAACTCCACCATACTCTCGCCGATGACCAGCAAGTCGTACTCTTTATTGTGTACGGATATCATTAATATTTCCGTTCATTAAAATCGAAATAAAAACCCGCGACAACTAAAAATACAAAATGGAACTTGGCTTTGGCAAATATTATCTTTAAATATTATGACAGAAAGAAATGAACTCTGCTGGTGCGGCAGCGGTAAAAAATATAAAAAATGCCATCTCTCAAGCGATGAAGAGAAACGCGCGCCGCCCGCCCAAAGGGGCGTTCCGGCGCGTACGTCCGCCAAAGCGCCGCAAAAGGGCAGGCAGAAGACCCCAGCCCAGATAGATGGGATGCGCCGCAGCGGCGTGTTCAACGGGCAACTCATGGACTACATCCGCCGTTATGTAGTGGCCGGCGCCGTCACGGACGATATCAACACGTTGATACACGGTTACACCGTCGACCACGGCCACATCCCGGCCTGTCTCGGTTACAGGGGAAATAAGCGCGTCTTCCCCAAATCATGCTGTATATCGCGGAATAACGTGGTCTGTCACGGCATCCCGTCCAAAAGCGAGCTCCTTTCCGATGGCGACATCGTCAATATCGACCTCACCACGATTGTCGACGGTTTCCACGGCGATTCCTCCGAGACCTTCATGATAGGCGCGGTAGACAGGAATGCGCGGCGTCTCGTAGGCGTGGCGGCGAGAGCCCTCATCGCCGGCATAGACGCGGTGAGGCCGGGGGCGCACCTGCGCGCCATCGGCGAGGCCATCGAACCGTTCGTCAACGCGCAAGGCTGCTCGGTAGTCCGGCAGTACACCGGCCACGGGATAGGCGCCAAATTCCACGAATCCTTCTCCGTCTACCACCACATAGAACCGCGCGGCGAGGACGTGATTATGATGCCCGGAATGACCTTCACCATAGAGCCGATGATAAACCTCGGCGGCTTCGAGGTGACGACCGACCGGAAAGACGGGTGGACGGTGAGAACGCAGGACGGGTCGCTCTCCGCCCAGTTCGAGCACACCGTCCTGGTAACGGACGGCGGCGCCGAGGTGCTAACGCTCACTCCGTCGCAGAGGGCGGCGGGGGTCAGGCTCTTCGTCGACGGGGAGGCGTACCGTTGACCGAACCCGAACAACCGCTATTCCGCAAAGAGCTTAAAGACGTCCGCACGGTGGTCGTCAAAACCGGCAGCCGCATACTCACCGCCGCCGGCCATGAGACCCGCGTCGAACAGCTCGCTTCGGATATGTCCGCGCTGCGCAAATCCGGCATACGGGTCGTACTCGTCTCCTCCGGCGCCATAGCTCACGGCATGAGGGCGCTTGGGCTCGACAAACGCCCGGCCGAAATACCCATGCAGCAGGCCTGCGCCGCCATCGGGCAGAACAGGCTCATGGCCATCTACCGGGAATACTTTGCCGAACACGGCACACTGACAGGGCAAGTCCTGCTGACGTGGGACGACCTTCGCGGCAAAAAACGCTACCTCAATCTGCGCAACACCCTCTTCAAACTGCTCGACTGCGGGGCGATACCCATAGTTAACGAGAACGACTCCGTGAGCGTGGATGAGATATGTTTCGGTAACAACGATACCTTAGCCGCGCAAATGGCGATGCTGGTCAACGCCGACGTATTAGTCAATTTGACCGATGTCGGCGGTCTCTACGACAAAAATCCGCACACGGAAAAGGACGCGAAGCACATTCCCGTCGTGAACGCGGTTGTGGCGGGGTTCCATAAGATGGTCAGCGAAAAAAAAAGCGAGATAAGCGTGGGCGGCATGTCCACAAAGCTGAAAGCCGCCGAGATGGTCACACGCGCGGGCATCCCGGCGCTGATAGGCGACGGTTTCAACCGGCGCCTGCTGACGGTACTGAATGACGAGTCCAGCGCGACGCTCTTCCTGCCGTCGGACAAAAAGATACCGTCGAGGCGGCGTTGGATAGCCTTCACCGGACAGTCGGCCGGAAGCGTAGCCGTGGATGCCGGCGCGTCTAAGGCGATAACGGAACGGGGCAAGAGCCTGCTGGCGGCCGGAATCACGAGGGTTAACGGAAAGTTCAACGCGGGGGACATGGTAGACATCGTCGATTCGCGCGGAGGCGTCATAGCCAAAGGACTGGTAAACTTCTCCGCGGACGAGGTCGAGGCGATACGCGGGAGCAAAACGGCGGATGTGGAGAAAAAACTCGGCGCCGTACGGTTCAACGAGGTGATTTTGCGGGATAACATGGTTGTGGGGTAGGGGCGGAGGCCCGCCCCCATATTGTTTTGACGTTGATTTTTTAATGTGTCCCGACGATAATTGACACTTTCTCGCCCTTGCCGTTTTTCGCCTTGATTGTCCCCTTGACGAGGTATGCCCCCTCCGCCGCCTTGCGGCCTTTCCTGTCTGTCAAGTCCCATGAGCCGACGGCGCGCCTGTCGTTATTGCCGATTGCCGCGTTATCGTTTACGCCGATTTTTTTTACAATGTTGCCGTCCGCGTCATAAATAGATAACGTCGTGGGCCTCACGCGGCTGCCTTGACGGAAAAAAATCACCGCGCCGGAGGTTTTATCCGCCGGATTAGGCCCCGCCGTCAAACCGCCTGCCGGCTGATTTGCGGGCGCTGCCGCCGCGAACCGTTCAGGCGGTTTGGGCGGATTGGGAATCACGTAGCCGGTTGACAATACGGAAATTGCGCCGTTGACGATGGCGAGTGTCTGGGAGCTGCCCCCATTGTAATGCAGCGTTACCGCGCTGCTGTTGCCCATGGACGCGGGGATGGGTGTCCCTGAGAACGCGCAATCGAAGCGGATTGCCAAGTTCCTCGGATTGATTTGGTTCATTGAAACACAGGAGGTTACGTCAGCCCGCATTGACATGGAAAGCGGCCCGAATGAGAAATCAACGCCCCAAAAAATGTCGGGCGAGACCGCCTGGTCAAAGGTTAGGGACAGGTACGTTATATAGCCGTTGCTGGAAATGTAGTTGCCGGAGGTTACGCGGTGGGGCGGGGGGCTGCCCACGTTCACCGTATCGTATAGAGTGGCGCACGTGTCTCTGTTGGAACGCACCCAACAGACCCTGTATGAGACTGTCAGCACCGTTTGGGTGCCCGCGCCCATCGGCTCCCTGTGAACGACGGTGCTTCTGCCCGACCTCGGATTCACCGTGGCCACAGCCGGGGCCTCGCTTGTCCATACCGCGGCGTCCGTCGACCACCAGTTGTTGTTGTCGCCGCTCTGCCGGCTTTTGATATCGGCGTAACCCGCGAAGTTGCCGTACTTGTCACGCAACACGGCGTAAACCCTCACTTCCTCGTCGCCGGCTCCGAAGTATATGTCATCGCTCAGGTTTTTACTGTCCTTGTTTTTTGGCTCTTGCGCCGTTTGGATGTGAACGGAGACGGGCGGCAAGGCCTTAACGTTCATCATGGTCTCCCCTTTGAGTTCGCCGCTCTCGGGGTCACTGTATGTAACTTTTATTTCTATTCCATTGGCTTTAGCAACAGAATCTTTGACCTGGATACTGCAACCCGTGCCGGCCACAACCCCGCCTATCGTCCACGTAACGTTGTTGCAGTCGTA
>JAITCM010000132.1 GCA_031283085.1 Chitinispirillales bacterium | reverse complement strand
TCTATTTGCTTTTTTTGGGTCTGCACGGTGTGCGTGTCGGGTTTGGGGGAGGCGTGGGGGGGGGGGGGTGGGGGGGGGGTGGGGGGGGGGGGGGGGGGGGGGGGTATGCGCTTACGGGCTGACGGCGTCAATGGCGCCCACGTCGTTGCGGACACGCCGTGGCACCCCGCGCTCAACGTGCGCTCCGCCGACAAAAACGCCCAATCCGCCGTCCGTGAAGCCAACGCTGCCAACACCATAGTTCATCTCGTTCCAAAATTATGTTTACGCACACAAGTGGCACGCCCCATAATGGCGATGTCTTATTAGACCGCCGCGCAATAAAAAACGTTACATTTTTTGTGTTTTTTTGATGCCGCTTATGCTTTTCAACTATAATATAGTATATGGTAACCGCCAATGTCAATAGTCTATAAAAAAAATATTAAAAAAGTCCAATCAATCCTCCGGCACCGGTTTATCCGCGGGCGCCGCCCCTTCTTCCGGCGCCGTCTCATCCGTTGCCGTCGATTCATCGGTTGGTACGGATTCTTCCGTCAACGCGGATTCCTCGGTTGATGTGACTTCTTCCGTCGCCTCCGTCTCTTCTTCTATCGCCTCCGGCTCGTCTTCCGTCGGTACCGCCTCTTCCTCTATCGGTACGGATTCTTTCAGCGGCGGTACGGGTTCCTCTTTGGCCGGCGCCTTTTTCCGCGTGCCTATGTTGTACGAGAACCCCATGCTCCACTTCATCTCGTAGTCGTCCACGAACACCGTGGGCGTGAAGGCCGCGTCGAAGGACAGGCGGTCTATGTTGAACCCTATGCCTAAGGAGACGACCTCGTTCTCCCAGCCGATTCGCTTCCCTATCCGCAGGCTGATACAGGGCAACACCTTTACCTCAAGCCCGATGGGGACGGAGAATGTCCCGTCCTCGTCTCTGTAGGCTGCGTCCGCGGCTACGGTGTAGGGGAGCGACCACCGCGTATCCGACCACGCCGCGCCGGCTCGCGCGAACATCGGGACGCGCCCGTCGTACCAATGCGACTCGTCCCCCGCAAACCCGCGGCTCCACGCCGCCGCGTTCATCCACGCCGCGCCGAGGCTCAGTTTATCGTCGAGAATTTTGTAGCCGATCCCGACGCTTAGCGCAATCGCCGTATAATTGCTCGATACCCATATCCGGTCTTCCACCATGCCGACGCCGATACCGGCCGCCACGTTATCGCGGATGTACCCGACGCTCAGCGCCCCCACGGTCGTGACGCTCGACGCGGTCGCGCCCGGACCGCGTTCGTCGCTCGTTCGGTAGTCGACGGCGCTCGAAAAGAAGCTTATGGCGCCGAACCAGTCCGGGAAGAGCGCCGCCGTCTCGAAGCCGCCCCTGTTCACATCGCCCGGCATCCGCCCGAACTCCGCGGAGGCGCAGGAAGACCTGGCCGGCGAGAAGAACGGCTGCGCCGGATTGTAGTAGCGGAAGCCATACCCGCCGAGCGCCGTGCCGGCGGAGCCCATGGCGGCGTTTCTGGGGCTTACGGGTTCCTCAAGCATGAGGAAACCGTATCCGCGGTTGCGCGGAGAGTTGTCGACGGCGCCGTAGCCGTTGTTGTTGACGTTGTCTTGGGCGCGAACGCTGACACTGGTAACGGTTAACGCCGGTAGTATTATTGACATAACGAGGGCGGTGATATTTTTCATTATAATAATATAATTTTTATCCGCAATCAATACCAAAAAAATAAAACCGCAACCGCCCGCCAAAATACTATATTTATCCCCAAGCACGTTATCTCGTACAATTTCGTACATTCTTGTAATTTGCCGTATCCGCGGTCAAACGCCAAACGCGGGGGGTTAGTGCGCCTTGGACATGAAAAACATCAAGATAACGCCGCTAATGCTGACACAAATCGCGGAATTGGACGAGTTTAAGGGGGCTTGGTATGAAAGGCTGTGGGGAGCCGGCTTAAAATGACACAGTAATGTCCGCCTGCTGGTCAACCCCCGCCCATATTCTGTCCGTCATTATTGCGTAGTTGAACACCGCGCCCTTGCACATCTTGGGCAAGTTGTATGAGAATCCAAACGTTATCCGAGGTGAAAAGGATTCCGCCGTTTCGCTTGACAGTTCGATGTCGGCTATTCCGGCCCGCAGCGTTATGGCCTCGCTGAACTTCCACGCCGCGCCTGCGGCTACTACCGCTTCCGGGCCGCCAAGATAGTTCCCCTCGCCGTCAATCAGGAAGAGCGCCGCGTCGGCGCCCCATATCAATTCCCGTTCCGACAGCGTTGTTTTGTGGGACGACGACAGGACGAAAACCGGCGGAATTATCTCGTCTATCGCTTGGGAGTATTCATCGTAGATGGCGTATTGCCAGGCGTTGTGCGACATCAGGTTTTTTATTGACGCGGACAGCGTCAGGTTCGGCGCCGCCTTGTAGACGGCGGCGACATCGACCGCCCCTATCGAAGTCGCCGACGCGTTCTCTATCGTGCCTTCGGGGGTTGGGGTCGTAGGCAGGCTTTGGTAGTTTATGGATACCGAACCCCCAAACGACAGGCGCCTCGCGGCAAGGTAACCCACGCCGATTTTCGCGGAGAACGCCGTCCACGCGGCGGGCGTAAGCGCCCGCTCCTCAACGACCTCGCCGTTGTTGTAGTACCCGTCGTAAAGCCCGCTTATCGACGGGTCGCCCCTGTAGACAAAAGACGCCCCCATGCCCACGCGCGGCGGGACACGAAAGTCGCAGGAGGCCCACGCTTCCGCGCGGCCAAGCGTCCGATAGCCGCCGCCGAACGACGCCCGGCGCTCACGGAGAAACGGCAGCTGCGCCGGATTGTACCACGACAGCATATAGCCGGGATCGGCCGACACCGCCCCGCCCATCCCGGATGCCCACGCTCCGGCGGGCATACGGAAAATCGCGCCCGGAAGGCCGGCGTTCCAGGAAGCCGGGGCCGATTGACAAAGGAGAATCGTTATTATCGCGGTTGACAAAAGTAAAACATTTCGCGGCAGCGGCGATTTTACCGATGATATTATCACCGGCTCGACGCGTGGACGCGGTTTCGCTTTATCACGCGCCGTCGATACAACGCGGCGAGCCGTATTATTTTGCCAGAATGACTTTTCCAAAGAGCCTCTCCCCCGCGTTAGAGGTGATTTTGAAATAGTATACCCCGGGCCACACCCGCTTGCCCCTTCCGTTTGTCCCGTCCCAAACGTCGCGAACCGGGTCGGTGGAGCGGCTCTTGTCCGCCCGGCGCCGCTCGCCGTTCACCACCGTCTTCACAAGGCTCATGTTGTAATCGTAGACCCTGATGGTGACGTCGCCGTCGTTTTTCAGTTTGTAGACGAAGACGCATTTCCCATACCGGAGGTCCATTCCACCGCGTATAATCCCGGGCAAAGCGTAGACCTCGCCGGAGCCGACGTCGCGGACGTAGCGGTAATGTTTGAAATCATCGTACCTGTTTGATAACGGCTCGACCGATTCGCTTATGTAAAGCCCGGTTTCCGTGGCCGCGATGAGCGTTCCTGAAGAATCCGTTTTAGGTAAAAAGAGAATGTCGTTCACATTGGGATTGGGGTCGTCGCCGGCCATAGACAGCATCTTACGAAAATCATCGGGCTTCATAATTTCGGACAGCGAATCTTTTTGCGCGGCGGATACCGCGCCGGCGTATACAGAGACGTTATTTTCGTATAGCGTGTAAATACACCCGTTAACCGCCGGAAATACGAAATAGCGCCGAACCGTGTTGACCGCGACACGCCATTGTTTTGAAACTTCGTCAAACGCGTACAAAGCGGTGTCGCTTCCGTCGTCGCGTTTCGTCACTATGAACGAGTATAAGGTCGCCGCGTCTTTTTTGCGAACGGTGAACGCGGCGTCAAAAGAGACGTATTCATTATCGGTATCGACAAGAACCGGGTTTGTGTCTATACTCTCCCATTGTTTGCCCGCAGGATGATACCGCCAGAGCGTTTTGGGCGCGGTAACCGTTATCGAATTGTCAAGCAGGTTGATATCAAGCGCCAAGACCGCTTTTGCGCCGACGTCGTCGCCGGTCAACTCAACAAGGTTTTGCGGCGGCAACTCATTAACGTCCGCAGGCCTTATGGCGTGAACGCTATTGTCCGCCGGGTCATAACGCACTAATCCGCCGTGGCCAAAGGGCGCCCAAAAACTCCCGTTTGAGTAGACAATCCCGCCGGTCGGTTTCGCCGAGTCGCTGTTGACATCCCACGGAAATTTGAAAATTTTCTGCCGCTGCGAACCATTGTTGTGGCTGAACTGCCAAAACCCGATTGAGTCGCTCCGGGTGTCCTTATCGATAAGCGCGACCGCCGCGCCGCCGCCGAACCCCAAGCCCCTGAATCTGTACTTCAGGTCATTGACCTCAAACCCAAGCCAGCCGCCTTCAACGCCGGTCGACGTCCGATAGTTGAACCCGCGCTCCGTGGCCATCCACAGCGTGTCGCCGCCGCCGGCAAGCGCTACGATGTTGTTGCTCGTGAGCTGCCGCACCGGCTTGAACGACTGGGCGCGAACACAAACGGCGCCGGTCAATACGATTAGCGCCGCAATTATCGAATTATTGAAATACCTGTTATTTCGACGCATTGCCGTCCCTCATGTCAAGCGTTTCAACGCCCTTCGGCGATTTGAATTGAAAAGTATCATCCCGGGGCGGCTTGTCGAACGCGGTTTTTTTGAATGTGTAGGTGTGGATATTGTCGCTCTTATCCGTCAACTTCAGCGTCTTGATAACCCCGCTCTTTTCCTCAACGACGGCCGTTATCGCCGTATAATCGCCGTCAACCCCGGCGTCCTTCCCTTTGCCCTCCCAAAAAAGCTCTACCGTAGAACCGTTCCTCCGCTTTTCGATGAACGAGTGGTTTGACAGGAACGACAATAAAAATCTGGACGGGACGGTTGAGGCGTCGATGTCGGAGAAATTCCGTATGACGACCTGCGAATTCTTTTCGCTGTACTGCCAGAAGGTTTTGCCGTCGCTGACGAAAGCCTCTTTGCCTAACGTGACTTTAAACTTATTTCCGGGGGCCAGCAACAGCTCGCCGCTCTTCTTCTCCTCCTTTTCACGGATGTTCCAATATATGGAGAGGTCGAAGGCCGCGGTAACCGCGCCGGCGCCGCCGTAGTTCTTGCGGAGCAGAGTCATGGCGGACGGCTCATTGGGCATCACCGCCGGCTGTGCCGACAGGTTGAACGGGATAGCGAATACCGTCAGTATCGGTATCAATACCTGTACGAATGTAAACACCGACACGGATAGCGGTATGGATAATACGGTACGGATTTTGTCAACTGCGGCTCGCATTTGTCAATTATCCTTTCTATGATAAGAGTCTAAGAATCAATGTTTTTAAAATCAAATAAGAGCCGCCAGGTCTTCCGGCCTTATCAATACCTCCCTAACCTTACTCCCTTTGGACGGCCCCACGACTCCGGCTCGTTCCAACTGGTCCATCAACCGGCCGGCGCGGGCGAAGCCTATGTTCAGCCGGCGCTGTAACAGCGATGTTGAGCCCTGGCCTATCGATACCGCTATCTGCGCGGCTTCGGCGAACAGCTTGTCTCGCTTGCAGTTGTCCTGGCCGTCGTCGTCGTTACCGCCGTCGCCGTTCTCGTCGTCATCGCCGATAATGTCCCCAAAACTGTCTATTTTGTCAACATCTACCTGTTGCGCCCTGATTTCGGCTGTTATCTTTTCCACATCATCTTCCGATATGAACGAACCGTGGAAACGCTCTATGTCCGTCGCGCCGTTGCGCAAAAACAGCATATCGCCCATACCCAATAACTTCTCCGCGCCCACATAGCCGAGTATTGTTTTTGAATCCACCGACTGGATTGTCCTGAAGGCTATGCGGGAGGCGAGATTCGCCTTGATTTTTCCGGTGATGATGTCCACCGACGGGCGCTGCGTCGCCACTATCAGGTGGATGCCGACCGCCCGCGCCAGCTGGGCTATGCGCTGTATCTGGCTCTCCACGTCTTTAGAGGCGGTCATCATCAAGTCGGCGAGCTCGTCAACTATTATTACTATGAACGGCAATCGTTTATTTTCCTCTTCGTCAAGCACGCTTGCGAGCTTGCCCGCATCGAACCGTTCGTTGAATGTCTCCAACTTCTTAGCCCCCACTTTGGCGAGCACCCTGTAGCGCCGCTCCATCTCCTGAACCCCCCACTGCAGCGCCTTGACCGCCTCTTTCGGTTCTGT
>JAITCM010000035.1 GCA_031283085.1 Chitinispirillales bacterium | reverse complement strand
ATAAATTGGTGGATTAATCAGTAACGACAATCCTCAATTGGGAGTTATGGGTGGGGAGAAAACCATAAAATAGTAAAATCGCCCACTGCGCCCATGCCATAACTTATATTATGGACGTGCCTTAGTTCTGAAGGGGGAGGGGTCTTATGGCAGTATTAACGCTAAATATTTCGTGCAAAGACGAAACCTTGCGGGGGATAGATGAGTTTGCCGAGATAGAGGAGCGTAGCCGTGAGGAACTCGTCAATGAGGCGGTGGAGGTTTATTTGCGCAGGAAAAGATGGGACAGGGTTTTTACCGACGGTAGCGACTTGGCTACGCGGTACGGGATAACTGAGGGCGATGTTAATGAGGCCATCTTGGAGGTTCGGGAAGAAAAGAAGCGTGGCGAAAAATGAAGTTGGTTTTGGACGCGAATGTATTGATTTCGGCGTACTTTTGGCGTGGGAATCCGCATACGGTTTTTAACCGGATTATTGACGGGTTGGATTCGTTGTTTATCACGGATGAAATTGTTGATGAAATCGGCTGTGTTATTAGAAAACCACGGTTTCACGCTACCATAGAGCAAATTAATGGCTTTATGGCGGGGGTTTTGGAACTCGGGCAAAAGATTGCGGTTTCTCCCCACGATAGAGTAATTGGCGTCTGCCGGGATCCGGATGATGAAAAGTATATAGAGTGCGCCGTCACCGGTAAGGTTGACTATATAATTTCCGGCGATAGAGATTTGTTGGATATTAAAAGATATAACGATGTCAGGATAATATCGGCAAGGGAGTATTTGGACATAGTGACCCAATACAAAAAGGGGACGATTTAAAAATATAAGATTGTACAAAAAAGTTTATGTTGGAGCGCGAAAATAATATAGACTTGTTGACAACCGAAGCGTTGAAAGATAAGTTTCTTAACAGGATAGCCGGGGAGGAAGTGTTGATTTATAATATGATATGGATTAGCGGCAAGTAAGGAGGCTTTTATGTGCGATAAGAACGTATTGGACGAGATTACGGCGAGGGTCTGCGCCGCCGCCAAAGAGGTGCTGGGCGATAAGTTGGAGAAAGTCTTTCTCTACGGCTCATACGCCCGCGGGGACTACGACGAGTATTCGGATGTGGACATCTTCGTGCTTGCCGGTATTCCGCAGGAGAAGTGCTGCGAAACCGGTTCGAAAATTTATGATTTTATATGGGAACTTGAGTTAGAGCACGATATAATCATCAGCCCGCACGTTACGGGCAGCGAAACGTTTTACGGTTACGCGGATATTTTGCCGTTCTACATGAATGTGCTCAAGGAGGGGAAAGAATTATATGCAGCCTGACCGTACCCCGGAAGATTTAGCCGTTTTTCGTCTCCATCAGGCAAGGGAATGCCTGCAAGACGCGCAGACGCCCGGCATTTCACTTAAAAACGCCGCCAACCGCTCTTATTACTGTATCTTTGACGCCATGCGGGCGGTTTTTGGCGCTTGACAGGTTCGATTCAAAAAAGCATTCAGGCGTAATCGACAACTTTCGGAAAAATTATATCAAAACCGGAATCTTTCCACATGAGTATTCAAAAATTATCGGGAGAGCCTTTGAAGTCCGCCTTGAAAGCGATTATGAAGCGTTTTACGTTGTTTCAAAGACGGATGTCACGGCTCAGGTTGAGAACGCTAAAACCTTTTTAGAGGCGGTGGAAAAATACGTTGAGGGAAGAACCAAGTTTATAGGAGGTTTTTAATGAGCAGACGATTTGAGATAGCATTGGAATATGATGGGGAAGACCCTGTCAGAAATACTTTTTTGTGTGAAATAGATGAACTCAATTATTCGGTTTTGAGAGATTACGATGGTTTGTACTATATAGATACGACGTTTTCCGGTAAAGAATGGTCAAAAAGAACATCGGAGATGAAAGATTATTATGTGGGTTCGACTTGGGGGACAAAGGAGATTGCGGAAAAAATAGAATCCATGAAAAAAGAAATGGAATTAGATACCGAGTTGGAAGGGAAAGATAAAGAATTTCTGAATGAGGTGATTTCTGATTTGCAGAGATTATACGATATCGCGATTGAGAAATGCAATGAGAACAGTATAAGCCCGGAAAACCTGTATATAAATTGGTGGATTAATTGTTGACGACAATCCACATCAAATCCAATCCGTTAACCGCCCCAGCCAATCCTTGAGTGCGGAGCGTACCGCGCTCTTTCTCTTCTCCGGCGCGCCCGTCTCCTGCCGCCGGGCAAGTTCCATTCGTTCCGCCGCTTCCTTTATCAGCAACTCTTGGCTGTTCACAGGCTCGCCGTCGCGGCGTATCTTTTCGTAGAAGCCGTCGACGCGCAGTCTGCGCGCTTTCACGTTGTCGCATAGCTCCGTATTGATCATCTTGTTGATGAGCGCCATTATCTGTACGTCGAGGATGGGGGCGGCCACCTCTACGCGGCGCGTCGTGTTTCGCGTCATCATGTCGGCGGACGCGATGTACATCTTTTGCGCGGCGCCTACGCCGAAACTGTAGATGCGCGAGTGCTCCAAAAAGCGGCCCACTATGCTTATTACCGATATGTTCTCCGTAGCGCCGGGCAGTCCGGGTATCAGGCAGCAGATACCGCGGATGATTAGGTCTATCTTCACGCCGGCGCAGGAGGCCTCGGAGAGCTTTCGGATTACGTCTATGTCGGTCATGGAGTTGAGTTTCATGAGTATGTGCCCCTTTTCCCCCAGCGCTATCTGCTCGTCTATCAGCGCCATGACGCCGCTTTTCAGGTTGGCCGGCGCGACGAGCAAGTGCTCGTAGTTGTCGTTTAGGTGCGCCACGGCCATGTTCCTGAAAAAGCGGTTGGCCTCCGCGCCGATCTTCTGGTCGGCGGTGATGAGCGTGAGGTCGGTGTAGAACTCGGCGGTTATCTCGTTGTAGTTGCCCGTCCCTACCTGCGTTATATACTGTATCTCTCCGCGCTCCTTGCGGGTGATGAGGCACAGCTTGGCGTGCACCTTGATTTCGTCGAACCCGAATATGAGCCGGCATCCGGCTTCCTCAAGCCTTTCCGACCAGTTGATGTTGTTCTGTTCGTCGAAGCGCGCCCGCAGTTCTATCAGCACTGTGACGTCCTTGCCGTTTTCGGCGGCGGCGCAGAGGTACTCGATAAGGCGCGCTTTTTGCGCGACGCGGTAGATGCTTATCTTTATGGAAACGACCGCCGGGTCGTTGGCCGCCTCCCTTATCATACGCAAGAACGGGTCCATGCTTTCGAACGGGTACATCAGGAGCACGTCTTGCTTTCGTATTTGCTTCATTATGCTCTCGTTAGGCGTCGATTGCAACGTGACCTGCGGGGTGAAGCCGGGGTACGACATGGAGAGCTTGACATCGGGGTTCAGCTTGCCTGTTACGAGTGAGACGTGCGAGAATTTCATAGGCGCTTTGGTCGCGAAAATCTCGCGTTTCCCTATCTGCAGCCTCTCGCAAAATACCTTCTCAAAGTTCTCTTCCGGCTGGGTCGTCATCTCCAGTCTGACGACGGAAAGGCGGCGGCGCTTCTTCAGCAGTTTCTTCATGAGAAAGCGGAAGTCGCCCTCTATCTCCTCGCCCTCCTCCTCGTAGTTTATGTCGGCGTTCCGTGTGACGCACAGGATGTTCTTCTCGGCTATTTCGTACATCTCGAAGAGGGCATCTATATTTTCGAGCACTATTTTGTCAAGCGTTATGTATCTGAGGTCGTCGCCGGGGAGGAAGAGTACCTCAGGCACGGTGTCGGGTAGCGCCGCGATGCCGATCATGGCGCTGTTTTTGCGTTGAAGCATGGCCGCGACGTGAACCGCCTTGTTTGACAGGTGGGGAAACGGGTGGTGCGAGCCTACTATCTGCGGCGACATGACCGGAAGCACATCGAGCCTGAAGTAGTTCTTCACAAACTTTTTCTCCTCGGTGGAGAGGTCGGCGATATCAAGCGAACAGATGCCGTATTGCCGCAGTTCGCTTTTGATTTCGGAGTACGCTTCGTCGCGTTTGGCGTATAGCGGCCGTACGGCGTTGTAGACCACTTCGAGCTGACCGCTTGGCGTCAGCCCCGACTTGTTGTCGATGGCGTCGTCGTGTTCCGCGGCGAGGTCGCACAAACTGCCTACGCGCACCATGAAGAACTCGTCGAGGTTGTTCGTGAATATGGACACGAACTTCAACCGTTCAAGGATTGGGACGTTCGCGTCCTGCGCCTCTTCGAGGACGCGCTCGTTGAACTTGAGCCATGAGAGTTCGCGGTTCTGCGTGTAACGCAGGCGTGTGTTGGTGTTTACGGTCATAAGCGGATTGGTTCCTTATGTCTGTTTTTAAGAATCAGTATCTGTTAACCGATTAGCTCCCTTTGCAGCCGGAAGCCGTAAGCGTGACCGGAGACCCGGTTTTTCCTATGTCTCTATGCAGCACGTTTCTTATCAAATATCCCTCGCGTACGCCGGATTCGCTGACGGAGATTGTCTTGCAATCGTACTTTCTTATGATTGTGTTCAGAATGATTAACCCCGGCGTTATTGTGTGGATGCGTTCCGGGGCTATCTGCAGTATCCTGCCGACCATGAGCTTTGTGTCGGTTGCGATTAGGCTGAGGATTTTCCTCGCGTTCTTCACGAGCACGGCGCGGTTGTCCGGCGGCGCTCCGAATATCGCGTTGTTGAGTTTGTAGAGCGCCCGCATCGTCCCGCCGACGCCGCACATTGTGTGGAGCGCCTTGCTTTTGATTACCTCCAGCTTTTTGAGCGTTTCGAGGGAGATTTTCTCTCTCTGCGCTCCGGTGGGGAGTACGGCGCTGACGTACTTTGAGTACATACTCAGCGCACCGATGGGTATGGACGCGGCCTTATCGATACGTCCGCCCTTGCATATAACGAGTTCCGTGCTGCCCCCGCCGATGTCGATTAGAATCCCGTCGCTCATGGGCGTGCGGTTGGCGGCCCCTATATAGTCGCAGATGGCCTCCTCCTCGCCCGATATTATGATAACGTCGTACCCGGTCTCGCGCTTAATATCCTCTATAACCCGCGAGGCGTTGAGCACGTTGCGCAACGACGCCGTGGCGAATACGTGCGTCTCCGAGATGTTCATCCCGGAAACCGCCGCTCGGAAGCGATTGAGCGCCGCGCAAGCCGTCCGCACCCCCTCGTCCGTTAAAAAACTCCGCTTGTCCACGTGTCCGGCCAGCCCCGCGACGCTCTTCTGCCTGTAGGTCTGCCGAATATCCCCGGCGGAACTGATGTCGTAGACGGAGAGACGGATAGTGTTTGAACCGATGTCTATTATTGCAACCATAGTATGAATCCGCCAATCTATGCAAAGTGTATGCATATAGCTTGAGTAAGTCGATAAGTCAACCCGCCGGCGTACTGACGCGCGGCAGACGTGTTGATGTCGCCGACGCTCACGGAAACCGCCGTTATCCAATAAAAATAATTTATGCCATAATAAGTAAATTAGCGTAAAACTGTGAAAAGTTTGGATTGAGCGTGTAAATGGTGTGTAAAATCGAAAAATGTTGACACGGCATTTGGCCATATATTATATTAATTAACCGGTAATCACCATTCATAGTCTAAGTAAAGGAGGTAGACAAGCAGTGATAAAAGTACTAATCCCATACGCTCTGAGGTTTGCCACCGAGCGCAACGCTGAGGTAGAGGTCGCCGGCGGTACCGTGGGCGAGGCGATAGGCTCCTTAGTGAGCGCGTACCCTGACATAAGGGCGCACATCTTTGCCGACGACGGGGCGCCGCGTGATTTCATAAACCTCTTTGTGGACGGCAAAAACGTGAATACCCTGCAGGGGTTGAACACGCCGGTCGCGGACAACGGCGAGGTGATGATAGTCCCGGCCATCGCCGGCGGCGGCGACAGTTCCGGGGCGGGGCTTACAAACGAGGAAATATCCCGCTACAGCCGCCACCTGCTATTGCCTGAAATCGGTGTTAAGGGGCAGCAAAAGCTGAAGGCGGCGAAAGTGCTGATTGTCGGCACCGGGGGGCTGGGCGCCCCCTTAGCCCTGTACCTTTCGGCGGCGGGCGTCGGGACTATCGGTTTGGTGGACTTTGACGTGGTGGACGAGTCCAACCTGCAAAGGCAGATAATCCACAGCTCGCGCGACGTGGGCAGGCCCAAGGTCGCCTCGGCAAAGGATCGTATAAAAGGGATTAACCCGCTGATAGATGTCGTCGTGCACAATACGGCCCTTACAAGCCAAAACGCCCTCGACATCATCAAAGAGTACGACATAGTGGCCGACGGGACGGACAACTTTCAAACGCGCTATCTCGTGAACGACGCCTGCGTGTTCCTGGGCAAGCCCAACGTCTACGGCTCCATATTCCAGTTTGAGGGGCAGTCGAGCGTCTTTGGCGCGAAGGACGGCCCCTGTTACCGTTGCCTGTACCCATCGCCGCCGCCTCCCGGCCTCGTGCCCTCCTGCGCCGAGGGCGGGGTGATGGGCGTGTTGCCTGGCATCATCGGAACCATACAGGCCGCGGAAGTCATCAAACTCATAGTGGGCGGGGCCAAGCCGCTCGTAGGGCGCCTGTTGCACTTCGACGCGTGGCGTATGTCGTTTCGCGAGCTCAAATTGGACAAAGACCCCAACTGCCCCGTATGCGGCAAGAATCCCACCATACGCGAACTCATAGACTACGAGCAGTTCTGCGGGCTTAAGAAGACCCAGGAGAGCGACCCCATAGAGACCATCACGGCCATTGATTTAAAGCAACGCTTGGATAACGGCGACAAGATACAGTTCATAGACATCCGCGAGCCGCACGAACGCGCCATAGTAAAGTTCCCCGACGCGATAATAATGCCGCTCGGCCAATTGGTGCGGCGGATGGACGAGTTAGACTCCAATATCGACTCCGTATTCCTCTGCAAAATAGGCCAGCGCAGCATACTGGGAATAAGGGCGCTGCGCGAGGCCGGGTACAAGGGCAGATTGCTGAACCTGCAAGACGGGCTGAACGCCTGGGCGCGTGATGTCGATAAGTCTATGCCGATATATTAAAAAAACCTTCATACTCCGCAATCCGCTATCTTTTGCCTTTGCCGCTGCCATTTTGAGGCGGCTTGGGGGCGGACGTATCAAGAGACAGGTCCCGTTCGTCACTTGTGAATTAACCATAAAAACCGCATCCAAGCAGGAATGCCGTGTTTTGGTTCTTCCCACCATAAACCCTGAAGAGCCTATAATGTATGGAATTTAGAATGTCAAACGTTTAGATTTTATGAGCGGGTGCGCGTCGCTAACCTCCCCCCAAGCAAAAAGTTCGGATACTAAGGCAGGCACATCGTTAAAATCCGCTCCCGAATGAAGAATATCGCCTTTGCCACTTACGACAAACACGCCAACCGTGCGAAACCGCCCCGATTCGTTAATCAAGTCGCTTGTAATGCGGCTGTGGGCGGTCAAGAAATCATCGACGGAATAGGGATTTAACCGCGGAATAAGTTCGTATGCGGCATAAGCGTTTTGAATCTCTTTTATGTCTTTGGGCGGACCCAAAACAGGTTTTCCGTTAATCACGTCGCGCACTTGCGACGGAGAAAGGCGATTGCCTTATTAAAATAACGCATCCCCCCTCAAAAGTCAATATCCGCGGTTACGGGGCTTTTATAATGGCTGGTCAGGAGGGATTTGAACCCCCGACCCGGTGGTTAACAGCCACCTGCTCTGCCGACTGAGCTACTGACCAGTACAGCCATAAATGTTATATTGTCGTGTACGCATCGTATGCTAACTTACTAAAAATAATTTATTTCCGGCGCGAAGTCAAATATTTTTTTTAATATTTTGAGTCCGCGTTTCGATTCTCTACCTCAAAATAAAGATACGCGCTTTCCCCGTGACCGGCTTTGCCTTATCCGCGGCGTTATCGCCGGCGTGCTCCACCGACACCGATATCAGGTATGTCCCCGTTCCAACTTTCCTCCCTTTTTTAGAGTGGCCGTCCCACCGGTATATCAGGTCGGGCGTATCCCTCTGCGGCGTAAGGGTGTCTGTCAGGACGATGCCGCCCAGTTTGTCGTATATGGCGACGGTCCCCTTGAGATTCAGTTCTCCGAGTGTCTTGGCGGACGGCCTTACAATGATTTTGGCGGGCTGGTCGCCCGAATATTTTACCGTCGGCCTGTACGGGTTGGGCGCCGGTATGACCTTGACGGTGATTGGCGCCGGTTTTATACTCAGTTTGACGCGGCGGTTCTTTCCGTTCAACTGTGTGTTGACGCTCGTGTCGTATACGCTCATTGATGTGTCGCTGTTAATCCAGAGCGAGTCGTCCTTTGTCGGCGCCCCCTCCGCCGCGCCCTCTATGGCGTTGACGATGAAGGTATGCGTGAACGATACGCCGGTCGGGTTGCCGTTCTGCAGTGTCATACTGTAGAGTGTCGGCGTCGGGTCGGTTCTGCTTGCGCTGTCCGGGCAGTACCTGAAGATGAAGGGTCTCGTTGAGGCGACCGACAGCGGTTCGGAGAAGGTCACGACCAGCGTGTCTTTCTTGCCCGCCTCGCCGGGGCGGAATTGCGCCAGTTTCGCCACCGGCGCCGCCTTGTCCGCTACGTTGGCGCGCAGGGTGTCGCCGGGGAACCTGTTGTGGGTGGCCATTGCCCGCATGGAGCCGCCAGTCGCGACGGAGTCCGTAAGCAGACCGCCGATTCTCGCCCAAACGATTGTGCTGTCCGCGTTGCCCGACATCTGCGGCCAGTCGACGGGGACAAAGGGGCCGTTCCCCCACGCCAGCCAAAGGCGCAAACCGCCCAACCCCAGGGGCTTGGAGAATCTTAGTTCCACCTTGTCGATTACACCGTCGGCGCTCGTGTCGCTGTATGAGGCGGCGGAGATTCGCGGCGTCGCGGATTTGAGTATTACGGGTACCGGGGTGTTGGGGTCGTGCGCCCTGTTGCCGCCGCGGTCGGCGGTGGGGCCGGCCGGGTTTATGAATATCGAGTCCCCCTCCATAATCCGGCCGCCGCCCGTCGGAACGGCGAGCAGCGTGAACGAGTTTGTCAGCAGGCTTGAGTCTATCGCGGCGGACACCGTGAGCGGGAAGTTCTCCCCGTTGCGGCGCAGGAGAAGCGTGTTACCGACGAGGCTTGCCCCTGTCATGGGTTCGGAGAGCGTGACTTCGACGGTGTCAACCGTGCCGCCGCTCCTCTCTAATAGCATCGCCATATACAGAAGCGCCGGCCCGGCGCTGTCCCGCACCGGCACGACGGCCTCCTTTACCGCGCCGTTGTAGACTAAGAACGAGCGTGCCGTCATCTGCTCGGTCGCCTTAAATCCCGTTACGTTCGGTATCGCCGGATTCAGGGCAAAGCGGATTAACGAACCGTCGTCCGTGGCGGCTATGCCGTCAAGCGGCGTTTTGACCGTCCGCGCGTCCGCGGCGCCGGGTACGGCGAGGCGCAGCGAGTCCGGCAGGCGGTTGGGGGTCTTTGAGTATTTGATATACACCGCGTCGATAGAGCCTGTTCCCATGCTGTCTTTGAAGTGGGCGGAGACGGGGACGGCGAAGTCGGCGCGGCTGGTCAGGGAGACCCGCGAGACGTCATCCGGGTCGGTGGGGTCAATATATGTAACCCAAACAGTCTGCCCTCCGTCCATCGATATTTCGTTCGCCCCGCGCCGCGACGGCGGTGTGCTGACAACGCGTATGGTGCTGATACTCATGAAGTGGCCCGTCGTGTCGCCCGTTTCGAGCAGCGGGATATAGATACTGTCGCCGATGACCGGATTGACTATCGATACCCACACGGTGTCGCGCCAATCCTTATTAAGGTTGCCGTTCTTGTCGTTGACGGAGACGTAAAAACACGTCGTGTCGAGCCTCGCGGTGTCCCTCACCTCCGTTGCCTGATTGGTACAACTCAACAACTTCATGGACGACGGGTACGGTTCGGCGCCGCGGAATTCCAGGTAGAAGCTGTGGTTGGTAAACGCGCATCCGTAGCACGTCGCGCACTCGTTTTCCGGCCCGCCGAATATGGTTATGTCGATGTTGTTGCCGCCGTTTCTCACGGGAACGGGTATCGTGAGGTTCCATCTGTCGGAGGCGAAATCGTATCGGGCTACGGAGTTGACGTCGCGCAGTTTATTGCCGTTGACCCATATATCGTTTATCACGCCGTTTTCGGTAATCTTAGCCCAGCCGTTTACCGTGATTTGCGGCATCACCTGCTCTATGAATAGGTATTCCTCCGCCGGATTGTAGAGCGGGGAGGTAATCTGCGACGTCATCTCGTAGTGCGTCCTCTTTGTCTGCTGTTCGCTCGCCGACGGCGAATATCCCCAAACAAACTGGTTTTTGCGATAAACGGTGATGTACGGGTCTATGGGCGTGCTGAAGTAGAGAAGGTCGATATCGTCCTTATTGCCGGTTGGGACTCCGGGATAATCGGCGGGGTCGTTCGGCCTGCTGTGCCTTACGAAGCTCCACGCGTTGCGCCAAAGCCTGTTCAATATCTCGGCGCTTGGCGGGGAGTTCATCAAATCCCTGTACGGGGCCCAGGTGCTGCGGGTATCTATCATCAGGTCGAGCCTGAAGCGGGCGCCCGATTCCATTTTCGCGGGGCCGAGCGGCACGGGGATGTAAAACGCCCAGGTGCTGTCCCGCGGGTCATATGTATCCTCAATGCGTATGGGCCGCGCCGCCTGCACAAACCGGTCCACATCGGTCTTGAAGTGCGCGTCCTGATAGCCGTCCGACCTGTACTTTATCCCGATGTCGACGCGAAACCCGATGTAATCGGAAAACGCGACGCGCCCGTCGGTACGGTCGCCGGAGGGCGTAATGCGCAGCGTATCCGGCATACGGACATAAATCCGCAGCTCCAGAGAGTCATAATCCCTGATGTCCTGGTTGACGACGTTGAGTCCGAAGAACTGTTCCGAGTATTTTAACACGCGGATGTCGAACTCGACGTGCTCCACCGGGGTGGTGAACGTGTAATACTGCCCGCCGTTGTCGTCCCGCGTACCGTTGTTCTCAACGTAGAAATAATAGGTAGTTTTCTCCTTGAGCCCGCCTATCTTGACATAGTGGAACTGCGACGGGCGCCCGTAGATATTCCCGTCCAGTACCGTCGCCGGCGGTTTGCGGTCGCCGTATACCACGCGGCTGTCGTAGCTGCCGTTTGGGGTGTACCAAAAGATTTCCGCGGAGTCCGCCGTCACCTTGCAGACCTTGACGCTGGTGATGTCTGCTCTGCCCGGAGGGGAGGTTAGCGTGGTGAATGTGAAGTATTCGCCGCGGTCGTCCCTGATAACGTTGCTGTTTCCGTACAGGTCGGAGATAAGCGCGTCGAAACTGTACTTTGTCCCCGGTTTGAGGTTTGTCAGCTCTATGCGGTGGAACATTCCGGCGCTGTCGCCGCTCTCGTTTTTAACGGTGTTGGCGCCGTCTTCCCGATAATTTATCTCGGATGTGCCGAAACGGCTTTGGCGCACCTCGATTATGGCCCGGTCGGAGCCTACGTAAACCGTGCGTACTGTGGCTTCGGGGGGGGCGGAGAGAGGCTCCTCTTTCGCGAGGCCCATAATGGGGATGATCATCACGGCGGAGGCGTCTATTCCCGTCTCCGTGACGAAGTAATTGTCGTAGTGTTCCTCATAAACGCCGCCCTGCGTGAGCGGCGACACGGCGCCCGACAGAGCGCCTACCGGGGGTCTGTACCGATAAAACGCGCCCGGAACATTTTTGCCTTCGGGATTCGCGGCGCGGTGGTGCGGGTGGTTGGTGTTCTTGTCGCCCACGCCGTAAATCATGGAAATATCCCACGGGTTGACGCCGAGCATATAGTCCATCTGGCGGAGCATCAACTCGCGCGTTTCCTTCGCCTTCCAGTCCGAAACGGGCCCTGTTCCCCCGTATTGCGGCCCCGGTAAAAATATCCCCTTGCTCACGAGGGAATCCTGAATCCACTTCGCCATGTCGGAATAGCAGTACAAATCGAAGATGTTGCCGAACTGGTATCTGTTCCACATCCACGACATTTGTATAAGCATGCTGTTCCAAAGGTTTTCGTAGTAGAGCGCGTCGCGGTTCCAAAGCCCGGTGGCGGGGAGTTCCAACTTTGCCTGTCCGTTGCCGGACGCGCTTGTCACGTCGAATATCATCTGGTAGACGGTCTTACCGATGAGCTTTATCCGTGTCGTGGAATCTATGCCGAGGGCGGCGCACATCGCCTTATCCTTGAGTATCAGCCGGAAGAATCCCCACTTGACCGCCATGTGCGGCGACGCCCAGTCCGTGTTCGCGGTCTGTTTGCTGAATACGGGGTCGGTATGCGCGGCCCACCCTCCCTCGTAGAGCGCGTGGTGATTGGCGGCGTCGGCCTGCGCTTTGGTACCGATTGTTTTATCGTAGCAGAACTCAAGAAGATACTTTCGTTCCCCCGTGGCGTAAGCGAGGGCGACCGCCGCGAACGCCATCTTGTCGTTGACAATCGCGTTTCCGCTGTACGCGGGGGTTTGGGTCGCCGTCAAATGCGTCTTCGCGTACTCGTACATTTTCTTCGCTATGGCGATGGAGGTATCGGCAAAACTCCTGTCAAACGCCGCGTAGTTTTTTGCCGTAAGGGCGAGCCCCGCCGCGAAGTTGCCCAGAATGTTCGCCCCCACCTCGTTGCGGGCGTCGCGTACCGGGCCGCCCCTCTCGTAAGACATCCTGTCCTGCATCTCCGGCTGCCCCCACCACTGGTGGTCGGGCCCAAATCCGCCTACCGACAGTATCATGTTCGCGATGTTTCCGCGGGCGTTGTTGTAGGCGTTGATGACGTACTGGGAACCGTGCCTCGCCTCATAGAGCACGTCCGGCACGCCGTCGGTCAATAAGGCGCTGTTGTGATTGCGCCCGTAATGGTCGACATCCCTGTCGCGCAGCGCGGCGGAGGCGAGTCCGAGCATGGAGTGCAGAAAGCTCTGGGTGATTCCCTCTTTCAGGTGGTCGCCGCAGTCGTGCCACCCGCCCGGCGTGGCGTCGCGCAGGTGGCAGGCGCCGTGCAGCCAGGACTCCGAGTCGCCGCACCGGTTGGCGCCGGGGAACTTGATGGCCGCGTCGCGAACATAGCCGTAAACATCCTCGTGAATCCAAAACGGCGCCGATATGTCGTTCCCCACCTTGACCCTGTACTGTCCGGGGGCGCCGACGTTTATCTTACCCTCGTAGACCGTCCCGGAGACCGCCGCGCTCTGCATGGTGTAGCGCGTGTCGCCGCCGGCGACGATTTGGGCGTTGTTTGAGGCGCGTATCTTTATTTGGCCGGATGAGGCGGAGTTTTTGGAGGCAAGTGTCCCCGTGGCCACGGGCGTACCGTTGACATTATCGGCGTTGACGATGGAAAAACCTGACGCGGAGTTCCCCACATAGTAAAAGAACTTGTCGTCTCCCGGACGGTATCCGGCCTGATTGACGCGGACGCGCCCTATCTTAATGGTAGCGCTGTCGCGGTAGAGCTGGTCGAGCGTGTCGGGCAGCGGGTTGGCAATGTTGGCGTAGGGGCGTGTGTCCTGCTGGGCCAAAGTCGGGGCGTGAAACGCGGAGGCCGCCAAAATGACAAGCGTCAGCGCTGTCAATGATATTAATGACGGTGATTTTGACGGCGTAGAGTGTAAATGTCGGCGGTTGGTCATTGCGGTATCCTTTCGTAACGGCGAAGTCAATCCGTAAAGTCACAATTCCTGAAAATCAGTGTGACATATCAATATGATTAATATACCAATAAATATATGTAATTGCTTTGAAACGCGGGAAAAATTTTGCTCAACGCCGTTGATTTTGCAGCTTCGAGAACCGCGCGAATTCCGCGATTCCCACCCCTCCGCAGACCGCCGCGAAGCAGCGTTCCGCCTCCGCCCTGTCCGCGAAGCCGCACTCCGCGCAGATTTCGTTTATGTCGGGCGACTGCTGTTGCGCCGCCAATGGCGCGGATACGCGGTTCTTTATGGCGTTTACCCGCACCTGGACGATGAAGTCCTGTACGTTGATGCCCAGTTCGTTCATGAAAAGGGCGTCTAAGTACGCCTTGCCGGTCACAAGGCTGTTGCAGACCGTTTCCGGGGTGAGCGCCGGGTCGCTGTAATTGGACTCTATGTGGCGGCAGCCGCGCTGTACCAGTTTGTCGAGCACCGACAGGCGCGTTGTGGTCAGGAAGCGGCGCGAGTCGTCGCGGCTGCGGCGCGTCAGGAAGAAGTACAGCGTTGCCGCGATAAGGGCGGCGCACGCGGCGAGGAAGATTAAGTGGAAAGTGTATGAGGGGAGCAGGAAGATTTTTTCCGGCGGCGTATTGACCGATTTGTTGACAGCGGTATCGGCGGCGGTGTCGATTGACGCGGTGAACGGGGTATCGACGGGCGCGGCGGATGTGTTGATTAACGTGTCGGCGGATTTGCTTACGGATGTGTTAACCGGTGTCTCGGCGGGTTCGTTAAAGTATGTGCCGGTCATTGTGTCGGCAAACGTATTGACGGTTGCGCGGATTGGGGTGTCGGCGGTCGTATCGGTATTGACGGATGTTTTGTTCAGCGTGTCAACAGGTGTGTGGGCAGGCGTGCTGACAGATGTGTTGATGGATGTATTCACGGTCGTATCGACGGCCGCGCCCGACGTATCGACGGCGTTCTGCCCGGATGTCCGCTGGGTTGAGGCGGCCAAAATTAACGCGGCTATTAGAAAGGAGTGTTTCATCATGTACTGTTTTTATTGATTATTTTGTACGTCAGCGCCCCTTCCGTCAGTTCCGGCGCTCTGCTTTCCGCGAACGGCAGCGCGTCGGCTAAGGCGCTTTTCTTATTGATTTTCACCGTGTAGCCCAGCAGTTCCTCGGCTTCGCGTTCAAAGCCCATTCCGCGCAGGTCGCGGACGCTCATGGCGAGGTCGTCGTCGCGTATGTCGTTTATCATGGCGACCACGGCTCGGTAGTAGCCCTCGCCGTCGCGCAGGCGTACCGCGGCTTTGCGCAGGGCGCTCCAGCTTGCCGGGTCGCCCGGTGCGGCGCTTGCCGCCCGTTTGCCGCACTCCAGCGCCTTGTCGTAGCGGTTCATGAGGAGATGAACTTCCGCCATCGCGGCCAATATTCCGGCGTCGCCCTTACGCTCGGCGGCCTCTTTGCCGTAACGTGAAAGCGCCCGTTCGAAGTAGGTGGCGGCAAGCGTCCTGTCGCCGCGCACGGCGGAGCAGTTTCCGGCGTTGCGGAGCGCGTCGGCGTTGTCCGGGGCGAGCTCCAGCGCCCGCTTAAGGGCAATGTCCGCCGCCTCCAGGTTGCCTTCGGAGAGCTCCAGCGCCCCAAGGCCGTTCCACGCCTCAAACCTGTTCGGGCTCATCCCCGTGAGACGCTCAAAGACACGGCGCGCCCCCGCCGCGTCGGAACGCCGGCAAAGCACCTCGGCAAACTCAATAAGGAACTCGTACGCCCCGGAGTGAAGCTTCATCACGGAGCGGCAAAGCCGAAACGCGTCGTCGACCATCCCGGCGCAACGCAACCGCCTGATAAGCTCCGCCACGGAGTCCGCGTCCCCCGGATCCCGCCGAAACCGCTCAATCGCCGCGTCGATATAGGTGTTATTGCCCATATAAAAAAATTAATATTTATATGTCTGAAAGTCAAGTTATATGTGGGAGTTATATGATTAGCGGGGTTTAAAGGATTAACGGATTAAAAAGCTCTGCGGAGTCAATCCATTTATATTCCGATTTTAACTGAGAATATATTATTTTCAATACTTATGGATAAACCGAAACCAATCAAATTAAAAGAGCAGGCCGAATCTATCCGTCAGGCTTTCGGCTACGTCGACAGGTTCAAAAACGAGACTTTTGTCATCAAGATAGACAGCGCCCTCATTGCGAACCCGCTCTTCCCGGTGCTCATCCGCGACATCGTGCTTTTGCGGCGTATCGGGATAAAAATCGTCCTCGTGCCCGGCTCGCGGACGCGTATCGACGAGGTGCTCTCCGCCTACGGGATAGAGTGCCCGTATGTTGACGGAGTGCGAGTCTCCTATCCGGAGGCCATCCCTTTCATCAACATGGCCGCTTTCGACGTCTCCAACCGCATCATGACGATGCTCGCCGAGAACGAGGCCGGGGCTATCATCGGCAACTGGGTGCGGGCCAAGGGCATCGGCGTGCGCAACGGGGTTGACTTCCGCCACTCCGGCGTGGTGGAGAGCCTGCAAACCGACCTGTTGCGCAAGCTCTTAGACGAGGGGGTCGTCCCCATCTTCCCGTGCGTCGGCTGGAGCGCCAGGGGAAAGCCATACAACCTCTCGTCAAACGACCTCGCTTTCACGATAAGCGTGAAGCTCGGAGCCGCAAAGCTCTTCTTCGTAACCGAGTACGGCGGCATAAAGTCCGAAGGCTTCAAAATACCCGACGAGGCCTACATCTCCGAGTTCGGCACCATATCGCAGATGACGATGGCGCAGGCCGGGCAGTTCTTGGACATGAACGCCGAAGACGGCTTCGACGCCGAACGCGACCTTGTCTCATACGCCTACCGCGCCTGCAAACAGGGCGTCCGCCGCGTCCACATCATAGACGGAACCGCCGAGGGCATGCTGCTCCAGGAGATATTCTCCAACCGCGGTTTCGGGACTATGGTCTACGCCAACATTCACGAAAACATCCGGGCCATGACCGCCGCCGACATCCCCGGCGTGCTGCTGTTAATGCAGCCCCGGTTCGACGAGGGCGCCCTCGTGGCCAGGAGCGTAGCCGACCTGACCGACAAAATGGCCGACTACGCGGTTTACGCGGTTGACGGAACCCCCCACGCCTGCGGCGCCCTGCATACTTTTCCCGACAGGCAGGGAGAGATAGCCGCCATAGTGGTAGACGAAAAATACGCCAGCCGCGGCATAGGCAAAAAGATGATTTCTTATCTGATAGAACAGGCGACGAAGATGAGGCTGAAATCCGTATTCGTGCTGACGACGCTCACTGCGGACTGGTTCAAGCAGCTGGGGTTTACGGAGGCTGCCGTGGACGACTTGCCGGAAGAGAAACGCGGTAAGTATAACAAGGGGAGGAACAGCCTCGTGCTCAAGTACAAGATATCGTCGCACAGGGAGTCGGGGGGGGTCAGGGTGGAGTAGGGGGCTTTACGGTTTATTCCTGAATGTCACCCAAAACGGATTCCCGTCGTCGTCCCTGAACCTGAACACGCGGTTCTTGCTCCTAAGCTCCACAAGCATGATAAACTCCGGCGACCCCATATATGAGGCGCGGCAACCGCGTATTTCCACCTTCTCGCCCTTGGGGAAGTTGATGTCCTGGTTCGTCGCGTACCACATCGGCCCCAAGTGCACGGGTATATCGCGGCCGGTCGCGTCTTCCGTCACTATCAGGCGCAGCCCGACGCTCATGTCTTTCATCAGCGTGTTGGTGTCAACCCTCACGACCGTGGCGACGATGGTCTTCAGGTTGTAGTTATCGAAGAGCTGCTCGTACTTTGAGCCGAAACCCCAGCCCTCGCTGCCGCGGAAACGGTAGTTTTGTTGAGCCGGCAGAGGCAGCAACAGGGCGGCTGAGACGATAGCCAGCGCCGACAGACGGAATCTTTTTGCCGTTTTCATAATCAATATGCCCCGTTCAATACTTTTGACGTTGTTTTTAACCCTGTAAGTCCCGGTCAATCGTTCCCTTTGCGAATCATACCGTCTATCTCCTGCTGCACCTTGGCCCTGAAGAGCGCGTCTTCCAAATCCTGCGCGACCTTTCGGCCCTGCCGCAGAACGTCCGTGCGTTTTTCCATCAGGGCAAGCTCAAGCTCCCGCCGCCGGTTCTCCTCTCTGCGCAGGCGCAGGAGGATGAGGCTGTGGCCTATAGATATGCCTAAGAGCAGTATGAACGCCTGGACTGTCCAAAATAGCAGGTTGCTTTCTATCAATTGCGGTTCCCTCCTGTTTGAGACGGTGGCTTCGACTTCGCTCAGCCACCAAGACTTCGCTTAGCCGCCCATAAAAACGGTCACTGAGCGAAGTTGAACTTGGTTATTTCGCCGTAAGGCAACTGGCCGAATGCCGAAATCGGCACATTATTTTAACGCGTCGTTACTTCAAAATATAATATACGCGCGTTGCCGCAACGCAAAAATATTAAATCGCGTACCTGTCCGTATTAAAATTCATACGCCTCGCCATATTCACCAACTGCCTCAACAGTTCCTTCTCCTCGTCGTTGCACCCGCCTCCCCGGTACTTTTCGTAAATATCGTTTAGCGCCCCCTCGTGCACCGGATAGAAGAAGTCTTCCAGTTTGCTTTTTGATACCGGAACCGAGAACTTGTCCACGATATCCATCAATCCGCGCAGGCGGTCGCATACTTTTACGGCGGGGCGCTGCTGCAGCATCTCCAGCGCCCTCGTTATGACGGTTTGCAGCGTGTGGGCGCCGCGTTTTTTGTCTACGGGCACGGTGTAGAGATTGCCCAGGCTGTCGATTTCGCAGAGCTCCGCCGCCGCGGATTCCTCGCCGCCCCAGCGCTCTAACTTATGGATTTGGGCGTCCCAACGGTTCTGCAATACGTAACCTACCGGCGAGCTGCAGTACGCCGGGACAGGGTAGTTCAGGCGCGTCAGGACATTTAAGTTGTGCTCGTTCTGCTCCATCCAGCCCATGAAACGGCTGTCGGTGTCTTTGGCCATAAGGTTCAGGAAGAAGCCCGACAGGTCGCCGCGCGAGCTGTAGAACAGGTCGGACAGCGTGAACATCTTCGAGTCGGGGTGCGATATCCAGGCGTCCGGTTTGCCGCTACCGGACGGCACGCTTTTGGCGGGGAGAACCCAGCCGCGAAGCTCCGCTTCCGGGCTGTGGGCTATAAGCACAGACCAGGCGCTGCTCTCGCCGGTCACGCCGCTCTCCATCCGCACGGCCACCGTGTCGTAGTGCATACGCTCTATGCGGTACGACATCACCGACTTGAGTTCCAGATTGTATACCGTCTTCTCGTAGGACGATTGGCGCTTGACCGCCAGTATCTGCTGGGCGGCGGCGGTAAAGGCCAAAAGCCTCTCGTGATGGTAGAACGGGAGTATTTTCATCTCGAAGAGCCTGCGCCCGTTGCCGAACTCGCTTATATTGCTCGGCGCTTTGGAGAGGTCGTCCAAAAAGGCGTCGAGCGCCGGCTGCTTGCTGTCTTCCGGAAGGCCCAGCTGCAGGGCGCGGCAGGCGTAAGCGAGGTTCTGCACCGTCTCTATGCCGCTTATCTCGCAGAAAAACCAGGCGCAAGAGGTGAAGGCGAAGAGCATAAATTTCTGCGCCTCAAGAAGCCGCCTTATCTCCGCCGTGAGCTCCTCGCTGAAGGAGAACTTGCCGCCCGACTGCGAATGCAGAAACTCGGAGGTCCTGGCGAGCGACGGCTCCCACATGATGTTGATGTACTTGTCGCGCAACGCCCACGGGTCGTGAAAGATGGTGGAGAGGCGCGCCTCAAAGTGAAAGTCTATCTGCGACTGCAGTTTGCGCAGAGCGTTCCGCAAAGGCCCGCGCCACGCCTGATGCCATCCGGGTTTGCCGCCCGTCTGGCACCCGCAGTCGCGAGACCACCGCCCCACGCCGTGCGCGCAGCTCCACGACCTGCCCTCGCCGAAGGCGTCGCCCAGCGATACCTCGTACTCAGGCGGGTTTATCGACAGGTAGTAACCGAAGTTGACCGGTGTGATACCAAGCTCCTTCGCGACGTGCGTGAAGAAGTAGGCTAAGCACATATCGCCGTAGGGCTTGTGGTGCCCAAAAGTCTCGCCGTCGGTGGCGATGGTAACGAGCTGGTTGCCGCCGTTATTTTTATCGTAACGATCGTTGATGCTGTTGCCCAGCGTCCGCGAGTCCTGCAGCAGGTTGTCGAAACTGACCGCCTTTGAGAGCCCCTCGTCGAAGAAGAACACGTCTAAGTGCCCCTCAAGCCGGGCGCCGTCGCGTGTGCGCGGGAAGACGCGGTAGGGGCGGCGCGTGTCTATGGGCGTTTGCGCGGTATTGACCCACCCGCCGTCGCCGATGCGCCGAAAGGACTCCGCCTGATTCGGCGATAGCACAACGTACCCGATTTTCTCCTCAATGAGGCAGAGGACGGTTTCCATGTTGATGGCCGCCTCGCCCAGCCACATACCCTCCGGGTCGCGCCCGTAGCGCTTCTTGAAGAAGTGTTTGGCCCAGCGTATCTGGGTGAGCTGGTCGCGCCGCGACGAGAGCGGCATGATGATATGGTTAAAGACTTGCGCCACCGCGTTCCCGTGGCCGTCGAAGTGCCCGGCGCTCTCCCTGTCGGCGGCGGTGACCTTACGGGCCGTGACGGGGTGGTAGCGCTCCATCCACGTGAAGAGCGTCGGCCCGAAGTTGTAGCTCATGTTCCTGTAGTTGTTGTGGATGCCCACAATCATCCCCTTGGCGTCGAGCAGGCGCGAGTAGGCGTTGGGGCGGTAACACTCGTCGTAGATACGCTCGTTCCAATCGTGGTATGGCGCCGCCGACTCCTGCTCCTCGATTATATCAAGCCAGGGATTTTCCCGCGGCGGCTGATAAAAATGGCCGTGGATTACTAAATATTTATTGCCAGTCATATTGCTGTCCGTTCGGATAGGTTACGTTTTTTCCGGTAAGCCGGACTCTCAGTATGCCGACCCCCTGCGCGATAATCCTAGCGCGGTCTTCGCCGCAGTAATTGTCGAACCAGGCCTCGACCTCGTCGTTTATGCGCGTGTAGCACTTGTCGCCGATGCGGCGGTCGCCGAGCTGTACTTCAAGCGTGCTTTTTTGGCCGTCTATTACGACGTTTTTTAGCCAACGGATACTCATCTGGCGGTTGCCTTTGTCGTTTAAAGTCAAAACCAACAGCAAAATATTAACTATCTAAATATAACATAATACCGCGTCCATAATCAAAATCTTTAATAATTATCAATCCTCCCGCTCAACTTCCACAACGGGATGCTCGTACATTCCGTTCGCGTCGTCCGGAATGTCTATCAGCGCGTCTTTCAGGCGTGACGACTCGCGGAATTTTACGCGGTACCTGTATCCGGGCGTCAGGCCGCCTGTCTGCAGGACACCGTTTTCGTTGGTGAAGGCGGCTCGGGCGTTGTCGGCGCCGTCTTCGTTTTCGTCCGCGTCCGCCTCTATTGTCAGGTACGTGTGGCCTAAGGGCTTGCCGCCGCGTTTCTCCACGAAGGGCACCAGGGCCACTACCTGCGCCTTCTTGCCGATTCTCAACGCGAAGCCCTGTTTGTAGGTGCCCGTCACGTAGTATCTGCTTTGCTCCATGAACGCGCCCACGGGGACATCGGTCAGGCTGAGCGTGAGCTCGGTGGGGGTGTAGGCCATCAGGCGGTTGTGGTAGGCGGCGCCCAGCAGCCCGCTGTGGCTTTGCCCCATGCCCGTCTCCCGCGAGCGGTTGATGTACACCTTCGCGCTGTTCAGGTCGCCCCGCGTGTCGACCAGGACAAAACCGCCGCCGCTGCTCATCCGCTGACCAAGCGCCCAAAGCCCGTCGGCAAACATTAACGAACCGGTAAACAGCGCCCGTATCGCGTGGGTCTGCCTGTCGTAATTGTGGTCGCCGAAGGCGAGGTCGTAGTAGGCGTTCATCTGAGCGCGGTTGTAAACGTGCCGCAGCGAGGCTGAGGCCGAAGGGGTTTGGTCGTTCACAAACGTTATGCCCGCGGCGTAGTCCTGCGTCCCGAAGCTCGTCGTGTTGTTCGACCAGCTCCAACCCAGCGCCCCGCCGTACGACCAGTCAAACTCCATGGAATCGGGCCTTTCCGCAGCGGTGTCCTCGCTCATCGTCGGGATGTACCTCGAACTCATGCCGGCGTTCACCGACGCCGAAAAACGGTGGCTGCGCACATTGAAGCCGGTGCCGAAAGCGTGGCTTGTGTTGAGGGAGAAATAGGGCGAACGGACGCGGCCCCTCACGCTCTCTCCGGCGCTCGCGGAGAAATACGACCTCCCGAAGCCCTGCGAAAGCCTTACCCCGTAGTCGTAGTCGGTGGGGTAGAAATCGGTCTCGAATCCGGTCTCCCTGTAGAAGTTCATCCCCGCGAAAGCGGACAAGTTCCCCCTCCACAAGGCGAAGGCGAAGTTCCCGGAAACGCCGCCGACATTGCCGTCCACGCCGCCGGAAGGCTCGTTGAATAAGCGTACGCTGTAGCGTTCGGTACGGTAGTACCCACGCGCCGCAAACGACATATCCGGCAAGAATGTCCCGTTCGGGTCGCCGGTTACGAATCGGTTGAACCGCGCCACCGGCCGCCCGAGGTCGGCGGTGTAGCTGCCCTCAATACGCTCCCCGACGACATTGCGCTCCAAAGGCTTCCCGGCTATCGAGTCAACAACCAAATAACTCACGATTCCCCGCAGGTCCACAAACCCCAGACCTCCAAGGCCGAAAGATGCCTGCATCCCCCCCCGCGCGGCGTGCCGCGTGGCCACAGCGGAGAACCCGGTGTTCACCGCGTGGTGAATGCCGTAGGCATAGTCCACGCTCGCCACCGGCTCGTTCGTGTTGTAAGTGAAACACGCCGGGGAGGGGGCATACTCACGGCGGATACCGGCGGAGAGGGAGTAACGCACGTCGCCGCGCGCCATGACGCGCGGGTGCGAGAGTATGAACTCAAACGGCACCTCCTCCACCGCGCCGCTCGCCATACGCAGCAGCAGACGCACGCGGTTGCGCCCCACATCCCCGTCGAACCCTCCAAGCTGATGATGCCCGGCGGGGAGATAAATGCGCCGCCGAAACGCCCCGTCCATATAGACCTCCACCTCTCCGGGCTCCGGCATGAAAAAGGTGACGCTGTTCAGGTTGTCGTGAGGGTTGTTGCCGAAGAAGTAGCTGTTGCGCTCGTAGCGCGCCCCGCCGGTCATCGGCCCCGACACAATGGGGGTGCCCGCCGTTATATCGCCGAGGGTCAACTGCGAGCGCAGCTTCACAAAATTGCGCACGGCCCGCGCGTCGTCGCGCCTGATGTTCTCCCACGTAAACGGCTGTCCGCCGTAGGGTTCCCTAACCCATCCCGAACTCTCAAAAACCCACTCGCGGAGGTTGAGAGCGCCGTCGACGTTTATGGTCGCCGGGTCGCGTATAAGTGTGTCGCCGCCGCCGTACCACCGGCCGCTAGCGGGATTGTTGCCGTACCGCAAAAACCGTGCCCTGTCGTCCATACTGTAGTTGATGTAGAAGGAGACGAGCGCCGGCAATATCTCCTCCCCCCGCGGCTCGTTTATCCGGTAACCGCCGTAGAGGTACGTGAACTGGACAGCCTTGTCGTAGGGCGGAAAGGTAACGCGCAACTCAAATTTAATATCGTCGACGACAAGAACGTATCCCGCGGCGGTAAGCGTCTCGCTGTCGAAATGCCCCAGCGAGTCCCCGGCCGCCGCGCGCGCCTCCGGCCTTATCATCCGGTCCAAAAGGCGCGAAAAGGGCATGGAGCGAAATGTGAACGCGGTGAAATTTTCGTTATAGTTAATCTCGGTGTTGCCGACCGGGCGCCCCTCCCCGAACAGGCGCACGGTCAGATTGCGCGGCTTGTCGGGAGCGCTGCGGCCGAAGGCGAGGCGGAAGAGCTCTTCGCGGGACAATTTATTGAGTTCCTGGCGCGTACGCGGGCGCTTAACCGGCGGGGGAGCGGCCGGCGCGGCTTTAGGTTCCACACTGGGTTCCGCGGGCAATGTATCCGCGGAAAGGGCTTTTACGGTATCAATATGGATGATTTTTACGGATGTGTCGACCGGAGCGGCCTTTTTCGCGGCCGCCGCCTCCTTAGCCGCGGCCGCCCTGGCCGCGTCGGCGCTGTCCAAAGGCGGCCACGGGAATTGCAGCGTGTCGGCCACGGTGGTACGCCCGGTCTCGTCTTCCACCCTGGGAACGGCGAGGCTGGGCGGGACGGAATAGGGGATAGGGACGGTTAAGCGCGGCGTCGCCGCGGCCGCCGGGGCGGCTTTCTTGGCGGTCGTGTCGGCAGGGGCGGCAAACGCCGGCGGCGACGCCGCAAGCGCGACAGTCAACGCTAAAATCGTCCGAAAGGCCGCCGTTAGCTTTGCCGTTCCGTGTTTTGTGTTATATTGATTCGACAATGTCATTATATTTTTATTGTATTGATACAATAGCGCGCGACAACATATAAATATATTATATTTTATACGGTATGGATGTCGATAAAAAACAAAAACCTGAAACTCAAAGGACAAAGCAATGCAAAAACGACCCGTATGCCTCATAATCCGCGACGGTTGGGGGCGCGGCAACCCCGAACCCTCCAACGCCATCTACTCCGCCCGCACCCCCCACACCTCCGCCTACGAGAGCGGTAGCCCAACCGTGCTTGTTGAGACCTCAGGCCTCAGCGTGGGCCTGCCGCGCGGCTACCAGGGCAACAGCGAGGTCGGCCACCTCAACATCGGCGCCGGACGCACTGTCTACCAAAGCCTGACGCGCATAGACAAGAGCGTCGAGGACGGCGACTTCTTTACCAACGCCGCTTTCCTCAAAGCGATAAACTTCGCCAAAGCCAACGGCGGCAACCTCCACCTCATCGGCCTTATCCAGGAGGAGGGCGTCCACGCCGTAACGCGCCACTGCGCGGCCCTGCTCAAACTCTGCCGCGACCAGGGCCTGAAAAACGTTCTGATACACGCCATAACCGATGGCCGCGACACCCCGCCCAAGTCCGCCCTGGAACACCTCGCGCTGCTGCAAAAAGGCATGGACGAAACAGGCGTTGGCCGAATCGCGACGGTCACAGGCCGATACTACGCTATGGACCGCGACAACCGCATGGACAGAACCGAATTGGCCTACCGGGCGATAGTAGAGGGTAAGGGCGCGCCGGTAAACAGCTGGAGGGAGGCTATAGAATCCTCCTACGCCGCCGGTGTTAACGACGAATTCATCAAACCGTGTATCCTGCCCGTGGAGGAGAGGGAAAAGGCCATTGAGCGCAGTCGGGCTTCGACTTCGCTCAGCCCCCAGCAACTCGAAAAGGCCATTGATTCTCCCGAAAAGGCCATTGGTTCCCCCGAAAAGGTCATTGAGCGAAGTCGAAATGACCTGACGCCGGATTATAAAGGCATCGCCGACAAAGACGCGGTCATATTCTTCAACTTCCGCTTCGACCGTACCCGCCAGCTGACCAAAGCGATGGCCGAGCCTAAGTTCGACGCCTTCAGCCGTCAGAACGGCGCGCCCGTCAAGTGCTTCGTAGCCATGACCCACTACTACGACGACGGAAACTTCACCGAAGCTTATCCCGAAATGCGAAACGCAAACATCTTGGGCGAGGTGCTCTCAAAGCGCGGTCTGAAGCAATTGCGTTGCGCCGAAACGGAAAAGTTCGCCCACGTAACCTTCTTCTTCAACGGCCAGCGCAACGACCCATTTGACGGGGAAGACCGCATACTGATAGACAGCCCCAAAGTCGCCACCTACGACCTGAAACCGGAAATGAGCATCTTCGGCGTGAGGGACAAACTGGTCGAGGCGATAAACGGCGGCGGGTACGACGCCGTAATCTGCAATTTCGCCAATTGCGACATGGTCGGCCACACGGGCGTCTACGACGCGATAATAAAGGCCGTGGAAGCGGTGGACGAATGCGTCCACGACACGGTCGAAGCCGTAGTTAAACTGGGCGGCGCCGCCATAATAACGGCCGACCACGGAAACGCGGAACAGACAAAATTGCCGGATGGTTCCCCCATGACGTCGCACACAACAAATCCGGTGCCGCTGACAATAATCGGAGCCGGTGATATAAAGCTGCGAGACGGGGGAACGCTGGCGGATATCGCGCCCACATTCTTACAACTGATGGGTCAGGAGCAGCCGGCGGAGATGACGGGAAAGACGTTAATCCGTGAAGATTAAAAATAATTGCGGGAGAATGGTAAACACCGTTCGGCGTATATCAATGAGTTACAACCTGCGGGTACGCCATCCCGCCGCTAATACATTCATACCCCTGCCCTACTGTAAATATACAATAATATTTTCCGAAATGCAAGTATTTTTTGTCCGCGAAAGTCCGCAAATGTCCTGCCGTGTCCATTCGGCGGATGTTTGTGTCCGCCGCTGTCCGCTTGTGTCCGCGAAAGTCCGACTCTGTCCGTTTGTAGGTGCAGAGATGCCGCCCCTTGCGGGGCGGCTGATGTGGGTCTGTCAGTCGAGTACACAACGTACGTAGAGGGCAGCCCATTTCGTACCCATAGCCGAAGAGCTAAAGGTTCCGTGATTAAAAATCTCCGCGTCATACAGATCTGTAGTTCTATATTGGGTGCTTGTCCACCACAAACTCCCACGTCCAAGACTATGAAAAAAGTAAGTGATACCGTTGTGGTTAAGATATAAGTAGCCGCCGGGTAACGCGGAAAATCCGTAATCATCTGCCCACCCCCCTAACCCTCAATGTTTTCAATGCCTTCAGCGAACCCACTCACTACAAAACCGCTACATTCGTCCCGCACACCCTTATTCAACCGTAGTTTCGGGCGGCTTTTTCAGGTTGTTCAGCCGACGCCTTTTCTTCCTTGCCGCCCGTTTCCTCTCCTCTTCCAGTTCCTTCTCGCGCAGCCCGTAGTTCGTCATCCCGAAGAACGCTTTGCCCGCCGTGCCTATCACCGGATAGCCCAACGCTTTCTCCGCCCAGGGACGGTCGTCCTGCGGGTCGGGCATCGCGTACGCCGCGTCAAAGGCGTCGTCGTTCCCCGACTTAATCGCCTCTCTTAGCGCCTTTCTCTTCCGTAGTTTCGCCTCTTTAATCGGGTTTTCGTTGGGGTCGTAGGTGCGGTGGAGGCCGGACAGCGGCCCGGCCTTGTCGAGCGTCCACCGCGCCATCTGTCCGAGTTGGTCTTTCTCGTCCATGTCTTGCATATTGGGCGGGACGATGTCGCGTCCGGTGAACAGGTCGCGGGGCTGTTGGCCGTCTAAGTGTCGTAGCCACGCAAACGCGACTTGCGCCACGGGATTCAGCGCCGCCCCGTCCACGGGGCTTAGGCCGCCCATTTCGCTTAATACCGACTTTACCGTGCGGAAAGCCGATTCGCTCGCCGGTTCTTTCTTGTCCGGCGGGGCGGGGACGTCTTGGGAATTCGGGTAGTCCGGGGAATCTTGGTCGTCCTGGTCGTACCAGTTTTTGTCCGTGCCGTCTTTCCCCTGGGATATGGCTTTCGCGATATAGTACCACGCTGCCCCCGCCACCTGCGACGTGTAGTCTCCGGGGATTCTGACGTACAGTTGCCGCGTCTTTTTTGTGGTAGTAATATCGTTGCCGTTATCGTCCTGATACAAATTGCCCTCCTCGTCTACCGGCGCGGCGGATTTTACCGGCAAGGGGTGCGCGAACCCGCGGGCGATGTGGTCTTCCGGTATGCGTTGCATCCCCTCCTGCAGAAATTTGCAGTACTCTAATACGCCGCCGGAGAACCCCATGGCCTCCGCGAACCTGACGAGCTTCTCGTCGCGGGCGAGCGCCGCTACGGTTATCCACGGGACTTTGTGCAGCAGAAACTTGGACATCCACGCGCCGGGGTTTTGCCTGATAGAGGCAAGCCCCGCCCGCGCGCCCTGAATGTTCACGTTGGAGAATAGCCAAACGCTATTCAGCCCCCGTTTCCACTTCCCCCCGTGGGTGAAGTCGGGCGTCCCCGCCGCCGTCCGCGTCATCTGGGCGCGGAGTTCGGCTTCGCTTACGCCCGCCTTTTCCGCCCGCTTCGCAATATCAGCCGCCGCCGCCTTGTCATGCGACAGTATCTTGTAACCCGTCAGTTTCCCCGCCGTCTCCTCCACGCTCCCCACAAAGTCAAACGGCGCGGTGAACGCTTTCCACAGTTTTTTAATAGCCCGCGTCGCGATGTTCTTTGAGTACTCCACCTGCCGCGCCTCGTCGAACTGCCCCATGAACCTGTCGAAGCTGTCAACGTCGGTGGTATTCATGTTGTCATAGCTCCGCCCCACGTGCATTGCGCCCTCCAGGTAGGCGGCCTCAATATCGCCGGACATCTTTCCGGTCGTCATGTACTTCAGCGTCTCGCCGAGCGCGCCGGGGAAGTAGCGGACGAACTTGCGGACGTTCGCCTTCGGGATGTTCTTGATGGTGCCGGCGGCGTCGCGGAACAGGTTGCGCATCAAAAACGGGATGTTGTACTTGACGTAGAAATCCTTTTGCAGGTGTTGGTTCACCCAGCCGAGCGCTTTCATCGGGGCGCTTATCCGGCGCGGGTCGTGGATTAAAACGTCGGCTATCTCTTTGGAGATGTCGAAAGCGTGCAGTTCCCCGTTCTGCATGTACTTCACTTTCCGTAGCCCTATCGGAGATTCCCCGAAGATGTCCCTGCCCTCGCTGTCCTTGCCTTTCACCGACGGCTCTACCGTGTACGGGTGCGGGTTCGTGTCCAACATCTCAACCACGGCGCGGATGGCGTCGTTGTTCGCCTTTAGCGCCACTAATTTCAAGTCGTTGGAGACCGTCGCGTCAAAGGGATTGCCGATGTCGCTAAACGTGCCCACCTGCTTATGAATGCCGAGACTGCCGGACTGCCCGCCCTCATAAGCCTTGTCGATGTGGCCGACCACGTCGAATGTGGCGTAGTTCGGGTTGTTCAGCGCGTAATCCCGCAACGCCGCCCCGTAGGTGTCGTCGCCAAAGAGATACGGCAGAATGTACTTCTCGCGTATCTTTTGGTACGCGTCCGCCGCCTTGCCTAACTTCACAAAGGCCTCCGCGCCCATCTGGTCTTTCATGTGGTTAAGCCCCTCTACGGCGCTCTCTTTGGTAATGCCGCGCGGGTTGCCAATTTCAGACCGCTCCGTCGCCACGCGATTGTAGAGCATATAGAGGCCGAGGTTCTTACGCGCCTTGTCTTTGAAGCCTTTCTTCCCGAAGATGTCTTTCATCGCGGCTTCGGTTTTTTCCAAATATACTTTCGCTTTCCCATCCGTGTAGGCGAGGCCGCGCAGCAACAGGTAGGCGCGGCTGTTCGGGCCGCCGATTCTGCCGATACGGGCGTACTCGTCAGCAACCTTCTCCATTATAGGGTCATATATCTGTTACTTGATGTAATCGCGTAGTGTCTTGTCCTTGTTCTTCGCGTCCTCTTCCGCCTGTTTAGCTTTCTCCGCCGCGTTCTTCCGCGCTTGGGCGGCGTCCATGCCGGCGCTTAGGCTTTCGTGGCGATGCGCTACCGCCGCATTGCCGCCCTCCGCGTACCGCGAGACTATCTCTTGATACGGACGGTAGAACTCCGGCTTGTTCTTCAGCCCGTCCATGATGGCCTTAAACGCCGTGGGCGCTCCGCGGGCGAGGGCGTCAGGGTCGGTCAGCAGGGCGGAGACCGCGTCGGCGTAGACCTCTTCCGGCTTCTTGCGGTAGGCTATCTCTCTCCGCGTCGCCGTAGACTCGTCGAAAGGCCTCCACTTCTTGGAGAACTCGTAGAGTTCGTCGTGGATGGTCACCACGTCTAACGACTCGCCGGGCGTCGGCTTTTCCATTATCGAGGCCATCCCGTCTTTCAGGTTTTGGATAGCCTCACCGATGTGCCCCTTCTCCCCGTCGACGTGGTCGGCGTGGCCGAGCTCGTGGGCAAGCGTCTTGACGGCCTGTTCCGGGTCTTTGAAAAGGTCGGCCTTCAGGAGGATGTGCGCGTTGCCGTCCTTGTCGCGGTACTCTAAGCCGTTGGCCCCTCTCTTCAGCGCCCGTTTGATTTTGGGGGCGATGCCGCCGAGTAACGACTTGGCGATTTCTACGAGTTCAGGCTGCTCGATTTTGGGCAGGCCGGAGGAACCGGCGCCGTCGTCGGAAGTGTGGGCGAAAGGCTCGGAGACGTCGGCGAAATTATTTTTATTTTTTTCCTTGCTTTTCGGCGCGGAATCGCTTATATTATTAGTGTTGTTGTTGACATCCTCCGGCAAATTGCCCGTTTCGGGCGTAAAAATTTGGGTGTCTGTCGGCGATTGGACGGGATTAGACAACTTGTTTATGTCCCGTATCTTGTCGCCGACCGCTCCCATCCTTATAAGTTCCAATGAATAAATCCGCTCTCCGCTCGTAGTTACCCTCTCGGTTATGTAAGCGGCTTCATCCTTGCGTATTGGCGCAATAAATCTATTTATCGCCGTAACGCTTTTTGTGTCATCTTTGTCCGGGTGTGAACCGACCTTTGTTGAGTTCCTAAATAAATCCTCAATGTCCATAACTGCCGCAAGATGTTGCTCTTTGGTAAACCCGTTGGCTCTTGACTGCCCAATGGCTTTTCCCGATACTAATTTACCGACAGACGCTTTGGTTAGTGCCGCCCTTTCGCCTGTCTCTGTATTCGTTACAAATAATTCTTTGTGGCCGTTTTTACTAACCGTGCCAGTTTCATCAATCAACCCATGAAGCCTGCCAATAGCCTCTTCAAGGGTCGCCCCCTTTTGATACCGCTGTATTTGCTCTTCGGAGACATTGCCTTTGGCCTCCTCCACCTTTGCGGTTATGGCGTCAATGGGTTCCGCCCCCCACTTGTGGCCGTCTGCTTTGTTTTCCATATCCCTAATATACTTTCCGCCCTCCTCCGCTACCTCGCCCACCCTCCGCCCGCTAAGCAACTCCCGCGCCGCGCCCTCCGACAGCTCGCCAAACGTCAACCGGCTCACATCCTCCGGCGACAGCCCACGCAACCCCGCGCCATCCCCCACCCCCAACGTATTTTTCACCCACTCCCACAAGTCCTGTAGCAGTCTTTGGAACGCCCCTTGCTGGCTCTCGTCCTTAAACATCCCCTCGCCCTTGTCCGCTATTGCCCTTGCCAATATTTCTTCGGCCCGCTCTTCAGCCGTCAACTCGGCGTACTTCGGATTGTCTTTCAGCTCGTCCATGAGGTCGCTGCGCCGGGCGGCGGCCACCATGCGCCTGTACAATTCGGGGTGGTTCTTCTTAGCGAAGTCAGTCCACAGATGCCCGTACTCGTGGATGGGCGTGTTCGCGTTCATCTTCTCCGGGTCAAGATAGATTTTCCCGTCTTTGGTGGCAAAGCCGTAAACCTCCCCGCCCGGCGTCGCCATCAGGCGGATGCGCTCTACTATGCTGACAACCTTGTCGTCAAACACCACGTAGTTGTAACTGCC
>JAITCM010000024.1 GCA_031283085.1 Chitinispirillales bacterium | reverse complement strand
GAGCGCCGCCATCGCTTGTTTCGGCGGGGGTGGTGCGCGGCATTGTTTTGATTTTGGTTTTGGGTTTGATTTTGATTCTTGTTTTTCACAAACCCGCCGCAAGGCGGGTCGATTTTTTTGAAAAAAATTAACCTTTTGGGAATGCCATGCAAATAAGGATTTTCACCGTCCCCAGCGCCGACAGCGGTTCCCTTCAGTCCGAGATGAACGCGTTCCTTTCCGCCCACCGCGTCCTGGAGATAGAGCAAAAGTTTTTCCAGAACGACAACGGCGGTTACTGGAGCTTTTGCGTGCGCTACATAGACGGCGGCGGCGGTTCCGGCGCGCCGTATCAGGGGGGGTATTCCGGCAAGAAGACGGACTACCGCGAAGTTTTGAGCGAGCGTGATTTTTCCGTGTTTTCCAAGCTGCGCGCCATACGCAAGGAGCTTGCGGCGGCGGACGGGGCGCCCGCCTACGTTGTGTTTACGGACGAGGAGCTGGCCGCCATGGCGCGGATGCCGGAGATAACGGAGAAGGCCGCGCTTGAGGTTCAGGGCATAGGCGAGAAGAAGATGGCCCGGTACGGCAAGGCGCTGATAGAGCGCTACAACGCGCTGCCCGCGTCCGCCCCGGCGGGCGCCGGGGCCGCGGCCGAGGGCGGCGACGGCGGGCCGGCGCCGTTTGACGAGAGCGCGAAATGAAACGTACGGGGTATCTGCTCGAGGGCATTGCGGAGCCGGATAATCTGCGCCTTGCCTTTTGGAAGGCGAAAAAGGGCAAGTCCGACCGGGAAGAGATTCGTGTTTTCGGCAGGGATTTGGATAAAAACCTGCTTGCGCTGCGCGATGGGATTTTGAGCGGGGCGGTGTCGGTCGGCAGTTACCGGTATTTTAAGGTTTTCGACCCCAAGGAACGGCTTATCTGCGCGGCGGACTTCGGCGAGCGCGTATTGCACCACGCGATAATGAACGTGTGCGGCCCGCTGTTCGAGCGGTTTCAGATATACGACAGCTACGCCACGCGCCCGGGCAAGGGGCAGTTCGCGGCGCTTTCGCGGGTTAAGGGGTGGGTTGGGAGAAACGCCTGGTTTTGCAAGCTCGACGCGCGCAAGTTTTTTGACAGCATAAGCCACGGCGTCCTTTTAGGGCAGCTGCGCCGTATGTTCAAGGACGGGCGGCTGCTTGACATATTCTCCCGTATAATAGACAGCTACAGCGCGTCGCCGGGGCGCGGCGTTCCGATAGGCAATTTGACAAGCCAGTATTTCGCGAATTTTTACCTGGCGCATTTGGACCATTTTGTCAAGGAGCGGCTGGGCGTAAAAATGTACGTTCGCTATATGGACGATATGGTCATGCTGCATTCAAGCAAAGACCGCCTGATAAATTTTTCAAGGGAGGTGCGCGGCTATTGCGAAAATGAGTTAAGGCTAAGCCTGAAACCGATATGCCTGAACGGCGCGGGAAGCGGCATTCCTTTCTTGGGGTTTGTCATTTTCCCGGGCGCGGTAAGGCTGAACAGGAACAGCAAGAAGCGTTTCCTGCGCAAGTACGGGGGTTACGCGAGAAAGGCGCGGACCGGGGAGTGGTCTCAGAAAGAGTACGCGCGTCACGCGGAGCCGCTTTTGGCGTTTACGCGTTTCGCGGATACGCTTGGTTTCAGGAGGAACGCCGTATTGAAAAGGGAAGCCGGCTTAGGGGCTCCAACCGTGTGAAACGGGGCGGTAGTTGGAACAACGACGCGAGGAACTGCCGTGTCTCTAATCGCAACAACAACAACCCCGACAACAGCAACAACAACACAGGCTTCCGCCTTGTGTTGTTGTCCCCCTAGCTCAAAGGCGGCCGGAGGCCGCGGGTGAACCGGCCGGTTTCCCAACCGCGCGAGCGGTTGAACAGCGCGTTGACAGCCCCCTGCGAGTAGCGCGGTCGAAAACCGGGGGCTTTTTCGCGAATTTTTATTTTACTTTACCCTTTCCCAAATATTATCTTCATAAAACAATACAGTTCCATTGATTTATCGCGAACGGCATGAATGAAGAGGCAAATTATGAATATGTACACCGCGTCACGCACGCGAACCGGCGCCACCGCGGCGACCGCCGACGCCTCCCGTATGAGAGCGCAGAAGCAGAAAGCGGAGCGTACGGAGACCGAATCCAACCGCAGGGGCAACGCCCGAACGCCGCGGGTACGCCCCCCGGAGAGGGACACCTACGAGCCCGGAGCGGCGGCCTACGTCGCCAGGGCGCAGATGCAAAAGGCGCCGGATCAGCAACGCCATACGCCCCGCCCCGGAACCGAAAGGAACCGTCAAGCGGAGCCTGGAAGGTCCGGCAGAGCGTAGTTCAGCATCCCACGTGTATCATTTCAATCCCCGCCGCCCCCGCGACCTCCAGCACCCGCTCGTCCCTGTAGAATTCCAGGTAGAAGACGCGCTTTATCCCGCTGTTCGCGATGAGTTTGAAGCAGTTCCAGCAGGGCGAGGCCGTTACGTAGATGTCGGCGCCGTCTATGCCCGTCCCGTTTTTGGCCGCCTGTATGATGGCGTTGGCCTCGGCGTGGACGGTGGCTACGCAGTGGGAGTCTTCCATGATATGGCCGACCTCGTCGCAGTGGGGCATACCGCGCACGCTGCCGTTGTAGCCGGTGGAGAGTATGGTCTTGTCGCGGACAATCACGGCGCCCACGTGCTTTCTGTCGCAGGTGGAGCGCGTGGCGACCTGGACGGCTATTTGCATGAAGTACCGGTCCCACGGCAGGCGCTTTGCGTAGACGCCTGTCGCCGGCTTGCCGGCATTGCCGGCGTCGGCGTTGTTGCCGGTATTGTCAATATTGCCGGCGTCGTCGCGCATATCAGCGTTCCTCCTCGTCGAGCATATCGAGCCTTTTTTGGTGCCTCCCCCCCTCGAAAGGGCCGCTTAGCCACGCGTCGAGGATTTTGAGTGACGTGTCGGCGGGGGTTGTTCGCGCGCCGAGGACCAGGACGTTTGAGTCGTTGTGGGCGCGGCTCAGGGCGCCCATCTCCGGGGTGAAGCAGAGGGCGGCCCGGACGCCTTTGCGGCGGTTCGCGGCGATGGAGGCGCCTACGCCGGTGCCGCAGAAGAGGACGCCCCGGCCGTACTCGCCGCCGGCTATTTTTGCCGACAGCGCCTTGGCGAAGGCGGGGTAGTCGTCGTCCCTGTCGTAGGTTGCGGCGCCGCAGTCGTGGACGTCGAAGCCCTTTTCCGCCAGATAGCGTTTGACGGCCTCCTTGAGTTCGAAGCCGGCGTGGTCGCCCGCCACGCATATTTTTTGCCGATTTTCCATAAAACCTCCCCGCGATATATTATTTTATTTCGGTAGTGTTGCGCGTGCGGATACAAATATACCATTTGCGAAATAACAATCATAAAAATACTTTAAAAGCACCGTCCGAGACATATTCCTTATGTAACAAACGGTAAGCTGCCGGAGTCTAACATAATGGATGAGATTGACGATATTACACTGGAAAGGGCGAAACGTGGCGATGGAGCGGCTTTCCGGCGTCTTTATGAGCACTACTCCTCTTTTGTTTGGAGGCTGTGCTACAGGTCGTCAAACGGGGATGCCGCCTGCGCCGAGGAGATAATGCAGAACGCCTTTGTTAAGGTGCACCGGTACTTAGGCGGGTTTTTGAGGGGCTCCACGTTTTCCACGTGGCTTTACAGTGTCACCTATCACTGTATAAACGAGTATTTCGCGAAGGCGGCCAAGTACCGGTTGCGGAACTTGTCGTTCGACGACGAAGTGAGGTTGCCGGGTACGGACGCCGGCGGCGGGCGGGTGCCTTACGAGGACAGGCAGTTGGTGGAGAGGATATTGAGGTCTCTGAGCGAGTCCGACCGGTTCATGCTCGTGGCGCGGGAGGTTGAGGGGGTGCCCTACGAGGAGTTGGCGGGGATTATGGGCGTGAATGTGGGCGCGTTGCGGACGCGGATGGCGCGTCTGAAAGCGGATATACGCGAGCGGTTGGAGAAACAGTATTTGGGCGAACAGTAGCGTGGTATGATTTCACACAATAAATATGTGGCGGTAACCGTAGCGTTATTACGGAACTGTCTACTGCCTGTGGGGGTGTGTTATGGATATCAATGCGCGGGAGAAGTTGTTTTACGAGGTTTTAGGCGCCGTGCCGGAGGTTCCGGCGGGTGTTCTTGAGAAGGTTGAGCGGAGCGTGCGGCGGTCGGGCGTCAAGAGGCGCGCTACGCTTGCGGCGTGCCTGCTTTTGGCGTTCATCATCCCGGCGTCGCTTGTGATATTCAACATGAACAACAGGGCGGCCTACGCCGACGACCACGGGTCGATGGACGAGTTGCTCTACGCGTTCGAGTTTCTGAACGGTGACGGGGACAAAGACGCCTACCCGTTGCTGGACGATATTCAGGTTGACGACAGCGCCGCCGTCGCGGGCGCCGCCCCGCAACAGCCGCCGTCCGAGCCGGCCGGGAATCAACTGACAAAAAAGTTATCGGAAAAGGGGTTATCCAATGAGAAGTAGGATGTTTTTGTGGTTCGCGCTGCTGTCCGCCGCGCTCGCCTCCGCCACGGCCTCGGCGGACGACAGGCGTGGCGACCATCCGGCGCGGAAGATGTGGGAAGAGCTGAACCTTACCGCCGGCCAGGAGGCCAAATTCAAGGAGATAAACGCGCAGTACGCCCCCGCCAGGAGAGAGAACTCGCAGCGGATAGAAGAGTTGCGGGAGAAAATCAATCAGGAAATACTGCGGGACAAGCCCTCCAAAAGCGTACTCATCCAGTACGCCGGCACCATCGGCGAGCTTCAAAAGAAGATGAGCTTAGCCTCGGTCGGCCACCTGCTCGACGTCAAGGCCGTGCTCACCCCCGAACAGTTCAAGACTTTCGTGAGCATGAGCTCGGCCGCTTCCGGCGGCAGGCGCGGCGGCGCCCGGCGCGGGGACGGGGAGAATACGGGTGGCGGAGAGTAAGGTTTTGTTGAAATCAATCCCCGCGTTAATACCGGTTCTTTTGGCCCTGTTTATCCCGGTATGGGCGCAGCCTCAAAGCGGCCCCTGCCAGCTCGCCGTCGCGCGGCTCAAGTACGGCGGCGGGGGCGACTGGTACACCGGGCCGTCCATGCTGCCCAATCTGGTCAAGGCCGCCAAAGAACGCACCGCGCTGCCCATCTGTGACTCCACCACGGTCGTCGACATCTCCGACCAGCGCCTCTTCCACTTCCCGTTCCTGTTCATGACCGGACACGGCGAGGTGCGCTTCTCGGCGCAGGAGAAGTCGCGCCTTCGCAAGTTCCTCGTGGGCGGCGGATTCCTGTGGGCCGACGACAACTACGGTATAGATAAGTCTTTCCGGCGCGAACTCGCGGCGCTCTTCCCCGAAAACCCGCTCGTCCCGGTGCCGCTTACCCACCCGATATTCAATAGCCGCTACAAACTGCCCGGGCTGCCCAAGATACACGAGCACGACGGCGAACCGGCGGCCGCTTTCGGTATATTTTTTGATGGGCGCCTCATCGTCCTCTACACCTACAGCGCCGACATCGGCAACGGCCTCGAAGACCCGCACATCCACAACGTCGGCCCGGAGAGACGCGAACTCGCGGCTCAAATGGGCGTAAACATTTTATCCTGGTTCTTCAGCCCGTAATATCTATCCGCCATACCCGTATCCGTCAAAAACGCGCAAAACCAAGATTGCGGAGGTATGGCGTGGGCACATAGTCACAAGACCCCGCCGTGCCGCGGGTCGTAAGAAAATTTGGAATTCAGGTTATTTTTTAATATATTTGTGGATGATGAAATCGACCCGAACCCATATCTCCGACCGGCGCTCGCCGCTCTCCGTAATACGCAACTTTGCCGCGCGTCGACGGCGGCGGTTGCTTTTGGGCAGGGCGTTCTCGGCGCTCTCCGTCGCGGCCGTCGCCTACCTGGCGATGACCGCCGCTCTCGGCATCGCGTTTTCCGCGTACCCGTGGACGGCGCTGCCTGTCGTATGGGTGGCGGCCACGTTCATTGTTGCGCTCGTTTTTTTGTTGATACCGCCGATTGTGGCGCTTAGGCGCCCTACGCTCGCGCGGACGGCCGCTATCATAGAGGGCAAGTGCGATATTGCGCACCCGTCGTTGTCCATCGCGTTGGAGTTGTCGACGCAAGACGACAGGACGGCGGGGTCGCCGCCGCTTTTGGAGCAGGCGTACAGGCGGGCGGCGGAGCAGCTTGGGCCGTTGGGGAACGTGTCTGTTTCATCCGTCAATAAATATATCGCCGCAGCGGTTATCGTGCTCTTATTTGTCAATGTGTCGATAACGGCGTTTTCCGCAAACGGGCTGACAGGTTACTGGAAGCTTCCGTTCGCGTTTTTAACCGCCGAACAGGTTCGCGTTGAGCCGGGCAGCGTCACCGTCCCGTTAAACAGCGCGGTGACGCTGGCGCTTAGCGGCGCGGCGCAACGTTTTCCCACGGCGCGTTTGGAGGTTTGGCCGCTCGACGGCGGGAACCGCGCAAGGTATTTTCTGCGGGCGGATTCGGCGGGTAGCTTTTCGCGGTCGTTTGATAATCTGAAGGAGTCGTTTGTCTACAGATTTTCCCTCTCCGCCCCTCTGCCGCCGGAGACCGTGACGGTCGTGCCGCCGCCGCTGCTGCGGTCGCTGCAACTTTCTATGACCCCGCCGAGATATACAAAACTCCCGCCGCGGGAATTGCCGCCGGGGCAGGGGAACATCACCGCGTACCCCGGAACGCGGGTACAGGTAACGCTTGAGTCCAACGCGTTGCGCGGCGCGGGCATGGTCTTCGGCGGCAAGGATACCGCGGCGCTTGACATAAGGGGAAAAACCGCGACGGGCGCGTTTACCGTGGCAAAATCAACGGAGTACACTTTTTATCTGATTGACACATTGGGGCAGGTTTCGGATTCTTTGCCGCGTTTCATGGTAAGCGCAGTCCCCGACGAGGCGCCTGTCGCCCGCATACTCAAGCCGGGGATGAACAAGGTGCTGACAACCGCCCAGGTGGAGACGCTTTGGGTGGAGGGCGTCGACGACTTCGGCGTCGCGAGGATGGAGCTTAAGTGGCGGCGCAGCGGCGAACCGGTTGGTGACCCGCCGTATGCGCAGGATTTGTCTGAAGCAGGCAGCCCGCCGCTCATCCGCAAGCCCGTTGTTTGGAACATCCGCGAGCTCTCGCTCTATCCGGGCGACTCGCTCTGCTACTGGCTGTGGGTGCGCGACAACAGGCAGTCGGGCGGAGCGCAGACCGCCTGCAGCGACACGTTCTGGTTTCGGGTGCCGAGCTTCGAGGAGATACACAAGGCGGTCGCCGTGAAGGAGCAGTACGCCAGGGAGAAACTGGGGGAGGCGCGCAACCGTCAGGACAACATCCGCGGTTCCATCGAGAAGCTAGTCAAGTCGGCTGCCGGCTCAAAGGAGCTGTCATGGGACCAGAAGCGGGTTCTCGACGACGTGAAGGCGCAGCTTAACGCGCAGGCCGACTCGCTTCAAAAAGCCCTTCAAGCGCTTGAGGACGGCATAGAGGCCATGCGCGAGGACGGCAAACTGAACGAAGAACTCCTCGCGAAGATGGAGCAGGTAAAGAAGAGCGTGGAAGAGTTGATGAAAGAGTTCGGGGAGAACATCTTCAAAATGAACGGCGACAGGGAGCTGTCGATGAACGACATGAGGCAGGCGGCCTCAAAGCTCAAGGATATGCTGCCGGAGTTAAGCGAGCGGCTTGACCAGACGCTTGCCTTTTTGGAGAAGATGCGGCAGGACAAGCAGCTCGCGGAGCTCGCGCTCCGCGCCGAGAATCTGGCGGGCGAGCAGGCGGAGCTCGCCGCGTCGAAGCAGGACCCGCTGATTGACAGACGGCAAAAAGAGTTATTGGACAGGATAGACGGTTTTAACAAAGACGTTATGGATTTTTTCAAGGAGCAGGGAGGGGAGTTGCCGCCGTCGTCGGAGCAGGTTCGGGAGCTGTCGGAGGAGATGAAGCGGCAGGGCGGGCAGTCTAAGAGCGACAAACCGGACGACGCGAAGAAGGGCGGCGATAAGGAGAGCAGGAACGCGATGACCCGTGAGCTTATGTCGCTGTCCGAGCAGTTGAAGAGCAACCTCACGGTCAATATGGCGGCGAAGATGGAGGCCGACAGGAAGCGCATACTAAGCATGGCGCACGACGCGCTTACGCTTGAGGAGTGGCAGCAGACGATAAAAATTCAGGCGCAGGGCACCTCCGACGACAGGGGCACGGCCTTTGCGCAGCAGGCGCTTGGCAACGCTATCCGTATGAGCCTCGCCAAGTCGGACAGCCTGACCATGGTCGGCTCCGCCGTTATGCGGGAAATCCTGCGCGTGTACAGAAACGCCTCGGCGAAGTCGGCCAACGCGGTGAACTCGCTGGGCGGTTCCGACGGGTCGCGGCAGATGGACCAGAGCGTACAGGCGTTGCGGGAGTTGGCGAACGTGCTGTTGTCCATCGTGGGCGACGACGAGAGCGGGGGCGGCGGGGGCGGAGGCGGCGGGATGATGTCGGGCTTGCGCCGCGCTTCGGGGAGGCAGGCGGCGCTCAACTCGATGATAGGGGATATGCTGCAGTCGCTGCTCGGCGACGGGAAGATACCGGGCGGGCAAGGCCAGGGTCAGGGCCGGCAAATGGGCCAGGGCCGCCCGTCGGGTCAGGGAAGCGGTCAGGGCGGCGGCGAAGGGGAGGGCGACGGCGGCGGCGCGCCCGGCGGCCGGGGGGAGGCGGACGCCGAGGCTCGCAAGCAGGCGAGGGAGGCGCAGAAGGCCATAGCCGAAGAGCTCAAACGCCTTGCCGACACGTACGGCAAGGAGGCGGGGGAGGGCATGGAGAAGCGCGTCCGCGAATTGGAGCAGGAGGCCCGCGGGCTGGCGCGGTTGCTGGAAAATCCGCCCGCCGATATCGTAGACCTGCAGGACAGATTCCTGTCGAGGATGCTGCAGTCCACGCTGTCGCTGAACAGGAAGGACGAGGGCAAGGAGGAGCGCAAGGGCACGGTGTCGCGGACGCTCTTCTCCGACAGGGGGAGCAAAGCCGCCGGTTCGGGCGCCGCGGCGAGAGCCGACAGCTTTCACCTGCTGCGCAAGCGGGCGTTTGAGGACAACTTCCCCGAAGAGTACCGTTCGGCAATCCGGGAGTATTTTGACGTTTTGGGGGAGATGAAGTGGGACGAGTAAAGCGGCATCCGTCAACAATATACCACATATCCGATAGGTTTTAGCCGAGATAAACAGTTCCCAAGAGTATTTATAATCATTTAATTCTGACAGCTCCCATAAATCATAATCCGATTTTGAAAAGAGTGACGTTATTTTTGCAATATCTATACCCAGTAAGTCGAAATTATTATGAAAGCATACCGGTTTACAGATATAAACGGCTCTCTTGAAAGCGGCTGCCGTTTGGGGTCAGGCCCTTCCGCCGCCCAAATATATCATAGTTACGCAAACTGAATCCACAACCCTATACGGAGGTGCGGTATGGAAGCAACAACCATAAACAGTGCAATCGACAGTGTCTGTGTGGACGACAAAGTCGGCATTGGCGGTGCGGACGGCACGGACAAAGAGGGTATCCACTATTTCGGTTCGAGTCCATCCATCGAGAGCGTCAAGAACAACGTCGATTCGGTCGCGGCGACGGATTGCGCGGTGTTAATCCTTGGCGATACCGGCACGGGCAAGAGCGTGCTCGCCCGCCGGATTCACGACCACAGCTCCCGCAACGGCAGGGCGTTCATCGACATCAATTGCTCGGCGCTGCGCGGGGAGTTGCTCAAGAGCGAGGTCTTAGGCCACGCCCGCGGGTCGTTCACCGGCGCGGTAAACGACAGGGTCGGGCTTGTGGAGGCGGCAAACGGCGGTACGCTCTTTTTGGATGAGATAGGCGATATGCCGGTCGAGGTGCAGAGCCTGCTGCTCAAAATCGTGGAAGAGAAGACCTTCAGGCGCGTGGGCGAGAACACGCAGCGCAGCAGCGATTTCAGGCTGATTTGCGCCACGAACCGCAACCTGCGCGTCGCGGTGACCGCCGGCAAGTTCCGTGAGGACCTGTTCTACCGCATCAATACTTTCCACATAACTCTGCCGTCGCTTCGTGACCGCAGGGAGGACATACCCGGCCTCGTCGGGTATCTGCTGAAAAAAATGGGCTACACCGAACCGTTGAACCGCGAGACGATGGAATTACTGACGCTTTACCGGTGGCCGGGTAACATCAGGCAGCTCCAAAACGGCTTGGAGAGGGCGCTCATATACGCGAACGGGGAGCCCCTGTGCCCCAAACACTTTACGGATGTCGTATCGCCCAAGGACACGCCGCCGCTCACATCAGGCGAGATGACCGGAGGGGAAGCGGACGACAAAACGGCGGTCGGCTGGAACTTAGGCGACATCGAACGGGTGCACATACTGCGGACGCTCGAACGCTTCGGCGGGGACAAAATGAAAGCCAGCGAGGTGCTGGGGATATCGCTGTCCACGCTGTACCGTAAGTTGGATAAGTTTTGGGGTAGGGGAGAATAGGAACGGGGTCTGCGTCAAAAAAAAGCGGCCACGGACGGTTGCCCTTTACCGTCCCGACCGCGCAATCAACACAAAAATCAAAAAATAATATATTTACTCATACCAAAAATTATATTAGTATACGACTTGGGCTATAGGATACAAGGCAGTTAGACGGCGCCAAGAGCGTGAACCCTAATAAAAAAAGACGGTTATTATGCAATTTGAAGAACGTTTTGCCGGCGCCATCACGGCGCTCAAGGAGGACACCCAAAACAAGTCGGCCATCGGGGAGGTATGCTCCTCCTTTTGGACGTGGCTTGCCGAAAGCGTCGGGGAGATTATCCGCGCCGGCGGCGAGACCGAGCCGTTCATAAACGAAAACGCCGACCTCATAGACTTCGGCCTGTCCCCGCTCGTGGATGTCGCGGCAATCAGGGCCACCATCGCCGACTGCGATATGGCGGACAGCCGCATCAAGGTACGCACCATCTCCCAGTGGCTCCGCGAAGTGCTCATGAAGGCCATGGCCGGAGACAAGGTGGAAGAACTGCAGCACAAACTCAAAGTACAGCACCTCCAAAGCACCAAAATCATAAAAGAAATACAGCAGATACAGGCCGATCGCCGCGGCATGATAGAAAATATGTACTATCGCCCCACCGATCCGGCCAAGCAGCTCACAGAGCTCGAAAACGCCGATACCATGCTCCTCGAAAGCATCCGCAAGAAGAAACAGATATCAAAAGGCGTCTTCCTCACCGTCGACGAAAAGCGCCTCCACGTCAAACAGCAGGTCGACCTCCAGAAAAAGCTCGACTACGCCAACAACTTCATTTCCACCCTGCCCAACAAAGACGGCTCGGCCGAGGTCAAGAAGATGACGAAAGTCATCAACGAAGAGCTCTTCGTCAAATTGGTCGACAGTGAATTCGTGGAAAAGAGGATATCGGACGAGCTGCAGGCCCTCCAGAAAAAACTCGCGGAGATGTCCCTGAGCGCCGTCGAAAATAAAATCACGGAAGACCTGGAGTACATAAGAGACATCACAAGGCTCTCGGCAAAGCGCTTAGGCCTCGACCCGTTCCCGCTCGTCCGTCCGGAGGAGAAGGTCTTCTCGCTCGGCCTCCTCAAAAAAAGCCTGAACCAAATCACCGAGTTCGACCCGCACATATTCCACAACGACCGCGTCCCGCTCTTCGGGCGCCCGTACGTGCTCCTCGTCCCCGGTACCGGCAACGCCATCTACGACTGGAAAAACAACTGCATAGTCCTCCCCGTTATCGCGCCCGGCGCCAACTTCATGGGCTCATTAGCCTCCGGTATCATCGAATATCGCTTGGATGTTGACGAGGACAAGAAGCTGCTGACCTCCTATAATGAGCTGCCCGACCTAAAAACCGTCCGCTCGGTAATAGAGCTGAAAAAGCGCCTGACAAAGGAGTACATCATTTGGATGACCTCCGAGGCAAACGGATACCGCATCCTCTCCAAAGAGTCAAAGAACTGGTTTGAGCACGAAATCGGCCCATCGAAAAACGACATATTCACCCCGCTTGAATACCAGACCTACGCCATGTCCCTAAAGGAGGAGAACGCGCTCTTCGACGCAATCGACGCCCGCCTCAAAGAGGTGGAAGAGTCCGATGCCGACCCCAAACCGGAACCCAACCCCGACGACCTGTGGATAGCGTCCATACTCTACCATCAACGAGGAAAACCCGAACGCTCCCTGCCGCTCTTAGAAGCTTACACCAAAGCGCGCCCCGCCCACCTGATGGCATGGTACAACCTCGGCTACATCGCGATGAAACAAATGAACCGCACCCTCGCGAGAGAAGCCTTCAACGTCTTCTGCAAAATGGATACGCAGAGCTGGTGGGCAAAGGTCGTCAGAGACCACCTGAGAAACTTGGGGCCGGCCACATAAGCGGGGGGCAATGTCCGCGTCGCCCCCCGTTTGCCAATCAATGTTCATCCTTATTATTGCCTCGCGCATTCGGCGGACGCCAGCCTAAGCTCGCGCATAAGCGCCCCGACATCGCCCGACCTCATGAGCGACTCGCCGACCAACAGCGCGCTGACCCCCGCGGCGGCCAGTTGCGCCGCCTGCGCCCCGCTCTCTATCCCGCTCTCGGAGACCACGGCGACCTCTTTGGGTATGTGCCGGATTAATTCAACAGTCACGGAGATGTCGGTGACGAAGGTATCCAGGTCGCGGTTGTTTACGCCAATCACCGACGGGGAGAGCTTCATCACCCTGTCGAGTTCGCGGGTATTGTGGATTTCCACCAGCCGCTCGATTCCCAACCCTTCAGCGGCCTGATAGAGGTCCCTCATTTGGCTGTCGTCCAGCGCCGCGGCGATGAGCAGCATGGCGTCGGCGTTGATAGCCGCCGTCTCCTGTACTTGCAGGACGTCTATGATGAAATCCTTGCGCAGCACGGGCAGCGCGACGGCCTCGCGAACCGATACGAGGTAGTCGGTGTGCCCCTGAAAGAACTTTTGGTCGGTCAGCACGGATATGGCCGAGGCGCCGTTTTCATTGTACACCGCCGCGGTCTTTACGGGGTCAAAGTCCGCCCGTATCACCCCCCTGGAGGGCGAGGCCTTCTTGACCTCGGAAATAAGCGCCAGCTCCGGGCGTTTATTTAACGCGGCGGCGAACGGACGCGCCGCCCCGCCGCGCTTCGCGTTGGCCAGCTCGCTCTTCCGGTCGCGGAGGGCGCGAAGCTCGAATTGCTTTTGGTCGATGATTGTCCGCAGGATTTTGGTCATGACGGATAATATATATCATCCTTGCGCTTACTGTCACGAAAATCTTGAAAAAATCCGGGTTGGGGCGGCCGTCAATTACATTTATACATTATGACGACCGGCCGAACCGTCATAAAACCGCCCCCGCCCCAAAATTTTTCAAAAAAGTTACTTTTCGGGTTGCCCGCGATGTATTATTTTTATTTATCATGGCGACGAACCCGACAAAAGCCCCGGCCAGGCGGATTTTGCCCGTAGGCATCCAGGACTTCCAGAAGATTCGGGAGAACGGCTATGTCTATGTGGACAAGACCCCGCAGATATACCCCTTAGTCACCGGCGTAGAGGGGGCGTTCTTCCTGTCGCGCCCGCGGCGCTTCGGGAAGTCGCTTC
>JAITCM010000079.1 GCA_031283085.1 Chitinispirillales bacterium | reverse complement strand
CGCTGCAGGGACATGTCGTTGCGCTGGTACTGCATGTCGGAGAGCGACAGCAAGAAGTCGCGCCTTGTGAGTTCCTGCCCCACGCGTATTTTGACGGCAGAGCCCTCGTAGGCCTGCGGCGACCCTATCCCGTATATGCACGAGACGCTGGCGACTATCACCACGTCGCGCCGGGAGAGCAGTGATGTCGTGGCCTTGAGGCGGAGGCGGTCAATCTCGTCGTTTATCATCGAGGTCTTTGAAATGTAGGTATCGGTGCTTGGGATGTACGCCTCCGGCTGGTAGTAGTCGTAGAAGCTGACGAAGTACTCCACGGCGTTGTCCGGGAAGAACTCCTTGAATTCCTGGAACAGCTGCGCCGCGAGGGTCTTGTTGTGGGAGATGATGAGCGCCGGCAGCTGCGTCCGCTCGATGACGTTGGCCATTGTGAAAGTTTTGCCCGACCCGGTCACCCCGAGCAGCACCTGACAGGGCGCGCCGCGGTTTATGCCGTCAACGAGCTCGCCGATGGCCTGGGGCTGGTCGCCCGCGGGGGTATAGTTGCTTTTTAATTTGAATTTCATAATGTCAGTTATTGACGAGCATCCCCAGGGACAGCGCCGTCATGAAGACGAACCAGGCGTACAGCAAAAAGGTGTTGAGCGCGTGCTCCACCTTTGAGTGCTGCTGCCCGGGCTTGCCCGCGTCCGCCGGCTCCGGCTGCCGCGGTTGGGCGGGGGAGCGCTTACGCTTAAACAGTTTTCCGCCGAAGTGCCTGTAAACGGAGCGTACCGTGAAGAACAACAGTACCAGTCCGACGGTTTTTACGATTATTGCGGCTGTGTCCATTGCAAAACGCCCTTTCAAAATCACAAAGTTTTTTTAATTTTCCTCAAGTTGATGCTCGCCCGCCCCGTTCATATTGCCGATGGCCACCGCCGTCATCCGGCGGCTGGCAATCTCCATCCCGTTCCAAAAGAGCACGAACTCGTACTCGCCCTCCTCCGGGAGCGGCAGGCCGTTGATGTTGCCGCCTATCTCCACGACCGTGCGCCGGTTGTCCGGGCTCTTCACCTCAAAGGGGAGGATAGGCATGACGAAAGAGCCCCCCTCCTTGCGGAAGACCACCTGCGCCGCGCTGTCCGCGGCCACGTCGGTCAACGCGATGTAAACCGCGCAGTTACCGTGCTTCGTGGGGAAGCCGCCGCAGTTTATAGAACTGAACGTCCCGGTCAAAATGCTCTTGCCGGTGTGATGGTCGCGGTAATAGTAGTCGCAAATCACCATCGCCAGCACGATAGGCTTCATCGACATAGCGTATATCCCTGTTTTTAATGTTGATTATCGCAATGGCGGCCTCATTGTCCGCCGTAATTTCGAAGCGCCCTAAAAAATCGGCGCCGCGCATGGCCTGTAATATATATTATTACAAGCGGTTGTACATAATAATCATTACTCGGAGAAAAAATAATATGGCCCTAAGAAAAGAGGAGATTGCCCGAAAGTTGCTCCACCTCTTCGCGCTTCTGATGCCCGCCGGGATATTCTACCTGCCGCGCTTCGGTATCCCCGACGCCGTGCCCATCGGGCTCTTGGCGTTCCTTGTAATCGGGTCGGTGGCCGTGGAAAGCCTGCGCTTCCGCTTGCCGGCGGTACAAAAGCTCTTCTTCACCTGCTTCGGGCACCTGTTGAGGCGGGAGGAGGACAAAAAAGTAACCGGCAGCACCTACGTAATAGCCGCCGCGCTACTCTGCTCGCTCATCTTTATCAATCATAAACATATATCATTCATGGTTTTAACCCTCTTCATCCTAGGCGACGCCATAGCCGCGATAGTGGGGCTAAGCGTGGGCCGGATAAAGATTTGGAACAAGAGCCTTGAGGGCAGTTCCGCCTGCTTCGCGATGTGTATGCTCCTGTTCTACGCCCTGTTCCCGAATCTCCCGTGGGTACTGGACACGTGGGACGGCAAGATACCGCTTCATGTAGCCGTGGTAATATCGCTGACAATAACGGTTTTCGAGCTGATACCGTTGAAAATCACGAAAAAGCTGACTGTCAACGACAATTTGGCCGTCCCGGTCATCGCGGGGGGGATAATGCTGCTGCTGTAGAGGTGGGTTTTAATTAGTTCCGGCATTGACCCCGTTCACGAAGTATTTTATCATGCTATAGTTTTGAACTATTGACCTTTTATACGCATGGGAGAGTTGCATGAAAAATACACCTGCGGAATCAGGAGAGTTCACCGATTCGCGGGACGGGCAAAAGTACCGTACTAACCCGTCCGCGATAAATTTGGTATTTGCTTTTTCGGGGTATTATATTATAAGATGAATTATTCCAAAAAGGACGCCAAACCATGACAATCAAAGCCATCCAGGAGGAGATAGCCCGCCTGAAGCGCGAAAAGGACATTTGCCTCCTCGCGCACAGCTACCAGGCCCGCGAAATCATTGAGGTCGCCGACTTTTCAGGCGATTCCTATCAGCTCAGCGTGGCCGCCGCCGGGGCGCCGCAGAAGAGCGTCGTGATGTGCGGGGTCAAGTTCATGGCTGAGACCGTCAAAATCCTCTCACCGGGCAAGACCGTACTCCTCGCCAACCCGGCCGCCGGCTGCCCTATGGCCGAGCAAATCGACAGGGAACTCGTACTCGCCGTCAAAGAGGACGACCCGAACTGCGCCGTCGTAGCCTACATCAACACGACGGCGGAGCTCAAAACCGTCTGCGACGTCTGCGTAACCTCATCCTCTGCGGTGAAGATAGTCAAAAAACTTCCCGACAAAAACATCCTCTTCGTCCCGGACTCAAACCTCGGCAACTACGTGGCCAAACAGGTGCCCGAAAAGAGGATACAGCTGCTAAAGGGCGGCTGCCCAATCCACATGGCCGTAAGCGCCATCGACGTGGAAAACGCGAGGATAGCGTTTCCCGACGCGCTGTTACTGGTACACCCGGAGTGCGTCCCCGACGTAGTAGCGCTCGCCGATTTTGTGGGTTCCACATCGGCGATAATGGACTGCGCCGAGAAGTCCGACCACACCGATTTCATAATCGGCACTGAGATAAGCATAGTAGAGAATTTGCAGTACAAATGCCAGGGCCAAAACAAGCGTTTTTATCCCTTGTCCAAAAGGCTTATCTGCCCCAACATGAAAATTACGTCGCTGGTTGACGTGTTGAACTGCCTGCGCGGGGACGGGGGAGAAGAGGTAATATTGGACGATGAAACGATAACCGCGGCGCGGGGGTGTATCGACCGGATGATTGAACTTGGTTGATGTTGATTATAGATTGCTTCGCTTCGCTCGCAATGACTGTCATTGGCTATCGCCGAGATAAACAAGTTGCCTTACGGCGGGATAAACAAGTTGTTTTGACTTTTTATTTTGTCGAAACAGACTTAACCTCCGCCCCCACCGACCCGTCAACCAGCCGGATGCTCACGTTGTCGCCGATGCTGACGTTGCCCACGCTCCTTATTGCCATCCCATTGTTATCACTGGCTACGGAGTACCCGCGCCCAAGCACAGCCAGCGGGCTAAGCGAGTTCAATCGACCCGCGACGCTCCTCAATCGCGTATCGCCTGCCATAATAATTGACTTTATCGACCGGCCAATACGCCCCCCGGCCTCATCCAACGACCGCTCCGCCTCCGCCAGCATCCGGGCCGGCCGTGTCAACGCCCTGGATGTTTTTACGTAACCGATTCTGTCGTTTATCGCCGCGAAATACCTGTTGATACCAACGGCAAACCGCGCCGAACACTGCTCAAAGTAGCGCCGCCCCTCCGCCGTATCCGGCAACGCCGTCTCCGCCGCCGCCGACGGGGTGGGCGCCCGTACATCCGCAACGAAGTCCGCTATCGTAAAATCAATCTCGTGGCCGACCGCCGATATGACCGGTATTTTAGAATCGTAAATCGCCCGCGCCACGGCCTCCTCGTTGAAGGCCGCCAAGTCTTCGGCCGACCCGCCGCCGCGACCCACTATCATAACGTCGACCCCGCCGAAGTCGTTCATCACGCGAATCGACCTCGCGATATTCTCCGCCGCCGTATCGCCCTGAACCGGCGTGTCGGCGACGATGATGTCTGTCTGCGGCGCACGCTTGGCCGCGACGCGCACTATGTCCCACAACGCCGCGCCGTTCTTGCTGGTCACAACGCCCAGCGCGGAAACGGAACGGGGGAGAGGCCGCTTGCGAGATTCGTCGAAGAGTCCCTCTTTTAACAGTTTGGCTTTGAGCTTATCAAAGGCAAGGCTCTGCGCCCCGGCCCCCGCCGGCATCAACCGGTGGACGCTTAGCTGGTAATACCCCGCCTTCTCGTAAACGCCGATTGACGCGACGGCAAAAACCGCCATACCGTCGCTCGGATTGAAGTTGAGCTTAACCGCCGCCGACTTCCACATTACGCCCGGAATCTGGCTATGCTCGTCCTTCAACTTAAAATAGCAGTGCCCGCTCGGATAGCGCTTCCACCCGCTCAACTCGCCCTCCACCCAAACTAAGGTGTTGCGCTCCTCAAGGATTTTGGCAATCCCGGAGTTGATTTCGCTTACCGTGTAGGGCTTTGATGATTCTCGCGGAGTTAAAAAATCGAAGATTTGGTCGTCGTCATCGTCGTCCTCATCGTCGTCGTCACCGTAGAAGAAGTTGTGACCGCCGTCGGTATTAATATTAATCTTTCCCATAATTCCCTATTTGGCTGTAAGGTTTCAATGAATAATATACCATTCCAATATGCACAAAAACAAAAAAATCGTGTTAAGATTCTGTAAATATTCGATTCTCCGAATCCCACAGGTTTTATATTAGGGAAAACATTCGCGGTACCGGCGCTCACAAACTGCCGAACGATACCCGCTCATACACCCGCTTTATCGACAGCGCCTTCCCGCTCCCGTCGTCAACTTCTATGACGACCCCGTTGAACATCGCTCCGTCCTCGCTCGGCTCGTAGCGGACGTATGTCTGCAGCAGGTATTTTTTGATGACCCCCTCCGGCTTCATCCCGATGATGGAATGTTCCGGGCCGGTCATTCCAGCGTCCGTTATGAACGCTGTGCCCTTGGGCAGGATTCGTTCATCCGCGGTCTGGACGTGGGTATGCGTGCCGATTACGGCGCTGGCCAGGCCGTCCACATAGTGGGCGAGCGCCGCCTTTTCGCTCGATGCCTCGGCGTGGAAGTCTATCAATATAATCGGCGTCTGTTCGCGCAGTTCGTTGACGGCGTTCAGCACTTTGCGGAACGGGCATTCGAGCGCCTCGTGCATGAACATCCGCCCCATCGCGTTTACCACGCCGAGGCGGCGCCCGTCTTCGAGGGTGAATACGGTGATTCCGTGCCCCAGGTTTCCTTCGGGGTAGTTTAGCGGGCGCAACGATACCGGCTCGTTCATAAAGGAGTAGTCGTTGTCGTCCACGGAGAAAGAGTGGTTGCCGCCGGTAACGACGTCTATGCCGTACTTGCGCAGCTTGCGGAAGAGGTTTTTGGTCATACCGCGCCCGCCGGAGACGTTCTCGCCGTTGCCGACGCAGACGTCAACGGCGTGTTCGCGGGCGAGGTCGGGCAGGCGCTCAGCCAAAACGCGCCGCCCGACATTGCCGAAGATGTCGCCTATAAAGAGTATTTTCATTATCTATTTCGCGAATTCCGTAAACCGTATCTCGCGGATGATGGTAACTTTGATTTGTCCCGGATACTCCATCTCGTCCTGTATCTTCTGCGAGATTTGTCCGGCCAGTTCCTGTGCTTGCGCGTCGTTTATCATTTCCGGCTCTACCATGACCCTTATTTCGCGTCCTGCCTGGATGACGTATGCTTTCTGGACGCCCCTGAATGAGTCGGCTATGTCCTCCAGGTTGTTCAGGCGGTTGACGTAGTTTGTGAGCGTTTCCCTTCTCACGCCCGGTCGTGTGCTGGAGATTGTGTCGGCGGCTTGAATCAGTATCGGGTACATTGATATCGGCGGCACGTCTTCGTGGTGCGCGGCAATCGCGTTGCATATTATGTCGTTCTCGCCGTTCTTGGAGGCCAGTTCGGCGCCGAGCTCCGAGTGCGTCCCCTCCGTCTCGCGGTCGATGGATTTACCGATGTCGTGCAAAAGGCCGGCGCGAACGGCGACTTTCGGGTCAAGGCCAAGCTCCGTCGCCATCAGACCGGCGATGATAGCGACCTCTTTGCTGTGTTGCAAGACATTCTGGCCGTAGGATGTACGGTACTTGAGGCGTCCGAGCATCTCCACTAATTTGGGCCGCAGGCCGTGGACGTCCAACTCGAATATAACCTCCTCGGCGGCCTCTTTCATTATCTTGTCCAACTCTTTCTCGCTCTTCTTGATGAGTTCCTCTATGCGCCCCGGATGGATGCGGCCGTCCGTTATCAGCTTCTCAAGAGCGAGTCGGGCCACCTCGCGGCGGATGGGGTCGAAACCGGATAGAATCACCGCCTCCGGGGTGTCGTCCACTATGACGTCTATGCCGGTGGCTTCCTCAAAGGAGCGGATGTTGCGCCCCTCCCTGCCTATGATGCGCCCCTTCATTTCGTCGTTGGGCAGATGGACGACGGAGACGGTCGACTCTACCGTGGTGTCGGCAGCGCAACGTTGAATCGACTGGACGATAATTTCCTTGGCCTCCTTCTCGCCGTCGGCTTTGGCCTGGTCTTTCATTTCTTTTATCATTTGCGCGCATTCGTAGCGTACTTGCCCTTCAAGGTTCCCCAAGAGTATCTTTTTCGCCTCTTCCTGCGTCATTTGCGAGATTTTTTCCAGCCGCTCATTCTGCTGCGCCAGTATGCGCGACAGTTCGTTGTCCTTGGTACGCAGCGTCTTCTCCTTAGAATTCAGGAAACTCTCCCTCGCGGCGAACTCGGACTCCCGCTTGCTGTTGTGGTCGCGTTGCTTTTTGACCTCCAAATCAGCCTCCTTAACGCGCAATTGCTCCTGCCTAATCTGATCCCGCGTTTTGGCCGCCTCTCTCTCAAACTCCGTCTTTGCCTTGAACCACTCGTCTTTGGCTTCGAGAAGCGCCTCTTTCTTACGTAACTCCGCCTCGTTCTTCGCCTCTCTCAGAATGTGTTCCGCCTCTCTGCGTAACTGTTCCTCCTGCTCACGCCTAAACTTGCGGTCAAATGTAACGCGCCAAAAGAAGCCGAAAATAAAAGCGGCTACCGCGGCGGCTATGGCAATAAGTACGACAAATATAGGGGACATACAAACCTCCTGTCAATTATGGTTTTATGTAAATATACATGCAATCCGAATAAGGCGCGATTAACGCCGAATCGGGATGTTTGCTACATCCATAAAAGCAAAATAGCGCCGAACCGACAGGGGAGGCATAGCGGAGATGCGCAATGGTAAGGTGTTATCTATCAAGAAAATAACGCTACGCAACGCACATCAGTAATGAGGGCGTAAAACAGGGTTACGAGACGCCGTTAAAATCCGCGTTAACGCCAAAAATCGCGATGGAATCTGCTATGATAAGGCTCAAAAACAACCGCTTAGACGGTTAGCCGACGGCCCTGCCCACACTTTGAACGCCGTCGATCTTGCCCGCAATCGCCTTGACCTTCTCCTCGTAATCGCGTACTTTTTTGGCCTCCGCCTCGTACTTGGCTTTGGTTTCAAACAGCTCTCCCGCGATGTTCAGCGCGGAAAGAACCGCCAATTTCATATCGTCCCGAGAAGCGGTAAGCTCCTGCAACTCCGCTATCTTGGAATTCACGTACTTGGCGACCTGCCGCGTAGTCTCGGCGTCGGCGCCGTCGCACCTGAGATTAAAATCTGTCCCAAAGATTGTTACCCTAACGACCTCAGAGCCCATAAGCTCTATTCCTCCCGCCGCAGCCAAACGGCGCTATGTCAAAGCGCCCTAAAGCGCCGTGTCTATTTTTGCAAGCAACTCCTTTACACGCTCCGCCGCGTCCGCCATGCGCCCGCGATCGGCGTCGGATGCCGTCCGGAGTTCCTCAATCTGTCTCTTCAAATCCTCATTCTCGCCCCTAAGTCCCGCCATACCATCATTGAATTCCGCCTTAATACGCTCATTCTCCGCTTTTAGGCCACCCACGGTATCGACAAGCGCCCCGATTTTATTTTCCAACTCCGAAAGAAACTCCATCTCCATAAAAATAACCCCTTTCATACGTATTTTAAAAAATCATATTATAAAGAGAAACACCATAACAGACATAAAAATCAAGGTGTTCCGTATGTCATTTGTTTTTTTTGTTGCGGCACTTATCAACACATATTAAACAAGTATCATAAACACCGATTAAAACACGCCGGCGGGTACCCAACGGGTATCAACAAACGCTGGTATGCCACAAAACGGGTACGGACAACAAATCCGCATTATTAATATAATATATGTTTCGGAAGAGGTGGTGAAAAAAATTAAAAAAACGTCCGACATGAATTTCTACCCGCCCCTTGACACCGCCGCGCCCGCATATTATTTTAGTAACGTCGGGTGACAGCGGAGGGATGGGCGGAAGCGTAACAAACACAATCAAGCCGGCCACAAGGCTTATGGGGGCAAAAATGACACTGGAAGAACAAAACGCGGTTCTGTCGGCGGAGTATACGGAGTCTGTCCGCTACATGGACAACGCCAAAGAAACGCTACGGAAAGCGGAAAAACAGGACGACGGGTATTATAGGGACGATAAATATGTCCGAACCGCCTGCGGGACGGCGTATCTGGGGGTTTTGCGCGCCCTTGAAATGTGGCTCGTTCTGAAGGGGATAGAGATACCGGACAAGAAGAAACGCAAGTCCATAGAATTCTATGAGTATAGCGTTGCCCAAGTAGATAAAAAAATGCTGGTCCGCCTGAAATCCGCATATAATGTTTTACACTTGGAGGGCTATTACCGCGGGGAAACGAGGGTAAAAACCATCGAAAGCGGGTTCGACGCCGCTTACGAAATCATCGACAAAATCAAGCCCGAAAACCCCGTCGATGTCCCGGAGACGCGGGGCGGAAAGGCTCAAAGGGCGTGGAACGCTCTGCTGATTTCGGCGGCGGTGATGTTTATGGGGAACAGGTTCTGACAATACTTCGCCCATACACATATAATTAGTCAAAAAGGAGGGATGCTGTATGTGGTTCTTTAATAGGCGGGTATGTGTGCTGATGTTGGCGGTGGCGGTTGGCGCTGTTTGTTTGTGGGGGTGCGGCGATGACGGGGGGAATCCGGGCGGCAATAACGGTAGCGGCAACTATAAAAGCGTAAGGATTGGCGCCAAGACGTGGATGGCGGAAAACCTGAACATAAGTACGGCTAACTCATGGTGCTATGATAATGATAATTCTAATTGCGTTAAATACGGCAGGCTTTACACGTGGGAAGCGGCAAAGACGGCTTGCCCAGCAGGGTGGCATTTGCCGACGAAGGCGAATTGGGATGATTTAGTTACGGCAGCAGGCGGAGAATCTTTCGCGGGGAAAAAACTGAAAGCGAAAAGTGGATGGGGTTGGAATTATGATGATGACGTGAGCGGAAACGGTACGGATGTTTACGGCTTTTCGGCTCTGCCGGGCGGCCGCCGCGACGCCGATGGCGGCTTCCACGGTGCTGGCGCCGGAGGAAGTTGGTGGACGGCCACGGGGTTCGAGTACAAGTACGGGGACAGGGACGGCGCCTACTTCCGGGACATGAGCTCCTACGAAGACCATGCGATCGATAAGGTCGCCGTCCTGGAGTACGGTTTTTCTGTGCGTTGCGTCGGGGACTGAAGCGGGGGGCGGTAGTCAGTAATTCCCGAAAGCAACCGGCAATTATCCCACCAAAAAAGGGGCGGCAACAGAACCGACCCCTCCCCGTTTCCGGCCATGCTAAAACCCGGGTTTTTAATGGAGCGGATGTCGTAGGCTGAGGGGGATACAGGAATAAAAAAAACATTAAATTTGACTTTTTAAGCCTCATATCACTATATTATAGGAGGTGAAGCCGCCTTGCGGAGCGAATTTTGGGCTTTAGGGCTCCTGTTTTTGCGGATTTACCCTAAATTTGGGAGTAGAACCGAAAATGATAATAGCCAACCCGCTATTCGACACGGCGTTCAAGCAACTC
>JAITCM010000078.1 GCA_031283085.1 Chitinispirillales bacterium | reverse complement strand
TCGCAACGCTTGCAATGACCGTCATTGCCTTGCGGTAAGATAAACAAGTTGCGAGACGCAAAGCGCCGAAGCAACTTGTTTATCGAAGGCGTTGCCAATCCAGATTTTTAGAGGTTCCCTATATTAATTCAAATCTTATAGAAAACGGTATCCACACCGACACAGCCCGGTCGCCCTTCATGGCCGGCTCGAACTCCAGCGTCATCAAAAAGGCCCGGGCGATTTCGCCCGAATCGTAGCCTATGTCGCTCAGTATCTCCACCTGTTTCACCGTTCCGTCTGAAGCAATCAGCAGCTTGGCCTTGACCGCCCCCTCCACGCGGTTTTGGAGCATCTCCTTTGAGTACTGCGGCTTCAAGCTGCGGAAACCGGCTTTCAGGCGCGGGTACTTGGTGACCGAGGCGGCGGAGGAGACGGGGGCGGTTTCACCTTGCCCCTGACCCTGCCCCGACCTCTTTTTCAAGTCATCGGCGGTGGCGGTCAGGGTGTCGTAGGCCTTGTTTAAGGTGTTGCCCAGCTTGCCCACTATTGCGTCCCCGGCGTCGCCGGCGGCGCCTAAACCCTGCGAATAGACCTTCTTCAACCCATAGACCTGGCGTACCGGCTTGGGCGGTTCTTTGGGCTTGGGCTCCTCTTTGACCTCTTCCTTGACCTCCTCCTTTTTTACGGGCTCCGGCTTCTTTGTCAGGTCTACGGGAATAATCTCCTCCGTCTTCTTCTCTTCGGGCCTGGGTTTCGGTTTCGGCTTCTCCGCCTCTTTGACCTGCGGCTTCTGTTCGTCCATAACAAACGACGCCCTTATCGCGTCGGGGTCCTTCCTGTCGAGCAATAAATCTCCCTTTCCAATCCTGTAAAGGAACACGCCCGCCGTAAAGAACAGGGCGACCGTTATCAATAATATAGCGGAAAATAGCCTGTCCATATCAGTCGCCCTCTTTCAGCACTAATATGGAATAGTTGACGACCCCGGCCTTGCTGCATGTAGACATCACCTTTTTCACCACGGCGAAGTTGACGTCCTTGTCGCAAAGTATGACCACCGACCCGCTTTCATCAACCATACAACCGGGCAGTAACGCCGCCATCATCGCCCGCAACGGCTCTATGACTAAGGAATCGCTCTTTTCCACATCGGCGGTGACCGCCACCACCCTGTCGCCGGCGATGATTTCGTCTTTGGTTATTGTGACCGCGCAACGCGGCTGGGCCGGCTTCTGGGAGGTGGATAGCGGCAAATCGACGTTTGGCGGCGGCGAGACCACGTCGCTGTCCACCGAGAAGTTCTTTATCAGGAAAACCAAGAGTATCGTCATCACATCGACGAGCGAGGTTATTTGGGGGCGGAAAACCCCGCCGCCCCCCTCGTGGCCGTCGCTTCTGCGAGATAGTAGCCGCATAGCGCCGCCTCATTTACCCGCTGACGGGTCGGCGGCCGCGCCGGAGACGCCTATCTTCGTGAAACCGCTCTCGCGCCCCACATCCATCGCCTTAACGGCGTGCTTGAAAGCGACGCCGTCGCGGACGGCCACGACGATTTCGTCGGGGAACTCCGATTGCGGACGGCGGACGGCGAGCGCCCGTTTCAGGGAATCGAAAGCGTACTCCCCGTTGGCGAGGAGCGGCAGTGAGTCGAGCAGATTTTCCCCCTCGGCGACGCCCAAAAAGGACTCCGTCAAAAGAACGGTGAGTTTGAGTTTGGGCTTGCCGGCGGGCTGAGCGGCGGGCTGGCCGGCGTCGGGCGGGACGGAAAAGTCTATTATCGCCACCTGGGTAAAGACAGCCATGGAGACTAAGAACGGGATTAGGATGACGAACATATTCATCACTGGAGTCACGTCCACGTCGGCCTCGGAGAGGTCGGAGGGGGGGCGGGTCATCTTGTATAAAGAAAGGTTTCGCATTGTTTGGCCGGTTGCCTTTTTAAAGTCAAAGTTAAAGTCAAATGATAAAAGTCAAAATCTTCAAAATCAAATTCGTTTAAGGGGAGGGCTACGATAAACAGCGCCCCACTGGGGCGCATCGCTCCCTCGCTCCATAAAATCCGGCTTCGCCGAATTTTATGGAGCTACCCACCCTGCGGGGGGATAAACCCCCCCCGCAACGCCCCCCGTAAATATGCGCCGCTTTGCGTCGCGAAAAGTCAACATCAATAATTTACTGCGCCTTCTTTTTCTTCATAAAGTTCAACAGTTTTACGGTTGATTCGTCTAAATCTTTTACCAGTACGCTCTGTCTGTTGGAAAAAATTGTGTAGACTACCATGCAGGGGACGGCTATTATCAATCCGGCGGCTGTGGTAATCATGGCTTGGGAGATGCCGGAGGCTAACATGGTGGCTTTTTGGGCGGCGTCAACACTGGCCAAAGATGTGAACGACTGCATCAATCCGGTTATCGTCCCCAAAAGCCCTATTAGCGTTGATACGTTGGCAAATAAGGACAGGTAGTTCAGGCGGACGGAGAAGCGGTGGATTTGGCTTATGGCCGCTTCCTCCACATCCTCCTGGATGTCGGTGGCGGTGTAGCCGGCGTTGAAGCTGTCTACGGCAATGCTTAAGAGCGACAGTGTGGGCGAACCCTTCCCCTGCAGCATTTTGGCGGCGTCGGCGCCCCTGCCCTCGCCTACCGCCGTCTTCAGCTTGCCCACGAGGTCGGACGTGTCGCGAGGGCAGATGAAATAGAGGAAGAGCATACGCTCTATCGCCACCGCGACGGCGCAGGCGGAGAAGAAGAGCAGTACCCACATGAACGGGCCGCCGGAGCGGAACCACGTGGCCAATAACTCAATGTAATGCGACATAGCTGTAACGCCTCCTTGATTTGTAGGGGCGAACTCTGTTCGCCCGTATTTTTTTTAATAAAATTCAAAACACCCGCTAACTAATATAATAAATGACCCGCCGCTAAATTTCGTCCGCGTTAGCGATTGTTGATTTATAAATACCCATCAATTTCGCGGCAATGCCCTCCTCGCTAACGCCTCCACCGGCAAAGCCGTATAACGCCACCACGGCGCGGTCGAGGCTGTCGTGGGCTTTTAGCAGCGCCCGCGGCATGGTCAGCGGGTCGTATAAAACGGCAAGCGAACAGTCGGGAGAATCCGCTCTGGCGTCAAGTACCGCTTGCGCCAATTCTTCTATTTTGGCGGTTTGCTTGCTGTCCGCGTCCGGCCACGGGAAGTTGTTGTACACAATGTCTTTTGAATAACGGTATCTCATTTCAAGGCGCCCGCAGACAGCCCGCGTCCAAATGTTGTGCACACTTGACGTGAGAATCCCGAAGTGGTACAGTTTGGCGCCGGGAATGATTCTTAGCGCGTTGCTTGAAAGTATATTTGGGGAGATAAACCCAATCGGTATGTATTTGCGTCTCTCCGAAGACGTTTCCGGTATGGCGATATATTCGGTTTTCGGCATATTTTCCACGTGAAAGCGGCACGGCGTTTCGGCTAATTTCCTGGTTCCCGCGCTTTTGCTCGCAAGCCTGTATTGCCTGACGGCTTTCACGCGCTTCATACATTCGGGCATTTTTCTTAATTCATCGGACGGACAATCGCCAAGCCACAAACAGTACCTGAAATACCCGTTTAAAAATTCGTCGGAACCTATCCACTTCCTGAACCATTTTTTCGCGGCAGGCTCTATCTTAAGGAATTCTTTTCGCTCTTCCGCAGTAAACAGATAATTGCCGCCGTCAATAGGTTTATTGCCGATACCTATCTCCGGCACATCGCAAAGCGGCCGTTCCCTGCTATTGATAAATACTGTCAGGGCATCTATCAGATAGGGGTTTATATTAACGTTAGCGTTAATTTTCTCCCCATCCTCATTATAAATAAACCGTTTGGAGTCGAAACGCCTTAATTTGCTGTCAACCGCCATGATTACACTAAACCCGATAATAACGCAGAAAACGGCCGCCCTGCCTTTCGCCTCGTTGTCCCATCTGAAAGTACGGTACGCGAAATTGATTTCTATACCGTGTTCGTCAAAAAGCGGCTTCCACAACAGGGCGACCTGCTCACCCTGCGTTATGGAATTGGTCGAAACAAACGCCGCATAGATTTTAGTATCTTTAATATACTCGGCGGCACGCTTATACCACGCCGTAACATAATCCAAATTTCCAACGCTGCGGTAACCGCTTCCGAAAGCGATTTGTATATCCTCTTTTTGCGCCGGCGTCATCAACCTTGCCCCCGCGAATGGCGGATTGCCCAAAATGTAGCTTAATTCGTTTTTTGGCACAATATCTTCCCACTTTACCCGCATGGCGTTGCCGTGCACGACGGTCGCGCTTTGCGTGAGCGGCAACCTTGCGATATACTGCCCGAACATCTCCGAAGCGAGCATATTCATTTGATGGTCGGCCAGCCACATACCAACGGTGGCCACCTGGCAGGGAAAGTCCACAATCTCTATGCCGTAAAACTGTTCGACGGTTACCTTAAACATATAGGAAATATCCGTCTGCAGTTGATTTGTGTTGATTTTCATTTTGAGGATATCAAGTTCAAGTTCCCGCAGTTCGCGGTATGTGACTATCAAAAAATTTCCGCACCCGCAGGCCGGGTCGAGGAATTTCAGCTGCGATATTTTGTCGTGGAAAGCGTCGAGCGCCCCGGGGTCGGCCTTTACCGCCTTAAACTCCCGCCGCAAATCATCCAAAAAGAGCGGGCGTATCAATTTTAAGATATTCTCCTCGCTCGTGTAGTGCGCCCCAAGTTCCCGCCGCAAATTTTTGTCCATGACGCCCTGAAACATTGCCCCGAAAATTGCGGGGGAGATGCCGCTCCAGTCGAACTTGGCGCAGTCAATAAGCGTTTGCCGCATTTTTGCGTCGAACTCGGCTATGGAGATAGAATCTTTGAACAGATTGCCGTTGATGTACCTGAATTGCCTCAAATCGTCGGACAGCAACTTACGCGCCGCCCGCGCATCTTCGGGCATATTTAGGACTTCAAACAATTTTGCAAGCCGCTCGGAGAGGTCTGCCCCGTTGGGCTTGGATTCTTCTACATACCGCAAAAAACTGCCTTTCGGGAATATGCCCGTATTGTCGGCGAATAAGCAGAACAACAGGCGGACGAGATAGACTTCAAGAGCGTGGCCGCCGTAACCGCAGTTTTTCATGGCGTCGTGAAGCAGAGCCATCTTTTCGGCGGCTTTAACATCCACGTCTTTTTGGCTGACTACACGTTCAGTGTCCCCGTACCCCGCTATTTCAGCAAATAGTTTGATACGCCTGTACAGACCGGATGTTTTGAATTCAAGATGTTTTTTCGAAAAACGGCTACGCACGCGAATCGTCTCAAAATCGCAAACAAGCCACAACTCCGGTTTTTCTTCCTCCGGTAGATTTGAAATGTATGTGTATAGCTGCCGGTAAGCCGCGGACAAATTTTCGCCCCGGCTTTTCATCTCAATAGCGATTTTCCCTTTCCAAAGATAGTCTATTTTTCCAAACCCGCTTGCGCCGGACGCGTACAAAACTTTATATTCATACGTCCCTACTTTGAGCGGGTCTTTCACGCCAAAGACGTACAGCAAGTCCCGTATGAAGCTCTGCCCCTCGGCTTCTTCGGACTGTCCGTTTTTCCATCGTTTGGAGAACGACAGAGCGCGTTCCTGTATTTCGTCCCATACTAACGGCATTTTGTTTCTTCCTGTAATCCGTTATAGATAACCTTTAATCTTTAAACACCCCATCACTGAAAATATGCCACTCCTGCCTCAAATATTTTCGGGTCATTATTAATATGTATATTCTTAGCCACGTTCTCCCACCCTATACGCTCGCTGTGGCCCATCTTTCCGAAGACTCGGCCGTCGGGGCTTAAAATTCCTTCTATCGCGGCGTATGAACCGTTACAGTTTCCGTCCATACTCTCCGAAAATTCTCCGTCACAATTAACATACTGCGCTGCCACCTGCCCGTTAGTAAATAACTTTTTTATCTCCTCAATTGGGGCCACAAATCTGCCCTCGCCGTGGGAGACGGGAACGGCGTGAACATCGCCGACTTTCACGTTTATCAACCACGGGGAGTTGACCGAGCGAACCTTCGTGTATACGATTCTTGATATGTGGCGGCCTATCGTATTAAAAGTAAGCGTGGGGCTGTCCTCCTTAAGGCCGCGAATCTCTCCGTAAGGAACTAATCCCAGTTTTATCAGCGCCTGGAAGCCGTTGCATATCCCCAGCATCAATCCGTCCCTGTTATTTAAGAATTCGGAAACGGCATCCTTCACCCGCGGGTTGCGGAAGAAAGCGGCTATGAACTTGCCGGAGCCGTCCGGCTCGTCGCCGGCGCTGAAGCCGCCGGGGAGCATCAGTATCTGAGAGGCCGTTATCTTCTCGGAGATAATTTTTACCGACTCGTCTATATCGCCCGGATTGATATTCTTAAAAACAAAAAAGTCGCACTCCGCGCCGGCTTTCACAAACTTGCGGGCGCTGTCATACTCGCAGTTCGTACCGGGGAACACCGGTATCAGTACGCACGGCTTCGCAACCTTTAAAGCCGCCTTTTTGAGGGACGTATTATTATTTGTATCAATACCGTTTGTATTAATATCGCCTGGATGGATTGCTTCATCGCTTCGTTCCCCGCAATGACCGTCATTGATATTGACGGAATCGGTATCAGCCCTTACGGGGAAAACGCCCTCCAAAACACCCTCCCACTTTTCGTACAACTCATCAATATTAATCAGTACGTTACGGCAAACAATCTCCCTCGCCTCTATCGTAACTCCCAAAATAGTACAATTCTCCCCTATGCCCAAAACGTTCCTGTCCGTATCAACGCTCTTATCCAATTCAACAACCAATCCGGCGTAATCCGGCTTAAACAGCTCCGCCGGATTGACGCCCTCGTCTATCCTAAAGCCTACGCGGTTCCCGAAGCACATTTTGGCGACGGCCTCCGAAATCCCGCCGCGCCCCACGGTGTGAACCGCGAGAATCCGGCCGTCAACTATTCCCTTGTGTACCGCGGAGTAACATCTGTTGATAACGTCAAAATCCGGCATTCCCACCTGGTCAACCCATATCGACACAAAGACCACGACGCTCCCGACACGCTTGAACTCCGGCGATATTACCTTTGTGACGTCTACCGGCGCGAGGGCGAAGGATACCAGCGTGGGCGGGACGTGCAGGTCTTTGAACGTGCCCGACATGCTGTCCTTGCCGCCTATCGCCGGAATGCCAAGTTTAACCTGAGCGTAGTAGGCGCCGAGCAGCGCGGCGAAAGGCTTGCCCCAGCTGGTTTTGTCTCTCCCCAATTTCTCAAAATACTCTTGCAGCGTGAGTCGTACCCCGCGATGGTCGCCGCCCGCAGCCACTATCTTAGCCACCGATTGTATCACCGCGTAGACCGCGCCGTGGAAGGGGCTCCACGAGGCTAAGTACGGGTCGAAGCCGTAGCTCATTGCCGTGCCGGTGACCGTTGCGCCGCTTGCCGCGGGAAGTTTCGCGACCATAGCCTCCGCCGGCGTCCGCTGGTACCTCCCGCCGAACGGCATGAGCACGGAACCCGCGCCTATAGAACCGTCGAACATCTCCTTCAACCCGCGCTGGCCGCAGGCGTTTATATCCGTCATCGTATCTAAAAAGGCGCCGGCGACGTCGCCGTATTCATCCCTGCACTTTGCCGTCATGGACAGGATATCCGGCAAATAGAGCGCCTCCGGCGACTCGACAAAGACCTCCGCCCTCTGCAAGACACCGTTTGTGTCTATGAAGTCGCGGCTTATGTCAACGATGGCTTTCCCCCGCCAAAACATCTTGAGGCGGCGGGCGTCCGTCACCGTCGCGACGGCGGCGGTCTCCAAATTCTCCCCCTCCGCCTTCGCCTGAAACGTTTTCAAATCCGCCGGATTAATCACAACCGCCATACGCTCCTGCGACTCGGATATGGCGAGTTCCGTCCCGTCAAGCCCCTCGTACTTTTTGGGGACGGCGTCTAAGCAGATATCCACTCCGGCGGCCAGTTCGCCGACGGCCACCGCCACTCCGCCCGCGCCGAAGTCGTTGCAACGGCGAATCATGCGACCCACCTCCGGGTCTCGGAAGAGCCGCTGTATCTTGCGCTCGGTGGGGGCGTTGCCCTTCTGCACCTCCGCGCCGCAGGTCCGTATGGACTCCTCAGTATGTTCTTTTGACGACCCCGTCGCCCCGCCGCAACCGTCGCGCCCCGTCCTGCCGCCGAGAAGCACCACGATGTCGCCGGCCTCCGGCTCGCGCCGCGCCACGTGCGACTTGGGCACCGCGCCGACCACCGCGCCTATTTCCATACGCTTGGCGATGTAACCCTTGTGATACACCTCGGAAACGATGCCGGTGGCGATGCCTATCTGATTGCCGTAGGAACTGTAACCCTGAGCGGCGAGCGTCGTAATCTTGCGCTGCGGCAACTTACCGGGCAGCGTCTCGCCGACCGCGGCGCGGGGGTCGCCGGCGCCGGTCACCCGCATAGCCTGGTAAACGTAGGCTCGCCCCGATAGCGGGTCGCGGATAGCGCCGCCCAAACAGGTCGCCGCGCCGCCCAACGGCTCTATCTCGGTAGGGTGGTTGTGCGTCTCGTTCTTGAACATCACAAGCCAATCCTCCGCCTTGCCGTCAACAACGGCCGGGACTACGATACTGCAGGCGTTCACCTCGTCGGAGGCGTCCAGGTCGTTTAGCAACCCCTTCCGGCGCAACTCCCTCATGCCCATCAGGGCAATGTCCATAAGCGATATGTCGCGTGCGTCCGCGCCGTCGCCGCAAACATATTCACGGGCGCGCATATACGTCTCAAACGCCGTACAGATAGGGCCGTTGAGCGCCGTATCCTCTATCTCCACGCCTTCTATGGCGGTGAGGAAAGTGGTGTGGCGGCAGTGGTCAGACCAATACGTATCCAGCACGCGCACCTCCGTTATTGTGGGGTCGCGTTTCTCCGTATCACGAAAATACTGCCGGCAGAATAACAGGTCTTCGCCCTTCATCGCCAAGCCGAGATTTTTCCTGACATTATCAATCCCATCGTCGTCAAGACCGACGAACCCGTGCAACACGGCCACGTCGGGGGGCGATTCGGCTCGCGGAACGAGGCTTGCAGGCTTGTCAAGCGAGGCCTCGCGGGAGTCAACGGGATTGATACAGTAATTTTTGAGCCTCTGAAAATCATCCTCGTCAATATCGCCCTTGACGACGACGACGCGGGCCGAGGCTATCCTCGGCGGCGCCGCGTGCGTCAAAAGCTGAACACACTGCGCCGCCCCGTCCGCCCGCTGGTCGTACTGCCCCGGCAGATATTCGACGGCAAAGACACGTTCGCCCGCCCCCAACGGCATCTCCTCGTCGTAAACAAAGTCCACCGGCAACTCCGCGAAGATACTGTCCCTCGCCGCCGCGTAGTAACCGTCGGTCAATCCTTCCATATCATACCTGTTCAACGTACGAACGCCGTCAAGCCCCGAAATCCCAAGATTATCCCGCAAATCCGCCAGCAACCCGGCCGAGTGGACATCATACTCCGGCCGCTTCTCAACAAAAACGCGCCGCACATTATAGGCGGTATCAACAGTATCAATATTGGTATTAACGGTATTGACGGTAGCCATTATATCCTACTGTTATTGTAATGATATTGTTTGATGATTCATCAATCTTTTAATTTGTCAATTATGGTAACAGACAAATAATATACATATTGACACGGCGTAAATGCTATTTTTGATTAGGATTAAAGGATTAAAACAATGTCTGAACCGGGATTCGCAGTATTTAAAGGATTATCGGGATTAAAAGATTAAACGATTAAAAGGATTAAAAAATATGTTTATAGACGAGACCGCAATCGAACTGAAGGCCGGCGACGGCGGCAACGGTTGCCACTCCTACGAGCGCCAGAAGTACAAGCCCAAAGGCCGCCCCGACGGCGGCGACGGGGGGCGCGGCGGGCACATCTACCTTACCGGCTCAAAGCAGATACACACGTTACAGGACGTGGCCTACCGCCGACACTACAAAGCCGGGCGCGGCGCGCACGGCAAGGGGAAGAACCAGACCGGCAGAAGCGCCGAGGACGTCGTAATCCCAGTACCCTTAGGCACCATAGTCTACGACGGCGCCACGGGGGAGATATTGTTCGACTGTCTAAACGAAGGGCAGCAAGAGCCGGTCGCGAAAGGCGGACGCGGCGGGCGGGGGAACGCGGCGCTGGCCTCCTTCCACGACCCGAACCCGCAGTTCTGCGAACCGGGCAAACCGGGCGAGGAGAGGAAGCTGAAGCTGGTACTGAAGGTACTGGCCGACGTGGGGTTAGTGGGACGCCCCAACGCCGGAAAGTCCACCTTCCTGTCGCGCATCTCCCATGCCAGGCCGAAGATAGCCGATTACCCGTTCACCACTAAAGAGCCGCACCTCGGCATAGTCAGTAGCAAAAGCGGGCCGTTCGGGTCTTCATACGTGGTGGCCGACATTCCGGGGCTGATAGAGGGCTGCCACGAGGGGAAGGGGATGGGGATACGCTTCCTGCGGCACATCGAGCGGACGAGCGTGCTGGCGGTCATGGTGGAGGCGGGGTCGGATGACCCGCTTGGGGACGCTAAGGTGCTTGTGGACGAGCTGGCGCATTACAGCGAATTGCTGGCGGGGAAGCCTAAGTGCTTTATAATGACTAAAACGGATTTGATGGGGGGCGAATCCATTATAAAGATTCCCGACGGATGGCTTGGAATGTCGGCGGTTACGGGGGACGGGGTGGCGGAAGCGCTGTTGGAATTGGAGAGGATGCTGTCAACACAAACCAGCGCTTAAACGTTTCGACCGTTATATGATTTCAAAAAGTTCGTCTCCGGCGTCTGGCGTAAAGAGGGCGGGCTTGACCCGCCCCCGCAACATAAAACCCTAACTACCGCCCTATCTGCAACCGCCGGCGGGGCACTTTGCCGGCACGAATGTGGACTGGCCGTTATCCATTCTGGCATACATCGAAGCCTCCAGACCCTTTGGGATTTCTTCGCTGCAAATGTTGCCGCAGGTGGTCGTAGGCCACGCGCTGCCGTTGGTCTCTTTCTTGAACATCCTGAAGTCGCCGCGCTCATACCCCTGGAAAGAGTTGTGGTAGAAAGTCGCGCTCGCCCCCTCCCCCGTTACGGCGTACAGATAATCGACCGTGTATCCGCCCGAGTGCGTTACGCGCAGGAATATGTTGTTGACCGTAAACCACTCGCCGTTGGCGAGCGTAGTCCGGCCGTTATTCTGATTAACGGTGAACCTGAACTCGTCGGGGTCAACGTCTTTTCTGTAGTGGTGCACGCCGCCGGCGCTGGAATTGTTTTGGAACCATCCCATAGTCGCCCCGCCGTCGAGCAGCCGCGCATCCTGTTTTTTTGCCGACGCCGGGATGTTCCCCATATCAATCATCTTATAGTCATCCCCAGCCGCCGCGGCCAATTCCGCGCCGCTCTTCAAACCGGCCGCTATAGCCGGCTTGTCAACGTGGGTCGCTTCCTCCTTTATTATCCTCCCAATATAAGCGCCGCTACTGTAGTTCGAGTAATCCATATCGCAAATAAGCGACGCGTCTTTTAAGGTAACAAAGATATACTTGTACGTTCTGCTCGAACCGGAATTCGGGACGAACACGAAAGCCATATTGTTTGAAGTGAACCACTGGCCGGCAGTGCGGCTGTTGGCGGGATAGGAATTGGCAACGCTCGCGGTGCCGTCCTCCCAAACCCTGAGGTCAAAACTGCCTATCGCCGTAGAACCTGACGGCACCGCCCACCTCTTGTCGCCGCCCGTGACCCACCGCATATCGCGGTAAGAGTTCTCCGGTTCGTCGCCCAGCTCCGGGATACGGATATCGCACGTTGCCGGCATACCCGGCGGGTAGTCCATATCCGCAGAGATTGCCAGGCGTAGCGCCGGACCTACCCCCTCAATCGAGCGGATGAGACGCGATGTTATGTTATCGCCGCCGGTATTCGCGTCGCGCCGCGTTTTTTGGGTGTGCAGTTTTTCCAAGCTCCCATTCGGCCCTATGGGGTCGGTCCCGCCCATATGCGTACTGCTCCAGGTGTTATACGCCCATTCTTCGCCGCCAACCCCGCTGCCGCCGCCGATGTTGCTCAAACTGCTAAGATGTTTTTTTGCCGCGTACTCCCACTCCGCCTCGGTTACCATGCGATACTTCTTGCCTGTAATTTGGCTTAACTTGCAAGCGAATTCCAGTGCTTCATACCAAGTGATGCTCGCTGCGGAGCCGGTTCTGTCACAGTATTGCGTATTAATGCAACCAGGCCTTGTGGTGCTTTTACCGTTGTAACCCTTATACCACCCCATCACGGCAAACCACTGGTCATTCGTCACCTCGCCTTTCCCGATAAAATAGCTGCTGACTTGCACACCCGTCACAGGTTTTGCGTCGGCCGGGCAGCCGCTGCTCTTCTCGCATCCAAGTGTAAAAGTGCCGCCCGGTATGTAAACCATATCAAGGGCCACATTATTGCTGCCTAACGTCTCCGTGAAAGAGGCCTTTGCGGGCCTTTGGGCCTGGCGCAAGGTTATGGTCTGCTTGGGGTTAAGCCCTTTCTGCAAGTTAAGCGAAAAAATGCTGTCCTCGAACCCTGGAGCCGTAACCGATATATGCCACGCGTTACCATCCCCCTCCGCGCTCTCTTTCGCCAACTGCCGGACCGGCGTTACGGTTTCGTTTAATAACTCCACATTGAGAGCCAGGCTCCCGCCGCGGTGGGTTACGCGAGAGGAGAGATTGTCGCCGCCGGCCCCCTTGACCGACAGCAGATAGACGCCCGCCGTCAAATCCCGGCGTACGCTCGCCGCCGCCCCCGACGCAAACGCTTTGCCGCGTAACATCAACTTTCCGTTTATGGCGTACAGCAAGACCTCCGCGTTTTTGTACGATGGCGCGGAAAGTTTGACGGAAACTTTCCCATCGCGGCCGCTAACGATTGCCGGAGCGCCCAAGCGCCCCCGCGCCCCGCTTAACACGCCAACATTACCACCCGCCCCCGACAAAAAAGACGTTATCGGTACGGCCAGAGTGGTTTCAGTCCTCGCCGCGGCTTCTTTTGACGTTATCTCGCCGCTTTTTATGGCTTTGACCGTAGCGGCCACATTGACCTCAAACGGCACTTTCGCCGTGTCTATCACTATATGTTGCGCGGGCGCAACCGCCGCGAAGATAACGACCGTCAAGGCCGCCGGAAACATCCATTTTTTAATCCTCGTGCCCATAACCCCCCCTTTCTTGGGAAATTATTCGGTAAATTACAGCCTTGTTACGGATTTTACACATTTTCTTACAGTATTACAACATACGGTATTCTGGAACACCCCTTATATCAATATAATGGCTACTGCCGACGATTGCCGTATTTTTTATATATTTTTTGGCTTTGGCTCCACACCCCGCAAAATATTATTTTAAAATCCATGGAAAACAAACTTGATATTACGTCCCTAAAAAACGCCGCTAACGCTTTTTATATGGCAATTGCTTTTGCTGACAGGGTAGAGGCTAAACCGTCCGACAAGCGCGACGTTTATGAATTCGAGACAGCGCACGCTGCCCTGATAAAGCACTTTGAGTTTTGTTATGAGCTATGCTGGAAAACGATGCGACGTTTCATTCAAATAGAGGACATCGGCAAGGAAGCGGATATTTTAACGCGAAAAGACCTCTTCAGGGTAGCGGCGGAGAAGCGGCTCATCGCTGATTTCGACCATTGGCTGGCGTATCACGACGCAAGAAACAAGACGAGCCACGTTTACGATTTTAAAGTCGCCGACAACGTTTACCAAACCGCAAAGATGTTTGCCGGCGACTTGCGAGAGTTTGTGGAAACTATGGAAATTATAGAGAAAAGGATATAACATGGTCCACGTTTCCGAAAAAGAGATGAATATCATCACGGACATCCTCTCAAAACACGCCGCCCGTTTTGACGTGCTGGCTTTCGGCCCGCGTTACAACGGCACGAATTGGCGCTACTCTGACCTTGACTTGGCATTTGTCAGGGACGGCGGGCTGGATATGGATACGCGCTCGCGGCTCGCGGACGCTTTCTCGGAGTCGGACTTGCCGTTTCGGGTTGACATCGTGGATTACAACGCCGCTTCCCCGGAGTTCAGGGCTATTGTTGACGGGGGAAACGAGAGGATTTTTTCAGATGGTATCGGTATTATATTATAATGGGGCGGGTTTGAAACCCGCCCCTATAACATCAAATCACGACCGCTCCCCTACTTGCAGCCGCCCGTGGGACAAGGCGCCGGCACAAATGTAGATTTGCCCTTCGCCCCCTGACTGGAATACATGGAAGCGCCCAGGCCTTTTGGGATTTCCTCGCTGCAGATATTGCCGCAGGTAGTCAGCGGCCAGCTACTGCCGTTGGTCTCTTTCTTGAACATCCTGAAGTCGCCGCGCTCATATCCCATAAACGAATTGTGATAGAAAGTCTCATCCGGTGTCACGGCGTACAGATACTCGGCCGTATATCCGCTCGAATGCTTTACACGCAGGAACACGTTGTTGACCGTAAACCACGCGCCGTTAGCGAGCATAGTCCGGCCGTTATTCTGATTAACAGTGAACCGGAATTCGTCAGCGTCAATGTCTTTTCTGTAGTGGTGCACACCGCCGGCACTGGTGTTGTCCTGGAACCATCCCTTGGTCGGCCCCCCGTCAAGCAGCCGCGAATCCTGTTTTTGCTCCGACCCAGGGATATTGGTCATATCGACCATCTTAAACTCTGTATTAAAGTTCGTCTGCGCCTTGGCTAAGTCCTCGCCGCTCTTTAGACCGGATATGGCAGGTTTGTCGTAGTAACTCGCCGGCTGCTTTGCTAACCTCCCGACGAAACCGGCGCCTAAATTCTGGTCGGAAATAAGCGACACATGTTGTTCATCAACAAAGATATACGGGTATTTTTTGTTCGAACCCGAACTCGGGACAAAAACCAAGACGATGTTGTTTGAAGTGAACCACTGACCGTTTGCGGCACTGCCGCCATATCCGCTGGTTAATCTCGCCGTACCGTCCGACCAAGCCCTGAGTTCAAAAGTGCCTATCGCTATCGTGCCATCCGTCTTCCAAATGGAGTCGCTGCCTGTGACCCACCGCGGGTCGCGGTAAGAATTCGCCGGCTCGGCGCCCATCTCCGGAGCGTGGATATCGCAAGTCGGAATCATCTTCGACGGATAGTCCATATCTGCCGAGACGGCCAGGCGCAGCGCCGGACCCACGCCCTCTATTGAACGGATGAGGCGCGCGGTTATGTTATCGCCGTATCCATTCGCGTCGCGCCGCGTTTTTTGAGTGTGCTGCCCGCTCGACGGCCCTACCGGGTCTTCCCCGCCATCATGCGTGCTGTTCCAGGAGTTATACGCCCATTCTTCGCCGCTGACGCCGCTGCCATTGGCTATTTTTTCCAACTTTTCTCTGTGCTTTTTTGCCGCGTACTCCCACTCCGCCTCGGTCGTCATGTGATACTTTCTACCCGTCTTTTGGCTTAACTTACAAGCGAAATCCAAGGCTTCATACCAGGTTATGCCCGTTTCGGAGGTAGAGTTACTGGCGGAGGAACTGCCTTTCACCACCGCTTCATACAATTTTTTCGATACCTCGGTTTTCCCGATAAAATAGTTGTTGACCTTCACGCCCGACACGGGTCTTGTATCGGACGGGCAACCGCTATTCGCCTCGCAACCGATGGTAAATGTGCCGCCCGGTATGTAAACCATATCAAAAGACACCCCGTTTACCGTCTCCGTAAAGTCCGCATGTGGAGTAGCAGTTACCGGAATCCGGCGCATGGTTATGTTCTGCTGGGCGTTGTTCGCCCCCTTCTCGACGCTAAGCGCGTAGACGCTGTCAGCGTACTCCGCTGCCGAAACGTTTATCGTCCACGACTCCGCTGCCTCTTTAGCCAACTGCCCGGCGGGCGAAATGTTTTCATTTAAGAAATCCACATTGAGAACCATGCTACCGCCGCGGTGGGTCACGCGGGACGAGATAGCGTTGCCGTCCGCCCCCTTGACCGACAGCAGATAGACGCCCGCCGTCAAATCCGGGCCCGATATGCTCTTCGCCGCCTCACCGGCGGACGCATAGCCGCGCAACACCCGCTTCCCATTTATGGTATGCAGGGAGACCTCCGCGTTTTTGTACGACTGCCCCCACAGCCTGACGGCGATATGCCCGTCGCGGCCGCTGACGAACGCCGGGGCGCCCAACCGCCCACCCGCGCCGTTTAACACGCCCGTCACCCCAAGCGTGGACGCAACCGGAATTTTAAGGGTAACCACCGTATTCGCCGTAGCGGACACCTGCTTCGTCACGCCACTTTTCGTAGCCTTGACCGTGGCGGCAACATTGACCCTGAACGGCACACACGCCGTGTCCCCGGTACAGGTTTGCGCGGACGCAACCGCCGCCGCGGAAATCACGGCCATCAAGGCCGCCGAAAACATCCACATTTTAACCTTTGTACCCATAAGCACCCCTTTTTTTTGGAAATTATTTGAACGTTTTTCGCAGTCGTTAATCAATCGGCTTCGCCGAGATAAACAATGTGACCGGCTCAGTGTTTATTACCGGAAATGAGGCCTCTGTATCTTAATTGCACAACATCCATAATATCAATATAATGGCTGCCGCCGCCGATTGCTATATTTTTTTAATATATTTTTGCGGCTTTGACCCGCCGCCACGCAAAATCAAACAACGACGTCTACCGCCCGCGCATTATTATCAATTATAATAAAACACAGTTGATTCCAATGTCAAAACGGCTGTCCCAAGTCAAAGTGTATCTCATATACGCTCTCTCTCGGACGCCTGTCTATTTTAAAACCGAAATCCAGCCGAGCCACCAGCTTTATAGGCGTATCTACCCGCAATCCGGGGCCCGCCGTCCATCTCAGGCCTCCGAAGAATTCTTTCGCCGACGCTATATCCTCAAAGTTCGGCCACACATTCCCGGCGTCTATGAACGCCGCCGCGTTGAACCAGTTTAGGAACGACTCTCTGTGTATCCACCAAAACATGGGAACGCGGACATCGGCGACGTTCAGAAATACGTAGAAGTTCCCCAACAGGGGGTCGTCGTTAGGCAGGACGGCGAGCTTGTCTACCGGAAAGCCTCTGACAGTGGTGCTGCCGCCGCCGTAGAACTTGCTTTGCGGAGGGACGTCGGCGCTTTTGCCGTAGGGCATCGCGTATCCTGTGCGGGCGGCCATGGAGAGGTGGTAGCGCGAGCGTCCGGTAAAGTAGACGCGGGAGTCGAAAGTTGTTTTTACGAACTGATTGGATTTTCCGCCGAAGACGCCCGCCAGTTCCACGCCGAGCCGGATGAAGCCGCCCTTTGTCGGGCTGAACAGGTCGTTCCTTATGTCGTAGGCGATATCGCCGCCGATACTTTGCGTCGGGTCGTTGGGAACGCCGGCAAGGACATTGTCCTGTGTCGGGGGTTCTATCCAACTCACGTCTTCCCACTGCGACCATACCTGATAGAGTATGTCATGGTTGGATTGACGGCCAAGCGAGACGCGCACCCCGTCGAAAAAACCTTCGTATAGCCGCGGTCTGTCAAACCTTGTGTAATACAGCTTGGTGTTGAGCTGCAGCGGCGTATACAGGAACCACGGAATGGCATGAACCGCTTCCGCGCCCTGGGAGACCTGTGAGACCTTGGAACTTAGCGTGAGGCTTTGTCCCAGCGCGAACATATTCTTCCACGTCGCGGAGGCGGAGACCCTTGCGCCTTCGTCGGTGCTGTAGCCGAGGCCGGCCTGCGCGCGGACATACTCGCCCCGCGTCACGCGCACACTCAAATCGTAGACGCTGTCCGGCAACTCCACGGCGGCTACGGCGGTATCGAACTCCGGCTTTATATGCACATAGTTGAAGAGGCCGGTAGTGTAGAGGTTGCGCTCGGACTGCCGCACCGTACGCAGGTTCAGCGTATCGCCCTTGCGTATGGAGAGTTCCCGCTCAACCGTGACCCTTCTGAATTTTCTCGCGTCGATATTGATGTTGCCTACCTTCACAACCGGGCCTTCCTGTACCCTGAAAACCACGCTTGCCCGATACTCGACGGTGTCTATCATAACCTCCGGCTCGACGATAGCCTCGAGAAACCCGCGTTCGCCGGCGATTTCCTTAAGCGTGCGGCAGTCCTGGCGTACGTCGGAGTGGACAAGCGGCGCGCCCCGCCTGGTTACTAACTTACGCATCGCGCCTGAACCGGGCGCGAACCGCCGCACGTCGATATTAATCTCGCCGACGTGGATACGCCGCCCCTCCTCCACAGAAATGTGAATATTCACCTTGCGGCTCGCGCTGTCCCGCTCGCTTACGAACTTAACGCTAACGTACTCAAACCCGCCGTTTTTGTAGAACGCTGTCAGCGCGTCCAAATCCGACCTCATCATGTATTCGGTAAAACGCGACTTGCGTTTTAGCTCCATCAGGCTTTGCAAATCCCTCTTGCCGTAGGCGCTGTTGCCGTAAAAATCAACCGAGCGTACGCGCCACGCGCGCTGTTCGCGCCGCTTGCGCTCTTCCCGCTGCTGACGCTCAAACTCCCGCGTCTCGCCGCGTGAGAGCGTTCGCCCGCCCCACAGCGGCGACTCGTCCCGCGACACCTCCCGCCCGCTCTCCCCGTGTTGAAGCGCCTCTTGCTCTTGCAACTCTCTTTGGCGCTGTATCAAAGAGTCCAAGTACGTTTGCGCGGCGCTCCGCGACATGGAGAAACCGCATATCAGAACAACGAGCAACCTCGCGTATTTCAGCGCCGCGCCACTCATCTGCTGTACCTCAGTATAAGGTCTAACGCGTTCTCCCCATCGCTGCTCGTCAGCCCCTCAAGAAACAGGTTTTGCAGCAAACGGTACTGCGCCGTGACCTTTCTGTCGCTCAGGTTGTTTGTGTTCGTCTCGTAGGAGACATTCAGGCGCGAGGTGAAACGCTTTGATACGCCGATAGTGGCGCCGGCGCTTTGGCTGTTCCCAGTTCCGAGCACATCGCCGCTCACGCTCACCCTGTCCAGATTCAGCAGTTTTTCCAGCCTGCGCGTCCCCAGTCCTATGGCCTGTTGCGCGGCAATGTTCATCAGCCGGTTGTTTATGTCGCTACCCATGCCGCCCATCCTCTCGCCGAAAGTGAGTATGCTCAGGATGTCGAGTTCGCTAAGCGTCGGCTCGGCCATGAAACGCACGACGGGGTTGTCCATGGTACCCGTCACGTTTAGCGTGACGGTGAACTGCTCCGACCTCGAGTTCGGCGAGAACGTAATGATGTCCGCTTTCGCGGTAATCCTGAGCGTGGGGTTGAGCCTCGAGTGGTCAGGGTTAAATATTACCCCCTCGGCAATGGTGAACTTGCGGTCCAGGTAGTAGACAAATCCGTCGACAATCTTTATCTCGCCCACTATCCCCGGACTTCCGGCGGTTCCGGCTACCATCAACCGCCCGTCCATGAGGAGTGTGCCGATATTCATGTCAACGCTGACATTGTTGGCCAAATCGAGGTTGACGCGCAACAAAATGTTCTGCAGGAACGGGTTGGGCGTCCGACGGACATCGGCGGCGACCTGCATCTGGTTTATCAAATCCACGATGTTGAGGTCACGCACATAGCTCGTAGGCCCCATGGCTACCCTGCCGTCTACTATGATACCGCCGCCGCGGTCGCTTATCCGCAAGTCGGCGTTCGTCACACCCACGTTCACCACATCGGGAAGCTCAAAGGAGATATCCTGACCCCTCACGTTCAGATTGACATCGGCGACCTTCTCCAAATTCCAGGACGTCCGCCCCGAAGCGGAGAGGCTGCCGCGCCCCCCCCACCTTGCGTTGAGCGACGCGACTGTGAGCGTGCTGTCGGAAAATCTAAGATTCGCGTCTAACGGGCCCACAGTCGGGTTTATGTCCGGAATGGCCACATTCAGTCCGGTCAGGCGGAGCGCCCCGTCGACCAACGGCCTGCCGCCCGTCGCGTGTATCAGCCCGGCCCCGTTGAAAACGCCGTTGCGCAGCCTGATATTCGGTATGAGGCGCGAAAAGGCGGAAATGGGCAGGGTCTTTATCCAATATTGCGCGTAAAAATTCTGGTTGTGGAAGATGGAATCCAGCCCGCCGTAGCGTAACATACCCTTCAGGTTTACGATACCGGTGTCCCGAAACACTAAAGCGACGGAATCCAATAGAAGCGTATCAACGCCGCTGCGCCCCCTAATGAAACTTTTATCCATACGCAACTGCCCCATCTCCGTACGCGCAGTCGCGAGCGTAAACGCGGCTAACGGACTTTGCGGCGTCCCCGACAGGCCGACATTTAATCTGACGCCGTTAACAGTCGCCTCCAGCGGTTTGTAGTATACCTCTGCGTCAGGAATCGACAGAGCCCCGCCGATGTTCCACCCACCGCCCGCGTTTATGAGCTTCACGTCAAAGGCCGCGTTGCCGATAACCCGACAGTCCGGTTCCAAAAACATTGCCGACAGCTCGCTTAGGGCAAACCTGTCGGTTATCGCGTTGACCCGCGCGGCCCGTCTTCCCGTTTCGTCAATCTTGTAACCCGACGACGGCAACAGCGGCAGGAGCGCTTTGAGTTCAATCGGATTGGCCGCGTCGCTCGTCCTGACAAAAGCGGCGGCGACAAGAAGGGAATCGGAGAGCGCCGCGTCGCCGACAATGGAGTGAATACCGTACTTGCCGTAAACCGGTTCGGTCAACCTGAAGTTTACCCTGCCGCTCGGATTGGCGGGCGTACCGGAAAAGTCTCCGGAGAGCGAGAATACGCCCCGCATCCGATGCTCCGGCGGAACCCACGGGTCAAGCATTCGCAGCGGCAGCGAAGTGAGACGGCAGCTACCCTTGACCGAGTCGGCGGTGATTGTGCCACCCGCCGTGACCCGTCCGGCCGACACACGCGACCCGTCCGGACGCTCGTCGAACAGCTCGACGCCGCCGTTCAACGCTATGTTGGGGCCGATTATCAAATGTCCGCCGCTCTCCAAGGTTGTACCCATCCCGCGCAAATAAAGGCTGTTCCAACGCACGGTGTCCTTTTCCATAGACGCGAAGCCGGTGAGCGTGTCAACGACATACCGGGCATAGCGCAGACCGTACCCGCGCAGACGCGCGTTGATGAGCGGGTCGTCCAAGCCGCCCTTCATTGAGACGTCGGCGTCGATGTACCCGCCGATTTTGCCGCCCTGCCCGAAGAACGCGGCCACGGAATCGACGCGGCCGTACACGTGCCCGTCGGCTCTGCGCAATCTCACACGGGCGCTGTCAACCGACAAGTGCGCTTCAAGGGAATCGGCGCGCACGCCGCGCCACCGGATTCCATCCCCCTTTACGACGGCTGATACGGCAATTTTTTCTATGTCGTTCAGCCGTCCGCCGAACTCCGCGGCAAGCTCAATTTTGCCCAAAGCTCGCTCCTTGGTGAAGGCGGCGGCGGGTACCGACGGGTCGCGGACATCGGCGTTCACGGCGCCGTCAATCGCCAGCGTCTTGAAATCCACCTTGCCGCGCCCCTCAACGCTATTGGCGCCCCAGTTTCCGTCGAGCTCCCACGAATCGTTTTTGAGGCGCACGTTGGCGGCTATCGCGCCGCCAGACAGCTTTGCGCCCTCAAACTCCGCCGTGAGGTCGGCCTGCGCAGGTATTTTGAAGCACTTACCGTCGGCCTTCAGGCGCAGTTGCCCGCTGTCTACCGGAAACGGCAGTTTGATTTTCAGCTCCTCGGCTATTCTCTTCGCGTCAAGTCCGCTCAGCAGCACGGCGGCGCTGTAGCCGCCGAATTCCGGGCCACGCATCAGGTTCTTCATGAGAAGCCTTGCGTCCACGTCAAACCGGCCAAAGGCGCTGCCGCCCCGAACACGCGCGCGCCCATACTCGTCACGGCCGTAGGAGGCGTTAACATCAAACGCGTCGAGAGCGTATCCCCTGTACACGAGCCCATACCCCTTGACCTGCGCCCCGAAAATCGGCTCGTACAGCGTACCCCCAAAGGAGGCTTTCCCCTCCAGAATGCCGTCCCTGCCGAGCCCCTCCGCGTTCTCGTAGAGCACGGGCAGGGGTTTTACGGAGGTAATGAAGTCAGCGCGGATATCCCACGGTTTGCCCTCGTAATAGGAGAGCTTTCCGGCGGCCGTAACGTGCGTCGTCGCCCCCTTGAACTGCATGGAACGCACCTCCAAATTGCGCCACGTGACAACCCCGGATGCGCATATTGTATCAATCGCCCCGTTCCACCAGGGGCTGACGTACGAACCGTCCGGGACGCGAATCTCCGCGTAAAAGGAGTCGATGGCGTAAAACCGCGCCTCGGCGTCGGCGTTTACTATCTCGCCCACCATATCGTTTTTCAAATCTCGGTAGACGGCGTTTATACCGTTCACCCGCGCCCGTCCCAAATCCACCTTCACAGGCCACTTCGACGGGTCGTAATGCCCATCTTCGTCGTAGTAGTTCGCCTTCGTTTTTTTTCGACGTTTATGCGCCGGCGGCGGCGCAGACGGCGCGGGCGGCGCCGTATAGCCGCCAAGCGCGGCGGAGTCCGTCTTATCGTAGTATTCAACCGGCATAAACGGAATCATAATATCACCGTCCGGCGACATTACGATATGACCGCGCACATCCGTGACGGTCGTCTTGCGCACACATACCGTCTTCTTAAGCAGCGGCGGAAGCCAATAACGCACAGTCACGCGCCCCACATAAACGGAATCCCCGTATCCGGACTTCCCCACCGCGCGCAGGCCGTAGATATCAACGTACGATATGAAGTTGGACGAAAGCCGCTCAATCGTTATTTCGCCGTTAAGATAACCCAACTCCGATATCTTCCCCTCGGCAACGCGCAACGCCCGCTCCTGAACGGACGGAAGCGTGAGTACGTGGTAGAACGCGATGCTAACGGCAAAGACAAGGGCGACTACGGCAAGCGTTACCGCGGCTATCCAAAGAGCGATTAATTTTAATATGTGGGGGACGCGGCGCATATTTTTTACCGTCGTTTTTGACGTTTTCTGATTTTTTGTGGCGTTAATGCTATTCTTAACTCTATCCATCTTAAAATAATATTGATTTTACAATCCTAAAATATCATTGACTTCCTTTTCCGTGAGTTTGGCAGCTCTCACAATATCTGCAATGCTAAAGCCTTCCTTGTGCATATGTTCGATGAATTCGCGCCGCTCTTCCGCCCTGCCCTCCGCCCTGCCCTCCGCCCTGCCTTTCTCCATGAGCTTCTTTGCCGTAATCATATTCGACGTCTCGTCCATCAGGAACTTCTTGCGGCTCCTTATCCGGGCGCGCTCCACTTCATCCTGGCTTACCTCCAGCAACAGTTCCGTAGCCATGCCTACCTCCTCTTTGGTTTTTATGATATTGTTGATTATTTCCCTGTACTTCGGGTCTTGCGCATACCCGAAAAACAACCCCCACATCTCTATGCCCGTCAACTCCTCCACACGCTTATTCAGCGTATAGTCCAGCTTGCTCATTTCTATTACCACAATTTTGAGCAGGTCGCAAAACACTTCACCGTCAGGGAAGCGCAACGCTATCTCGTGGATGAAATCCGGCCTGTCGGGGAATACGGTATAGTTGCAGAACGTAACCTGGTACGTCTGCATCAAATCCGCGCATTCTACCCCCACCGACGGCTGCGATGTGAACAGGTCCATCCCGTAGTAGGCGTACTTGCCGCTAAAATTCAAAGGGCTGTCCGCAAGTTCCCACATTACGGAGCCTTGCATCTCCACGTTTATCTGGCGCTTTTGGCCGTTGCCGTCAATGACCGTGCAGTTCAAGTCAAAGCGCTGGCTCTTTTCCTCCTCGTTCGATACCGGCAGTTCGTTGTTTAGCAGTTGCGCTTCCACTATTTTATGGCCGGTCGCCGCGGAGACAACGTCTATCAAAACGCGACCGGCGCTTGGGTGGGTCAACACCGTCTTGAATATGCGGTCGTCGGACGGCGGAAGTATGTCAACATCGGGCGGTATTATCGCCATTGCCTATCGCTCCGGTATTTAGCGCGGGATTGCGCTTATCGCTGTTAATATATGTTATGCGCCGACTGGTTTCAAACAATCTTGTATTTTTATGCATAGACGCGATGTGACAATGCCGCCCGCCGGCCAACAGAAAATTCATTTATAACTTACGCCCCCGAAACGCGCTCGGCTCGGAGTTCACGGATTTGCCGGAGGTTCACATCCTTGAACTGCCAAAACCGCCGAAAGAGGGCGACGGCAACGACTTGTGGGGATGGATGAAATTTTTAACGGTTGAATCAAAATAGGACTTGGCCATGGTAACCAGTATGTGCGAAGCGCCGGCAAAAGCCGCCAACCGCTTGGAGCCGGTGGAAGTAAAAGGAGGCTTTTTTCAAAATTTTTCATTTTGCTCTTGACTTCCCGCCCCCAAATTATAGTATTTTATGCGTATAAATGATTCTGTTGAAACCAGCAAAAACAGGCTGTGGCCGGAAGGAAATGAATAGTATAGTATTATTCTATACAACACTGACACCCTCGGCGTAGCCGGCTTTACGGCTTCCGCAGGGCAATAACGGATGAACACATAGCAAACGACGTGCCAATAAAAAAGATTTGACTTCCGACGCGGAAAGTGGTATATTAGATATAAGGAAGCGATATGGACACAGAAAAGGGTATATGGTTCGCGGGGGCGGAAGCAAGAGCGGAGGATACGGCGTTTATTGAGAAGTCCGGCGCGCCCGCTATGTTT